>CAYPUR010000066.1:0-10663 GCA_964413865.1 uncultured Verrucomicrobiota bacterium
AGCCGCGCCGACGGCTATGGCCCGCCGAAACACCTCTCTCGGATGCACAAGTAGCTTATCCAAAGCACCTTGCGAGAGATTCTGCATCCCAATCAAACGCCGTCTTGTGTTCAAAAACACCACCTGAAAGTGCTCCACCGTGTAAACATGGTTCTGGGTGTGTGTCGGTCAAACCCAGGGACGGGGACGCAATGATCGGACGTTTGCGCAAGCGCTGCCGGTCAAGACGGTGTGGATCTATCCATTGCGGGCGGACTTCCGCGCCGTGCTTCGCCAGGAGGCCTAGCCATGGGGTGGTTTTCCCGCAAACGACCTCCGCGCGAGCAGGAACAGGAAATCGCTCACCTGCGCGAACACAACGCGCAACTCCAAGCCCGGGTCGCCGAGTTGGAAGCCGAAAACGCCCGCTTGGTGGCCCAGTTGGCGGCCGCTCGGAAGCATTCGGGCAATTCGTCCAAGCCGCCTTCCAGTGACATTGTGAAGCCCAAGGGGACGCGGCGGGAGAAAAAGTCCAAGCGACGGATTGGCGGCCAAAAGGGGCATCCCAAGCACGAGCGGCCTGCTTTTGCTCCCGATCAAGTCGATCATCGGATTCCTTATCGCCTCAAGCAATGTCCGGTCAATCCCTCCCACCGAATTGCTTCGGTTGAGGGACAGGAACACCAACGGACCATCCAACAGATCCAACTGGTGGAAGAACCTTTCAAGGTTTTCGAGTACACCGCTTACAGAATTTGGTGCTATGACTGCGGCTCTTATCACCAGGCACCGTTGCCCAAGCACCTCGTCAAGGCGGGCTTGTTCGGACCGCGCTTGACCAGCCTGGTCGCTTACCTCAAGGGCCGAATCCACGCCTCGTACAGTGGCATTCGAGACTTCTTCCAGGATGTCGTGGGCGTCCAGGTTTCTCGGGGCTACGTCGCCAAACTACTCCGCAAAGCCGGCCAGGCCTTCGGGCCGCCTTATGGCGAGCTCATCGAACTGTTGCCGCAGCAGACTCACCTCAACAGCGATGAGACCGGGCACAAAGAAAATGGCCAACGCTATTGGATCTGGTGTTTTCGCGCCGCCAGTTTTGTCGTCTTCAAAATCGACCGCTCCCGCGGCACCGAGGTTCTGATGCGCATCCTGGGCGACGACTACAAAGGGATTCTGGGCTGTGACTATTACGCCGCCTACCGCAAATACGCCCGCCAATGTTCGCTGCTGGTGCAGTTCTGTCTGGCCCACTTGATCCGGGACGTCAAATACCTCTGCGAATTTCCCGATGCGGCCGTCCAGCGCTATGGCCAGCGATTGCTCGAGGGCCTGAAGACCTTGTTCTGGACCCTCCACCGCAAGGATCAACTGAGCACCCGAGCCTTTGAGGCCGAACTGGACCAGGCGCACGAGCAAATCTGGAAGGCGGCCATCCCAGCCTCAGGGGGGCCGTTCCATCGACTGGTGTGGAATATGGCCGAACGGTTCGCCAAGCACGGCGAAGCCTATTTTCAATTCATCACCAATCCCGCTATCGATCCGACCAACAACGTGGTCGAACAGGCGTTGTGCGCCGCGGTGGCTCCCCAGCGGGCCGAGGTCGGATCCAGGCCGTTGACCGGCGGCGGCTTCATCGGCGCGACGGTTCCAAGATGAGCAGCGCGTCCTCCCAACCGACGAGAGTCGAAAACGATTCCAGACCCAAGTTCGGAAAAGCGCCAATCACTCTCGACTCGCCGGTTGGGAAGTTCATCACGGGCAATTCTCCGCGGTTCCTGGGGCATGTCCTGTCGGGATCGCCCCCCCTGTGCCGACGAAGGTCAGCCCACGTCAGCGTTCGATCTCGACCGTCGCGAGCGGGCCCTCGATTCCAAACTGGTTCATCGTTCTGGCTTCCAGTCGGTTCAGCCCCGGGTGCGGGCTCCACATCAGGCTCTCACCGGTCGCACTCCAGGGGCCACCATCCAGTCGCGCCTGATAAGCCTTGAAGTTGGGCGTCATCGTCCGGAGCGTGACACGAATGCTGTCCCCCTCGGCGTCCAACCTCAGCGCGACTTGACCGATCGGAAAGTAAGGATCGCTGGCGGGATTGAGCGGCACAGTGCGGCTATGCCAACGGGTGCCCTCGCAGAGTTGGTCTTTCACGATAAACATCTGCCCGTAGTCCAGGCCCGCGTCCATCAGGTCCGTGTTCGGGATGTAGCCGATGAAGCCGTACTTATCCAGTTCATCCACAGGAACCGTCAAATCCCCGAAGCCTTCGAAGCGCCCCAGCCAGATCGGCAGGTCGGCCTTGCGGTACCGTTGCCGCTCCTTGCCCACCACGAACACGAGATCGCGACCTCCGCGCTGGAACCATTCCTGCCGGATTTCGTAGGCATTGAGCGGAATGCCGCCCTTCTCCACGTACATCTTGGCCGTGGGATCCATCATGACCCACTTCCGGTACTGGTTGGACCAAATCTCGGTGGTCGAGTGCTCGCTCGATCCTCCGCCGGGCGGGTCGCGGTGACGGCGCAAGGCCAGTTCCCGGTCGATCCAGCCCAGGCTGGCGGCAGCCGATACGAAGACATGTGCGTATTGACTGCAAAAGAACGCGTGTCCCTGGTCGATAGCCTGGAGAATCTCCAACGCTCCTTTCGCGTCAACCGACGGGCGACCGAATTTCTTGAAACGATGATGCACCCAATCGAGCAGATACACCTGACGATCGAACTCATCACGACCGACAGCTACCACCGCGTCGAGTTGGTAGCGCTGGCGCAATTCTTGGAGTTTGGGGTTGTCGGCGGAGTCGAACTTGAACCGCCGCGTGTACTCGCTTTCGACATACGGCAGCGCCTCCACCCGCTTGACGGTCACGGACCGCCCGCCCAGCGTGATCGTGGCCTGCTCCGGGGACGGTGACCCCGCTGTTCCTGCCGAGGTGGCCTTTGGGTGCTGGGAGAGGTTCTCAAGGAAGTCCACGTGCATCGTGCCGCCGGCACCATTCCAGGGACGCGGTCCCCACGGCTTGGAGACGATGTCCACATCACCATCGCCATCCACATCACCGACCTGCAGTTCGTGCCCGCCCAATTTGGTGTCGAGGACAATGCGTTCAGCGAACTGGCCGCCACCAAGATTCTCCCAAACGATCCACCGCGGATTCTCGCGCCCCGGCGGCAGCAACTCCTCCTGTTCATTGACGATGATCTCGGGCCTCCCGTCCGCATTGAGATCCGCCACCGCCAGCGAGTGCAGCGAACCGTAGGTGAAACTCTGAGGCAGCTCGGTCTTGGCCCAGCGGCCACCCTTGCCATCGCCGTTCTTCAACACAGCGACCCGGGAATCCACGATGTCGGCGTCGGCGATGATGACCTCCATCTTGCCGTCGCCATCGAGGTCCGCGACCGCCGTGCGTACGCAGATGCCAAAAGGGCCTTTCCGGCCCATCGGAACATTCTGATGGGGAATCCACTCCTGCCCTTGACCGTCCTGGTTCTCGTACCAAGTGTCTGCGCGAAGAACGTCAAGGTCCCCGTCGCCATCGAGGTCCGCTGCGCCTTGCGGCGTAATCGCGCCGTGAACCGGCGGGCCGATCCGATGCCGCACCCACGGCTGCCGAGGGTTGGCCGGAATGGCGAACCAGCAAAGCGAGTTGAGTTTGGTGCGTTCGTCGCCCATCAAGACAACATCAGGCTTGCGATCGCCGTCGATGTCCGCGATGAACACGTCGTGCGCCCCCGCGGCGTTCTCGTCGAACACGATCCGTTCAAAGGTCTGCCCGGCCTGGCCAGGATTGCGGTACCACACGCCGCTGCATACCAAGTCCGGCCAGCCATCGCGGTCCACGTCCAGCGCCGCTAGCCCCACATCGGACAGGTAGTCGATGCCGATCTCGTGGCGCACCCACTGATCGGCCGCCTCAAACTCATACCAATAGAGCCGCGACGGTTTCGAAGGGCGCCCACCCAAGACGAAATCCAGGTCGCCATCCCGGTCCAGATCAACCAGCGCGGTCAGTCCATAGTCACCGACCAGTGTGCCGCCGACGGGCAAGGCACGGTCGACAAAGTGGTGACGGAATCGGAGGTCAGCGCCAACCGCCAGTCCGGCTGCCCACGCCATCAGGAAAACGAGCGCCGATCTGCAGAGGGTTCGGCTTTGCATGGCAGCGGTTCTACTACGCGACCTCGGCCAAAGCCAGCGGAACCGGACGTCCCCGGCCCTGTGCCTGGAATCCTCGGCCTCTGTGCCGGGTGTCGTGCGTATCGAAAAGTGATACGCGCGGAAGAGTGGTCTGGGTGTGCTTGTGGAAACTCAAGTGGAGGTGGATAGCGAGCTGACGGTACGGCGAGGCCATGAAATCCGGCACGGGGTAAGCGCCAAATTGAACTGTTTCCTTCCTGTTGGTCGGCGGCGTCTCAGGTTGTTCTCGCCCCCGGACTGGAATCCGCGTTCATCTCAGCTTCACCCAGAGGCGGTCTTGCGATACACCAGTTTCTGTTGTGCGTCGTAAGAGGTCAATGCGAACACGCCGAGTGCTTGCCGTTTTGATCCTCGGCGCCTCACTCTTCGTCGGTTGCGTGCTCGTCGCCCCGAGGGTGGCAGTGGAGCCCGTGACCTTTGAACACCCCGAGGAGGTTCTCAAGGGAACGGGCCCATCGGCGAAGTACTGGGCGCTCGCCGACCGGCGGGTGTTTGCCGTGATGGCTTTCCTCAACGCCACCGGCTATGATGAGGATTGGAATTGGTCGAGGCGCGCCTCGCTAGCCCGGATATTTCATAAGGCTTCGCGGAGTTTCATATCCGGGCTGTGGCAAAACCGCGCCCAGAAAGGAAACCAAGAGCCTCGTGTGGGTTCTGAAGGAGTTCTGCGATGGGAACAGTGTGATGCATTTTCGGACTGTTTCCGGCCTCGAGCGCGGTTTTGGAACCATCCTGCGTTGCCGCAACCCGGTAGGTGATAAACGAATGGCGCTTATGCCGAGCTCGGCATAAGCGCCACAGCCTCTGGACTCAGACGGTTGCCGCATTCAAGCGCAGCCAGAGTCCCGGCACGCGTCCGCCCAGGAAGCACAGGCGCCGCAAGGCGGCTGTCGCGGGCGGATCTGCGTAGCGATGGGTCGCCCGACCTTCTGGGAGAATCGGTGGCGGGGGCTGGTGGTCGGATCGCACACGATCTACTGGACCTCAGGGGTCTTCCGATCGGCGATGTGCCCCCACGATGCAACCGGCGAACAGGCCGGTCGGCCGTCGTGGCCGGCCGAAAGCAGCAGAGATCGTAAAACGGTCTGGACCATTTTACGATGCCTGAGATATTGGCCGCATGACGGAACGCCCTCGTTTGTATGGCGCGATGCTGCGTGACCACCTTGAGCGGCATCGCCAGATGGCGCTGGTGAGCGGGCCGCGCCAGGTAGGCAAGACGACCGTGTGCCGTTCGGTTGGCGACGAGTACCTCAACTACGACCATGCGGACAATCGACGCGCACTGCTCCGGGGTCCCGCGGCGCTGGCGGTGTCGCTCGGCCTGAATCGGCTGCGGGCCAAACCGCCGGTGGCGGTCCTCGACGAACTGCACAAGCACGCCAAGTGGAAGCAGTTGCTCAAGGGCTTCTTCGATACGTACGGCGACAAGGCACGCCTGATCGTGACGGGAAGTTCGCGGCTGGACGTGTTCCGCCGAGGCGGCGACAGCCTGATGGGGCGCTATTTCCTTTACCGCATGCATCCCTGGAGCGTAGGGGAGAGCCTGCGAGCGCAGTTACCGGAAGGGGAGATCCAGCCTCCCGCGGAGATCGCCTCCGCGGATTGGGCGGCGTTGTGGGAGCACGGCGGTTTTCCCGAACCGTTCTTGCGTCGCGACATTCGGTTCACCCGGCGTTGGCGCTCGCTGCGACGGGAGCAACTGGCGCGCGAGGATTTGCGCGACGTGAGTCAGGTCCAAGACCTTCGGATGATGGAGACGCTGATGTTGCTGCTCGAGGAAAGGAGCGGTCAGCAACTCGTTTACTCCAACCTCGCCCAGGAAATCGGCGTCGCGGTCGATACGGTCCGACGCTGGGTGGACCTATTGGAGAGGCTGCACTACGGGTTTCTGGTCCGGCCCTGGTTCGTCAACGTGGCGAAGGCACTGCGCAAAGAACCCAAGTGGTTCCTGCGCGATTGGAGCGGGGTGGCGGACGACGGCGCGCGCGCGGAAACGTTGGCGGCCTGCCATCTGCTGAAGGCGGTGGAAGGCTGGACCGATCTTGGTTTCGGCGATTTCGAACTGCGTTACCTGCGCGACAAGTCCAAACGCGAGGTGGATTTCCTCGTCGTTCGCGACCGTCGTCCGTGGTTTCTCGTCGAAGTGAAGCTGAGCGACACGGGGCTCTCGCCGGCGCTGGGCCACTTCCAGGCCCAAACCGGCGCGGCGCACGCTTTCCAGGCGGTGACGAGCCTGCCGTACGAACCCGCCGATTGCTTCACCGCCAAGCAACCGGTCGTGGTCCCGGCCCGAACGCTCCTCGCCCAGTTGCTCTGATCTCGGTAGCCGGGACGATCTCACGCGTGGGGCTGGATGGCGGCCTCAAGCCGCTTGCGCCCTGCGAACAACGCGTGCTTTCCGGCCGGCGGGGCTTCTACCGAAAGCGCGACCAGCAGCAGGCCCGCCATCAGCGTCAAGGGTTTCCTGGCAGCGCGAAATGGTCTGCCGCGTAACGCAGTGCGCGCAACTGAAGTTCATATTTGCCCTTGGGGCCAAAATCATGCCCGACGCCGCCGACAATCTCGAACTCGTGCGAGATCTTCAGCTTCACCATGCTGGCGTGCAGCTTCTCACTCCACTCGAGCAAGCCGTCCTCGCTGCCGATGACGATCTTGATCGCCAATCTCCCGCGAATACTGTCGGCATTGGTGACGAGCATGGCTGCCGGGCTGTCCTTGGTGAACAGCGACTTGTCACCGTTGAAGAGGGCTGGGATCAGTGTCGGATTTCGCTGCATGTTCGTGTCGGCGTCGAGCAGCGCCGGGCAGAAGGCCACCGCCGAACTGAACAGTTCAGGGTATTTGAAGGCAAACTTCAGACTGCCCATGCCCCCCATGGATTCTCCCTGAATGGCGCGTCCCTCCCGGCTGGCCACCGTGCGGTACGTGCCGTCGATATGCGGCATCAGCTCCCGGATGACCGTCGTCTCCATCATGATGGTGCCATCCAGCGAGTCGTAATAACGGGTGTATCGCCCGCCGTTGACGATCACGAATATCAGCGGCGGGAGCTTCCCGCCGCGGATGGCTGCATCAATCCCGCTCAGCAGCCCCGGCGCCAGCGAAGGGCTGTCCGGGTCCTCATTGCAGCCGCCTCCCGGGAGCCAGTATAGGACGGGATAGCGCGCCGAGTCGGTGGCATAACCCGGCGGCAGGTAGATCGTGTAGCCCACGTCCACCTTCATCGCCGCGCTGTGATAGGTGCAGTGCGTGGCCAGGGGGTTGATTGTAGTCGGGGGATTGGACCACCGCCCGACCTCCAGAATCTCGAAGGCGCTGCGTGCCCCAGATCGCAAGAACCACGGCGTGGCGGTGGGATCGGTGGTCATCTGGTGCAGGAGCATGTCGGCGTACTTGGTGAGCCCACTCAGCGACGGGTGCAAGCCGTCCGAGGCCACATCGGCGCGGGTCCAGACGAGTCCGTCGTCATGTCGAGGGGTGCCGTCTGGATAGCTCCAAAAGTACGG
The DNA here is from genome assembly GCA_964413865.1 of uncultured Verrucomicrobiota bacterium. Classification (GTDB taxonomy): domain Bacteria; phylum Verrucomicrobiota; class Verrucomicrobiia; order Limisphaerales; family J093; genus MWFF01. The sequence goes on from CAYPUR010000066.1 coordinate 7,680, forward strand.
CCCCCAGGACAGCCAAGGCGCTTTGACCGGTCCTCGGGCGGGATCGTAATTGAGGTCGGGAGCACCGTTGATCTGGTCCTCAATCACCCATTTGACGCCCCAAGCGGCGTCGTGATTCCACGGTTCGATGGGACCGCCGTCAAACTCGGCGTTGTCCTCTGGCGTCATGTACATCGCCCCTTTCGTCGAACTGTAGATGATCTTGACGTTGGGATAACGCGTGTAGATGGCGTGGATGATCTCCTTCCACGCGAGCTTCGATTGTTGGGCGTCGGCCGGGAAAGCCCGGGCTTCCGGAGGCAGGTTCGTTCCCCACGATGTTCCGGAAACGGGCATGGAGAGCCAAACGATCTGCACCTGCCGCGGGGTGACTCCCTGCTCATTGAGGGCGTGGTCGAGCGTCTTGTAGAAAATGCTGTTCGCACCCGGATCGCCCGTGCCTCGGTTGCCTCCGGGCAACTGGTATTCGAATCCATAGGCGATCAGAAGCCTCGGGTTCTTGGCGGGATTGGTGTTGGCTCGGGTCATGAAGGTTGTCGAGGTATTAGTCTCGTCGCCCCGATGCCAGGCCCCGTACCCGTTCGAGACGCTCACAGGCATAAGGACGATCTTGCCGTTGACGGGGTCAGGGTTGCCCTCCGCGTCCAGCGGCACGATGCCTCGTGCGATCTCTTGGCCGGCAGCATCGTGGGCGGCAGGGCGGACATTGCTTCCGCCGGGATAGAGACCTCCTTCCTGTCCGTGGTACGTCTGCCCGGGACCCAGATCCACAAGGGGCGGCAACATCCCATTCCTCTGTCCGGCGGGATCATGGGCGGCACGGGGCTGCCCGAGATCGGGTTGGGAAAGGACGGAGAACACCACGCCCAACCAGGAGATTGCAGAGGCAGCCACGAGTAAGGGTCTATGCACGAGTTTGTTCATTGGTGTTCACCGTTGGGCAGGGGTCGTTACTGGGTAGTGGTGACATCCGTGGACGGTCTGCGCACGACGACCATCTTCGGGTCCGCGGTGCGTACGGTCCCCCGGCCGTCTGTCGCGAGCACGGAGAAGACGTGATAGCCTGGCGTCAGCTTGGCCGCGTGCAACGGCAGCATCGAACCCAGCAGCGCGACGAGCACGATGAAAACGTCCGACAATCTCTTCAAAGTGCCAGACGCCGCTTGGTGAGTATTCACGGTGCTTTTTCTCATATGAAGGTCAGTTTTCCTCCTGCCGTTTCACGCCTTATGCGAATCCCGAGATGGTGTCCTGCGCGATCCGCTGCTTGCCGGTTTTGGAGGAGAGCCAACATGAATCGCCACGGAGCCGTTGGTCGCGGCCAAGTGCGAAGAGACACGCTGAAGGATAGCAACGTTGCCGTGCTCCAATACGACCGCGCGAAGGCCGTGCGTGTCAACACCGTGCTGCAAGCCGGCGCTGCCTGGCGGGATTGGCGCGGCGTTGGTACGCGGTGGCCGTGTCGGCCGAGGTCTTCGCCGAATACGAGGAGGTTGCGGCCGAGTTTCAACCGCGCTTTCCCGCCCGCAACAGTGCCGGGGCGTTGGCTTGGCTGCGGGAGAAACGGCGGAGATGAAGCCGCAGGTTGGTCGGGTTGCCTAGGTCGTGAATTTGGTCACTATCCCGAATGAGCCGGCGTGTGGATGACTGTGCCTGTCGTATCCATGCCCCCGCTCGGGCACCCAGCGGCGAGCCAGCATAATGGAGTTGCCCACCGCCCGGTTGAGATGCACAGTGCCGGTCAGAAACCATGAAGGCTCACCGCACCCGCCGCCAGTTTCTGGCCGCCGCCACCACGAGCGCCTTGGGGTTCTTTCTCAGCACGCGCCGCGGCTTCGCGACGGCCGCGGCCGCCAACGAGGAACTCAACCTCGCGCTGGTGGGTGTGGGCGGCCGCGGCGAGTGGTTTGTCGGCGCCCTGCCGGGCATGAGAACGCGGTTTGCCGCGTTGTGCGACACCCACGCCTATCGGCTGAATCGCGCGAGCGAGAAGTTCCCCGAGGCGAAGCGTTACCGGGACTACCGGCGGATGCTTGACGAATCGGCCGATCGACTCGACGGCGTGGTGGTCGCGACGCCGGACCACAGTCATGCCGTGATCAGCGCGTTGGCGTTGCGCGCCGGCAAGCCGGTCTTTTGCGAGAAGCCGCTGACTCGCACGATCAGCGAAGCCCGCGGGCTCCGTGCGTTGGCGGCGTCCACCAAACTGGCCACTCAGATGGGGAATCAGGGTACGTCCAGCGACGCGTTTCGCCGATCGGTGGAAATCGTCCAGTCGGGCGCGCTGGGAGAGATTCGTGAAGTGTTGGCCTGGAACGAGTCCGGCGGTGGCGGGCCGCATCCGCGCCCGACGACCAGCGAGCCCGTGCCGGAGGATCTCGATTGGGACGTGTGGCTGGGCCCGGCTGCGGCGCGCCCGTACCACCGTGAATGGGCGAATTGGCATCGGTGGCGCGACTTCGCCACCGGCCAGCTCGGCAACTGGGCCGTGCACTCGAGCAACCTGGCATTCAAGGCGTTTCGTCTTGACGAATTTTGGACCAGCGCCCCGACCGACCTGCCCGAGGGGTGCCGCTTCCGCGTTTCGGCGAAGATGTCCGAGGTCTTGGCCGACACGTTCCCGAAATGGGAACTCATCGAGTTCTCGGCGCCGCGTCGCAGGAACCAGCCCGCGTTCACGATGATCTGGTGCAACGGCCGCGCGCCCGGCGGACGCGAGCGCATCGAGGAACGGCTGGGACGAAAGCTCGATTGGGGCGACGCCGGTGACAAGAAATGGAACGACTACGCCGGGCTGCTGATTGTGGGGGCGCGCGGCCTGCTCCATTCCACAGGGCACAACATGACGTTCTCGCTGTTGCCGGAGGCCGACTTCAAGGACCTGCTCGGACCGCCACGCAGCCTGCCGCGGTCGCCCGGACACGAACGGGAGTGGCTCGATGCCATTCGCGGCGGGACGCCGCCGTGCTCGAATTTCGTCGACT
>CAYPUR010000066.1:10673-22141 GCA_964413865.1 uncultured Verrucomicrobiota bacterium
TCGGCAACGTCGCCACGCAGTGCGAGGGCGCAATCGAGTACGATCCGCAAGCTGGCGTGATCGTGAACAACGAATCCGCCAAACGGCTGTGCAAGGCCGTCTATCGCGAAGGCTGGACACTCTGAAGGAGGCCAATCATGCGCCCTCCACTCCCCTGGGTCTTATCCCTCATCGTGGGGTTGACCTGCCTTTCCGTCGCGGCCGGCGACGCCATCCCGGAGCACCAGCGCAAACAAATCTGGGATGCAGCGCCTGCTATACCCCGGGTGGCGCCGAAGCAGCCCCGTCGCGTCCTGATTTGGAACACGCCCGCGCACTTGATGGAGAAGGACCCGCACAAGGGTTACTGCATCCCGTACGGGGCGGTTGCGGTGGAGGCAATCGGTCGCAAGACCGGCGCCTTCGGTTCGCTGATCAGTGACGACTTGAGCCTCTTCTTGCCGGAGAATTTAGAGCGGTTCGATGCCGTGGTCCTGAACAACGCCTCCGGCGCTTGGATCACTCCGACTCCCGCCAACCTTGCCGCGGATTCCTTCCGCGCCCTGGGCACCGATTCGGGAGCCGTCGAGATGGCGCTCCGCCGCAGCTTCCTGGACTACGTAGCGAACGGCGGTGGGGTGGTGGCGCTTCATTTTGCCATCGCGGCAAACGCTCACTGGCCGGAGTTCCAGCAGTTGATCGGTGCCCGGTTCACCGGCCACCCATGGAACGAAGAGATCGGTGTGACCGTCGAGGAGCCGTCACATCCCCTGGTGGCCGCTTTTGGCGGAAGGGACTTCCGGATCGCCGATGAGATCTACGAGTACGGTCCGCCGTACGACCGCGCGAAGCTGCGCGTCCTGCTCTCGCTCGATCCGGCCCGTTCGAACATGGGGGTGAAGTGGATCAACCGGACGGACAACGACTTCGCCCTCGCCTGGGTGAAGTCGCACGGCAGCGGGCGCATCTTCAACACTTCGTTCGGCCACCGCACTGAGTTGTTCTGGGATCCGCGGATCCTGGCGTTCTACCTGGACGCCGTTCAGTTCGCAACCGGCGACCTCGAGGCGTCGGCGGCACCGCGGACCAACCGACCGGCGCGGTCTGTGCCCGGTTCGGAACCGGTTCCCGGACTGCCGGGTTTTGTGAGCCTCTTCAATGGACACGATCTATCGGGCTGGGAGGGCGATCCGCGCTTCTGGCGCGTGGAGGACGGCGCGATCACAGGCCAGACCACCGACTCTCAGCCGGTGACCGAGAACAACTTCCTGATCTGGAAAGACGAGGTTGAGGACTTCGAGTTGCGGCTCACATTCCGGCTCGGAGGCGGCAACTCGGGCATCTACTTTCGCGCCCGCAAACGCCCGCCCGGGTCAAGCGAAGGCGAACCGATGGTCGGCATGCAGGCTGACGTATCGGCCGACGGGCGCTGGACCGGCGTCATCATGGAATACACTCTGCGCGAGGTGCTGGCTGAGCGCGGGCAGCAGGTGCTCATCGGCACCAACGGGGTCGGACAGGTCACCGGCAGCGTCGGGGATTCCACCCGCCTGCTCGAAGCCGTGAAGGCCGGCGAGTGGAATGACTACACCCTGGTCGCCAAAGGCAGTCAGGTGAAACTCACCCTCAACGGCGTGCCCATGTGTGAACTCGACGACCGCGATCCCAAGAGGCTGCCGCGGGGATGGCTGGCGTTGCAGGTGCACACCGGGCCGCCCATGCGCGTCGAGTTCAGGGACATCTTCCTCCGACGCTTGTGAGAGCGCCCCGGCATCCGCGTTTCCACGGCAACCTTCCCGCCGCTCCAAACAGGCCGTGGCCTCCCGCCAGGACGCCACGGCCAGAGACCGCAGGCCTACTCTCAGCACGATGCCACCGCCCACAGTCTGAGCAACCGGCGACGAATTTCGGAGGGGCGGAGGAGGCTTGACGCAGAACATTCCTGAATTCCGGGACCGACCCCTCGACGGGCAGGCGGGAGTCAGCGAGCTTGCCAGTCCGGCGAAGTGCCGGTAACGTATAGCCATGCCTGCAGACGCAGTGGCAGTTCGGACGGATGAACCCGCGGACGTTGGCGGTGGGGTGGCCACCCGCCTCGTCCGCTACTTCAAGGCGCAAGTCGAGGACTGGTGCGACGAGTGCCGCCGACTGAGCGTATGGGAGGAGCGTCATCTGATCGAGGCGCCGGCGCCGGAGCAATTGGCGGAACACACACGCCTGCTGAATGAACTCGAGCACGTGGGCCATTGGCTGGCCTGCGTGACGCAGAGCCCGGATTTTCCCGACCTGGCCACTGCGCAACTGGTGTCCATGACGGTGCAGGACGTGAAGGACCGGCGGGCGCTGTGGCACGGGCGGATGAGTCGCGAGCAACGCGAGTCGGTGCTGCGCGACATCTTTCATGAGCCCTGAACTGGAACGGTTGCTCGAGGCGTTGTAGCAGAAGTTGACCTGTCCACCCGAGGAGAAGGCCCACCGGGTGGCTGCGTTCGAGCAGAGGTTGCAGGAGGCATTGGCACGCCGTCCTGGGACGAGTCGGAACATGCTCATGGACGCCCTCCAAGACCGCTACCGCGAGTTTTGCCTCGCCCGCCGTCAACCCGCCCACGGTGCCGCCTCGGGCGTGAAGCAGGGTGGTCCGTGCGGCTTTGCGCGACCTTCCGTTGCGAGAGTTGTGATAGGGGGATACCTGGGATCCGGCGACGATCGACCGCGAGCTGCGTTGGGCGCGCGACCTCGGGTTCACCAGCATTCGCGTCTTTCTGCACGACATCGCCTGGCGGCGGGACCAGGACGGGTTCCTCGACCCTGTAGCTCGGTTCCTGGGCCTCGCCGCCGGATGAGAGCACCCGGCCTGCAGCACCCGAGAATGTAGCGGTTGTAGGCCGCGTGGCCTCACGCGGCGCGAGTCGGACATCGGCTACAGCACTGCGCCGGGTCAGGGGACCCGGCCTACAGGGCGACAGACGACGACGCGATAGAAGCGGTGATGCGGGAGCGGGAACTCGGGGTCCCGGAATTCGATCGGGTCGGGCCCCGCCTCCTGGATTGTCTTGAGGAGGCGCCAGACACTCGGGGCAAGCGTGTCCGTGTATTGGATCTCGCACGTGGCGCCAGGACACCCCTCGATGAAGAAACGGGGGATTGCTTCGGCGGGGTCAAAGACGCATCGGATCAGGATGGGCGGTCGATTGGCCTGGAGCCGGCCCGGCGTGCCTCCGCTGGTGGAGGTAATCCAATTTGCCGGGTCATTGCCATATCCTTCGAGCATGACCCGTTCGAGGCTGGCGCCGCCGGTGTCTGGGACGAGTGGCCACGGCGTTCGAGGCTCGTACTCGACACGGTCCACGCGATAGAAAGGCACTGCGCCATCGGTTCCGGGGGGCCCGGGCCGGACAAGCCGGAGATTTTCACCCGCGTTATCGAGCAAGCCGGCCCAGGGGCCGAGCACCGGGACTTCGTCGCTCACGGCGTATTGGGTTCGAAATGCGGCGGGGTTTGTATTGCAGACAATCAGCGGTGTGCAGGGTGGCAGGCTTTGGCCTGGCGGGAATGAAAAGCGGACGGCCCCCGCCAACTCCCAGACATTGGTCGGAACAGCAGGGTCGCACAGGTCAACGGCTGCGTCCGAGATGTTGACCAATTCGACGTACTCGGCCAGGCCGGGCGCGGGGTGGTACATGATCTCGCTGAACACGACGGGGCCGACCCGCGGCAGTGCGTTGGCTTCTCCCGGCGTTGCGGCGCGCAATTCGGTGTAATCGATCATCCCGTCCGAACGCTCGTAACGCCCGCACGTCTCATCGCGATCGACGGTCGGGAATTCCACGGTGTCGACGAACCGCACGATGTTCGTCCCCGATGCGCTCACAAGCAGGATGTCGGATCCACGGGTGCTGAGTCCGAATCCGAACTGGGCGGCCGACAGCACGAGGCGTCCGCCCGCCGGGACATGGAGCTCCTGCTCGAAGGCGTGCCGGAACGGCTGGTCGTATTGGTCGCTGAGGTAGAGACCGCGCAAATCGAACGGCTCCGCGCCCGGGTTATGGAGTTCGATCCAGTCGGTGATCCTGTCGCCACCCGCCCAGGATTCACTGAGAACGACCGGTGGCACCCAAGCGTCAAGGCGCCCCGGGGAGCCGTGGTAAAGCGGGCTTGGGCGCCAGTGGCGTCCCTGGGCCAGGTAGTCCATCTGGGCCGGCGCGTTTGTGGGGACGGATGTCGGATCACGGAGTTCGATCGAGCTGCCCTGGCCGTCCGCCCTGCGAGGCCAGGAACCATCCGGCCAGTACGCGACCGAGCACACGGCATCGAGCTTGGGCGTCAGCAAGGCGACGGCTTCGCCGCTGTTATCGAGTCTCCCGGCCCATGCGCCGGCCACTGCCAGGTCCGGGTGATAGTAGAGCGAATCGGGCGATTGGTAACGCGCGGCGAAGGCGGCGGTGTCTTCGACCACCAGGGCGAAGCCGCCGGGCGGGATGCGGAACCCTGAGGGGAACAGGAAGTCGACGCCACCGGCCAGGCGGGCGCCGGTGAGGTCAACGAGATTCGAGCAGATATTCCAGAGTTCGATGAACTCGCAGTCGGGCGATCCGGCCGGGTTGTAATGGATCTCGGAGATCACGATCTGGCCGGGGGCGAGCGGCTGCGCTTGGGCGATATCGAAGCGGGCCTCGACGAGGGCGCTCCAGGTGGTTCCACTGAGCGCGCGGGCGCGGATCAAGGCGTTGTCATCGATGACGATGCCGGTTGCCGCAGTTGTCGAGCGCGCGCGCAGGGCCAGGTTGAAACTGACATCAGTGCTGTTGGCGCCGGACTGATGGACCTCGACGGCCAGGAGGTTTGTGCCTGCCATCAGGCCGGTCGGAGCCAATGGGAAGTTGTAGAACTGCGACTCGCTCGCGCCTCCCACGGCCGTGGAAGCGAAGTCCGTGTACTGCACCAGGCCCGCGGGCATGTTGTCGCGCAAGAGTTCCTTGCCGTTGAGGTAGACGATCGCGCCATCGTCGCGGAGCAACTCGACAACCAGTTCGGTGATGGCCGCGGGATCGGACACAGTGAATGCGTGGCGAAAGTAACAGGTCGGGTACTTGTTGTTTGGGTCGGGGCCGAACTCGAGCACCGTGGCTTCGTCACCGTCGCCGTAGCCCAACTCGGATCTGCCGGTGTTCCAGCTTTGGGCGTTGAAGGCGGGGGTGTTCCATGTCGCCGGCGGCGCCCCCTTGTCCCAGTACCGCCACACTGCGCCCGGTGCAATCAAGGTCTCCTCGCCTCCGGTGCCGGCGACGAGCGCCCCCGGCGCCACGGCGCCGCCGGGCAGGCGCGGATCCGATCCATCGAGGGTGTAGTAGATGGTGCCGCCGGTTCCGGCGAAGAGGACGGTGAACCCGTTGGTCACGATGCCGCCCCATTGGTTCATTTGGGGGGCTTGGAGCGAGGGATAGAGGCCGCGGTTGCGGAGCAGGTTGAAAAGATTGGCGGTGCGGCCGGGGAAGAGGCCGGTGCGGATTGTCTGGGCGGCGCTTTGCCAGTTTTCGGGCGTGCGGACGCCCCAGCGGGCGCATTCGGCGACGAGGCTGTTGGTGATTTCGAGCATGCGCTCGTCGAGGCGGGCGAGGTTGCGCGCGGGGGTCAACGCGCCATCGAGGAAGAAGTGGCGCTGGATCCGATCGGCCAGGAGGGTCATGAAATCGGGGTGCTTTTCGGAGATCAGCGCGCCGAACAGGCCGCCCGGGCCCGGGTTGGAGGTTCGATCCGAGGTGAGGGCCGAGGTCCGCAGGAAACCGTCCGCGTCGCCGATCCAGAATTTGAATCCGCTGCCGGGGGCGATGGGGCCGGCGGACCGGTACTCGGTTTCGCAATCGCCGTAGAACCACATCAGCATGAAATCGATGAGGTGAGGCACATCGAGATAGGGTTTCGACGCGACGTAGGAGCTGCGGTTGGCGCGCAGGTTTTCCCAGGGGGCGCGATTGCGCGGATCGGGCGTGCCTGGGATGAAGCTGTCGCCGACGTTGTCGTTGCCGCGCACGTTGGCATAGTCTTCGCGTTCGCCGCCGAGGTAATCGGCCAGGAAGCTGTCGGTGACGCGTTCGCGCGCGTGGTATTGGCCCCAGTACTTGCCGTTGAGATAGACGTTCACGAAACGCCCGTGCGGGTTAAGGCTCCCCATATCGAGCATGGTGTCCTCGGTGAAACGGCCCGCCATGTAGAAGCCGCGATCGATCATGTCGTGCGATCCGCCGACCAGGTCGATCTCGTCGAAGCTTTCGCGGGCGAGGAAGCCGCGGTCCATGCCGCGGAACAATGGGGCTCTCAACTTGGTCGCGCCGTACTCGCCTCGGAACTTGAGCCTGTAGTTCTTCTTGTTGAAAGTGGTCCAGGCGCCTCCGAAGCGGAAGAAGCCGCAGTTCGCCTGGACGTGCGGCGTCTGGTTCGGCCAGAGCAGCTCGACGGAGGCCTCGCGCTCGATGTAGTCGTCGGGAATCTGCGGCACGGCGATCATCAGCGTGGGCAGACCCGCCAGCCCGCGCCGGATCCGGTCGGTGTAGCGGACGTCGCGGACCATGTTCTGGTTCATGGAGGCGGCGGCCATAACTCCGTCGACCAGCACATACGAATGGGTGACGGTGCGGGGCGGTTTGCAGCCGGGGCGGCGCACGGTCGCGCGCACGCTGAGGCTGCTCGAGACGGCGAGCGGCCCGCCGTATCGCAGGGCGGGCTCGCGCCCGTCGATCGAGTAGAGCAGCTCGGCGCCTTGATTCGGGTCCGTGATCGTGAGCGCGAAGGCGTTAGTGTGAAAACCGCGGGCATGGCTGAAGGCCGGGGGCTGCAACCAGCCGTCATACGATGCGGCCAGATTGGGTCCGCCCGGCGTCGGATCGAGAAACGCCAGCCGCCCGTCGAGCGTTCTTCCATACGCCAGGTCCTCGCGCTGGGGGGGGAAAGCGGAGATGACATCGACCACCGACGCGCCGTCCGGGGCGGTCAGCAGCACCGATTCGCCCTCGGCATCGAGCTGGAAGTTCGCGTGCAGTCCACCGGCCTCGTCCCACGGCGCGTTGCGCCCCGACGCAAACACAACGAGGCAGCCGTGGGCCGGGATCGAGGCGGACGGGAACACCCACTTCATGGGGGCGGCCGGATCGTCGCTCAGTCCATAACCGGCGAGGTCGCGGGGTTGGTTGTTGGGATTATACAATTCGATCCAGTCGGATGGTTCCCCGCGCCCGTCTTCGAGGGAAAGGCGGTTGTCGGCCACGAACTCGTTGATCCGCACCGGGAGCAGGCGGTCATCGACGATCACGCTTGACGCGCGCACGGAGGCGCCGTTGCGGTTGGTGCCGACCAACAGATACTCGACGGAGGTCGCGGGTGAAACGGTGAGTTGCCCCGCGCCGCCGTTGTCCGTGAAGGCGCCAACCGATTGCCCGCCGGGGTAGAGATCGAGCCGATGCAGCTCCTCGGCCTGCCAGGTCAACGTGGTGGAGTCGCCGGATGCGATGCTGTTGGCGGACGCACTGAAGGCGAGCAGACCGATCTCGTGCGCGGGGCGTCCGAAGACCTGGACTTCGCGCAGGCCCAGATACCACTCGATGCCGCCGGTGCTGTCCGACCGTTCCTTGTTCTCGAAGCCGACCCGGACGTAACGCGCTGTGATTGGCCCCGCAACGTCCACGTCGAAGGTTGGGTTGGTGCCGGCGAGGTGCTGGGAGAACACCGAATCATGGTTGGCGTCGAACAGGCGGACAGTGGCGTGGCTGAGGCGGGCGGCGAATCCCTGGGCAGCCACGGCGCGGACACTGTAGAGGGCATTGGGCATGCCCAGGTCGACCTCCCAGTAGGCGTCCACGGACTTATCCGTGGTCTCAATTCCGGTGGCGTAGTTGCCGTCGTTCGCGTTCGACGCGGGCGGCAGGTTGTCCTGGTACCGCACCATGTAGCAGTCCCGTCCCAGGGCCAGGTTCGGCGCGGTCAGGACGATCACTTCGGCCAGTGACACGATCCGGTCTCCGGCGCCGTTGGCGGCGCCGGCTTCGAGTCCAATGCGCACGTGACGGCCCGACGTGTTCGCCGGGCAATTGAACCCCCAGACCCCGCCCAGACCCGGGTTGGTCAGGGTCGCCGAGGCGACTGTATGGGACTGATCGTCGAGGACTCGCACGACCAATCCGGCGAGTCGGGCTGCCGCGGTGTCGCGCCGGTTGACGACTTCGATGCGGTGGATCGGGCGGGTGCGGTCGAGCGTGATGATCCAAAAACTGTTTGTGAGGTCGGCGGTCTGGGAGAAGGTTGCCGGATCGCCGTCGATGGCCAGGCTGGCCGGATAGGACGAGCTCGAGTCGCTTGATTGTTGGGCCGTGGCGATGGCGCCGAGCGCAATCGGGCCAGCCGCCACCGAAGGGTCGCCGAACGCCCGGACCTCGGCCAAGGCGACCTGGTGTTTGCCGGCTCCGTTGGGCTGGCCGTTTTCGAGGCCGATCCGGAGGAGGCGCGCGCTCAGGCCGGCCGGCAGGTCGGCGGCCCAGGTTGACCCCGGGCCAGGATCGTCGACCAGCGTCTCGAAGACGGTGCGATCTCGAAGATCCTGGAGCCGGAGCACGAGGCCATCGAGGGCATCGCGATAGGAAACGTCGGAGGGGGCGACGATTTCGATGCGGGTCAGCGTGTAGTCCCGGCTGAGTTGGCACTCCCAATGTGCATTCGGAATCTCGGTAGTCGCGCTGAAGGTGCCGGCGTTTCCATCCAGCGCGCGGGCCGGCGCGTTGGCGGCGGACAGGTCGCCAGTCTGGGTGGCCGTGCCCAGCCGGGCCAGGTCCAACTGAACCGCGCCCAGAGACGACAAGGCGGAAGCGAAGGCGCCCGCCCAGACCAGGGAGATCAGGCGGGCAATTCGGGAAACTTTGTGCAGAGCGGAGGCCGTGCCGGGCCTGGGGCGATTCAATCGCATGGCAGGTCTCCGTCTATTGGATTCGGTAGAGGTGAGTTCTGCTTCTGAGGATCAAGGCGTCACCGGTGACGGCGGGACTCGCCATGAGCCGGTCATCGAGCTGGCTTTCCGCCAGCACGCGGAACTCGCGTCCGGGCGCGATGACAGTCGTGAGGTTTCTCTCGTTGAAGAAGTAGATGCGGCCGGGGGTGAGGATGGGCGATGCGGAATGTTTCCCTCCGATGCGTTCGCGCCAGACGACGGCGCCGGTCTTGGCCTCGACGCAGAGGGCGAATCCCTGGTCATTGACCATGTAGAGCAGGTCGTCGATCAGCAGCAGCGAGGCTGTGGAAGGCATGTCCTTGACCACTTTCCAGGCGACATGGGTGTCCGTGACGTCGGCTTGTCCGTCGGGCCGCACGGCCCAAAGCTCCGGGTGATCATAGTCGGTGACGACGTAGAGCAATCCGTGGCCGAAGAGCGGGCGCGGGACCATGGACCAGCCATTGTACCGCGCCTTCCAGAGTTCGGCGCCGGTGTCGGGATCGTAGGCGATCATGGCCTTGGCGGCCGGGCTGAAGAGTTGGCGGCGCCCGCCGGCCTCGATCAGGATGGGCGTGCAAAAGGCTTTGCGGCAATTGCTCGTAAACTGGCTGAAATCGACCGAACGGTTTGTTTTCCAGACGGTGCGACCCGTGGCCTTGTCGAGAGCGACAACGTATTGAACATCGCGGCCATCGACCGGGACGTAGAGCCGGTCCCGATCGGTCATGAGCGATGCCCCCGGGCCCTCATGATGATCGCAGTTCAAGTCACGACGACTCCAGAGGATCTTGCCATTTTCCGTGTCGAGGCATGCGGTCCCATACGTCCCGTAATGGACATAGACCCTGTCCGCCTCGATTGCCGACGTAGGGGACGCGTAGCTGTTGAGGCTGGAGATGTGCTCCGGTTCGGGCGTGTCGAAGACCTTGACGTCCAGCACGACGCGCCCGGTCTCGGCATCCACGCAAACGGCATACATCTCACGCCCGTCGGCGGTAGCCGTCGTGAGCCAGATCTGCTTGCCCCAGACGACCGGCGAAGACCAGCCGAGATCGTGGATGGCCGTCTTCCAGGCGATGTGGTTCGTTTCACTCCACGACAGCGGCGGGTTTGCGTCGAGGGCGTGCCCGTTTCTTTCTGGTCCCCGCAGTTCCGGCCAATTGACGGCGGCGAGACTGGACGCGACGCAAAGGGCGGACAGGAGGAGAAGGGAGCGGTTCACGATGGCTGGTCCCCGGCAGGATCGGTGTCCGGGACTCGATTGGGGCCGATCGCGGTTCGGATCTCTGAGCTTCCGCATAGGCAGATGATCCGATGCCGCCTTTGGGAAAGCGAGCGTTCAGTTTGCATAAAGTGCGAGCGCCCGAATCCTCGCGCGGCAGGATCAAAAGGGTCACCAGGGTGGGCGCCGGGTCAGGGGACCCGGCCTACAAAGCGGCAGACGACGATGCTGTAGGCCGCGTGCCCCCACGCGGCGCGAGGACAGTTCGCCAAGAGTTTGCGTGAGAGTATCCGACCGCTGGGCAAAAACCAGAAGGCCCGGGCCTTGCGCTCGCCTGGTGGGCGGGCAAGGCCCGGACCTCTGACGGGCACGGTTCGGGCAGGGGCTAGGCAGTCGGGATGAAGGCGGTGCGGCGGGTACGGCGCAGGCGGTGCCAGGTCATTCCGACGAGGCCGGCGGCGAGGACCAGGCCGGAAGCCGACGGTTCGGGGATTGGGGTGATGGCGCCGACGACGGCGACGTTATCGAGCCGGAGATTGCCAGTGCCGCTCGCGTTCCAGCCGTAGAATCGGAACTCGTAGGAATCGCTCGACAATCCCGCTGTGGGCGTGAAGTCAAAGGCGCGATGGCCGAGTGTGGTGGCCACTTCGAACTCCTGGCAGCTTTCGAAGTTCACGCCGTTGCGCCAGAGTTCCACCTTGCCAATCTGCGGGCCGGTGCTGCTGCGCGAGGTGTCCCAACTCAGCGAGGTGATCGCGACCTCGTATCCCACGTCCGGGCGAAACGAGAACGAGACGAATTCGTTGGGATCCTGCTCCGCTTCCTGTGTCCACTGGGAGCTCGAGAAGGCATCGATTTGACTTGCGGCGTTGACCTGGGTCCGCGAGAAGGCGCTCAGAGTCAGATGTTCCGGCGCTGGGACCGCGGCATCTCCGCCTGGATCGCTCCCGGGGAATTCATAGGTGAACAACACTTGCGCGTGGACCGTGAACGCCACAGCCCCGCCGACGAATGAGACGATCAGTTTCTTCATGGTGCTCCTGACTGTTATGGATACGTGTTTGGTGTTTTCCTTGGCGAGGAGGGCTTCCATCCGGCGTCCGAATCGGGCGATCCGACTTTGGCCTCATCCGACCCGGTGTTGACCTCCTCGTGCCGGGCCGTGCATGCAGTTGGCGTGCCAGGATTGCGGGCTAGCCCGGATCGATCACAGGCTCCGCGCTGAACCTGATCCGGGCTAGTTGGCAAAACCGCGCCCGGAAAGGGAAAAACGAGGTTCGGAGCTCCTCCGAA
>CAYPUR010000067.1:0-5721 GCA_964413865.1 uncultured Verrucomicrobiota bacterium
TGCGTCACCTCAAGCTCACTCTCCAGATGGACCATCTGAGCTGCAAGACGCCGGAGAACCTCGCACGCGAAATCCGCCTCCACCTCCTGGTGCACAACCTCGTCCGCCGCGTGATGCTCGAAGCCGCCCGTCGTCATCGCGCCCCCTTGAACCGCCTGAGCTTCGCGGGTGCACTGGCCGCCTGTCGCCGTTGTGGCGAAGCGTTGCTCCAGGCTCGTTCCCAGCGCCAGCGTCAGGAACTGCTCGACTCACTCTTCGGTGGCATTGCCGCCGACCTACTCCCCGATCGTCCAGGTCGCCGGGAACCGCGCGCGGTCAAGCGCCGCCCCAAACCCTACCCCCGGCTCATGTGTCACCGCAGTACATTCAAGGAAATCCAACATCAAAACCGCTACTACAAGAACAGTCCCTATGCCGGCAAATACCGCAAATCTTCGAGGGCTTAACTAACTGCCATTCGGGACTGACCCCGGCTCAGATTTCTCTTGCCAACCCGCAAGAGGCCGGGCCGTAATCGAATGCATGAAACAACTCATTGTCTTGACGGTGGTCATGGGTCTGATGTCGGTGCCTGCGATTCTCGCGGCGGATGGCAAGCCGGCGTGCAAACCCGCCTGCTGCGTGGTCAGCAAGGCAGAGTGCGCAAAGGCCCCAGGCCAGGCAGCTTGCTGCGCGAAGACCTGCAAGGGAACAAAGGAATCTGCCAAGGCCGCCAAGCAGGCGGCTAAAGCGGCCAAGAAGAGCGCCAAAGCCGAAAAACAGGCGGCCAAGAAAACCTCCCCATAAGCCTGCCAGTTGAACGTTGAACGTTGAACGTTGAGCGTTGAGCGTTGGGCGTTGAACGTTCTCCGGTTCATGGTCCCCGCGCGTATTCAACTGTCGGATGTCATCGCCTCTCATGAACCGTGGAGGTGGTCCTAATCCTGATCTTGGACATCCTCCTCTCGTGACGTTGGTGGTGTCTGCCGATGGCGAGGCGATGAGCCGGTCGGGCGCCGACTTCATCATGGGCGAGATTCGGCGTGTCCCGGACGCGTTGGTCTGTTTGCCCACGGGCTCGTCACCGGCACGGGCATACGAACTGCTGGCCGCCCACGGACGCTCGGAGCCGGAGCTGTTTGGCCGCGTGCGGTGGCTCAAGTTGGATGAGTGGGGCGGTCTGCCGATCGACCACCCGGCCACCTGCGAACGCTATCTGCTCGACAGACTCATGATTCCCCTCGAAGTCCCTGCCGCCCGCTTTTTCGGCTGGAAGAGTCAGCCGGAGGACGCGGACGCCGAATGCCAACGCATGGCCGACTGGCTTGCGGCACATGGGCCCATCGACCTCTGTGTGCTCGGGCTGGGACTCAATGGGCATCTCGGATTCAACGAACCGGCGTCCGCATTGCAGCCGGGCCCGCATGTGGCGGCGCTCTCGCCGGCCTCGCTGAGGCACTCGATGCTGGGCGGAGAAAGCGCCGGCATCCGGTATGGCCACACCCTGGGCATGGCCGATATTCTTCACTCGCGCCGGCTTCTGCTGCTCGTCAACGGGGCGCACAAGGCCGAGGCGATGCGCCGGCTCGCCGAGCGGCGAGTCACGCCCGAGTTCCCGGCGTCGTTTCTCTGGTTGCACCCGGCGCTCACGATCATCGCCGACCAGGCAGCCCTGGCCGAGACCGATGCGCGCAGGTTTCGGTAAGGCACGCGGCGCGGCAAAGCCGCAACCGAGGTTGTCGACTCCTGGTACGCGCCCAGCTCCGACGATCACGCTGGTCGCCGCGCTGCGATGGCCCTGACGCGCAGAGACTGGTGTGAAACGAACAGACAGCTCACCACAGCATTCGCTCGCGGCCTGCGAGCAACTTGAACGATTGCAGTGCAGGGTGCTGAAAATGGCAGGAACGCGGCGCCAATCATCGTGTCCATCGTCCATCCCATGAAGGATCAAGTCCGAGTCGGCATCATCGGTTCGCAGTTCATCTCGACCATACACGCCGAATCGCTGCGTCGCTGCGCATCCGCCGAGATTGTGGCCGTGGCATCGCCCACCGCGGCGCATGTCGAAGCGTTCGCCCGCACATGGGGCATTCCGCGCCACTACACGGACTATCGCGCGCTGCTCGACCTCGGCGATCTCGACCTCGTGGTTGTCGGCGTGCCAAACGATCTCCATTGCCAGATCGCTGTCGAGGCCGCCGGCGCGGGCAAGCACGTGGTCATGGAGAAACCGCTCTGCCTCAACCTGGCCGAGGCCGACCGTATGATCGCGGCTTGCCGCCAAGCCCGCGTGAAGCTGATGTACGCCGAGGAACTCTGTTTCGCACCAAAGTACGTGCGCCTCAAGCAACTCCTGGATAGCGGCGCCCTGGGCCGTCCGACGCTAGTCAAGCAATCCGAAAAACACGACGGTCCGCACGCCCCGCATTTCTGGGACGTCGACCGGGCGGGGGGCGGCGTGACGATGGACATGGGGTGCCACGCCATCGCGTTCTTCCGCTGGATGCTCGGGCGGCCCAGAATCAAATCCGTGTACGCCCAAATGACCACGCTGGTTCACGGCGCCAAGACCAGGGGCGACGACAACGCCATCCTGATCGTCGAGTTCGAAAACGGCGTGATTGGCGTCGCCGAGGAGAGCTGGACGAAGCCGGGCGGCATGGACGATCGAGCCGAAGTGCACGGCTCCGACGGTGTTGCCTACGCCGATCTCCTCCATGGAAACGCCATCGAGACCTTCAGCCGCCCCGGCTACGACTACGCGGTCGAGAAAGGCGGTTCCACCCAGGGCTGGAGCTTCACGATGTACGAAGAGGCCTGGAACTACGGATTCCACCAGGAAATGGAGCATTTCGTCGACTGCGCGCGCTCTGACCGGCAACCGCTGGTGACCGGCGAAGACGGGCGCGCCGTGCTCGAAGCCCTGTTCGCCGCTTATGAATCGGCGGGCACCGGACGCAAGGTTGCCCTGCCTTTCCCGTGCGAGGCAGCCAGGCCTTTCGACCTTTGGCGGCGCTGATCGCGCCCCGATCCGACGGCGCCCGAACGGGGTTCATCGCCCCGATGGACGGCGGCCCGCGCCCGCCACGTCAATCCGCAGCAGCCCACCATAGGCTCCGACCACGACACCGCGAGGATTCATTTATCAACTATTTAGATGCGACCCCACTTCAGGTGCCCAGGGCTCGCTCGATCCTGCGCCATAAATCGTCGGGTGCTTCCAGACCGACGGAAAGGCGGATGAGATAGGGGGAAACGCCACAGGACCTTGCCCACTGGAGTTCGCAGTAGTGGGCCAGGTAGGTAAAGGGGCAGGCCAGCGAGAACACGGTCCCCAGGCTGGGCCCTTTGCAGACCTCGAGGGCGTCGTAGACCCGCGCGGCACGCGACTCAGCCTGGCGCGGCAGGAAGGTGATGAGAGCGCCCCAGCCGCCGCCGGGGCGGCGCACCGCCTCGTAGGCCTCGGTGTTGACCCACCGTGGATACCAGACCCGCTCGATTTCCGGGTGTCGACGCAGCTTCTCCGCCACGAGGAGACCGTTGGCATTGTGTTGCTGCATCCGGTCGGGAAAACCGCGCACTTGGGCTTCCAGCACTCTCGCCTCCGCCCCCCAGAGCAGCTCTTCGTGGTCGGCCTCGATCATGGCTCTAAGCTGGCCATAGTAGGGCGAGCGTGGATTGCAGATGAGGGCGCCGCCCATCGCGTCGCCGGTGCCCGTGATAAACTTGGTCAGGCTGGTCGCGATCAGGTCGGCATGACCGCTCAGGTCCACGTTGAGGGGCGTGGCAACCGTGTCATCGGCGACCAGGGGCAGGCCCCATCGCCGCAGGATTGGCGTGATGCGTTTGAGGTCCGCCGAGCCGAGCAGGGGATTGCCCGGGACCTCGCAAAAGCAGGCGGCAAATTTTCGCTCCGGCAACAGCTCGAGGAGGTCCGGCTCAGCGCGGTCGAGGTCGTGAACCAAATGGCCGCCGTGGCCCACCTTCTGCTGGAGCTTGAGCGTATCGACGTACGGGAATCCCAGTTGGACCGTGGGGCAACCCGGTGTGCGCCGCTGGACCGCGCGCAAGGCGGCAAAGGCAGCCGCCATTCCGCTCGGCGCCAGAAAGACATCCTCGGCAGCACAATCATAGAGAGCCGCCAGTTGCCGGCGCAACGAGCGCCGGATGGCGTCCGCGTCCGCGTCTTCACCTGCGCCCGCCATCGAGGCTTCAGCCTGGCGGCTGGAGACCACCAGGCCGGTATGTTGCCAAAAGGCCCGCAGGGACACCAGGCCCTCGCCATCGGTCGCGACCCCGCACATTCCCTTCTCAATCACCAGTCGAGCCGGCGCGCCCGAGGCCCTGACGAACTGCGCCGCCAGTTCCGCCGTGGCCGCGGAGGGAAAGGGCAGACAAGGCTGATCGCCGCCGAGCGCGCGGCCCATCTCCTGCACCATGGGATGGACCACGAAGCGCGGGTAGCCTGTGCGGATGCGGCGCATCGTCTCGGGCGCCTTTTCCTCGTAGGCAACCACGTCCTGCCAGCAGGGCAGGGCAACAGACACCGCATGCGGCGAATCAGGAATGGGAGAGCCAAGTTCATGGGGCTGCCAGACAGGCTGCCGCAGCAGATCGCGGGTGATCATGCGAGCTTCTCCTTGAGCGCAGCGTCGAGGTCACCGCCGAGGTCTTCGCGTCCCTGCTGAACGGCTCTTCCGCAAAAGAAAGAGGTGTCAGAGGCTCTGAGCATGGGCAATAAACTTTCGGTATTCGCCCAAAATGCTGCACAGGGCGACCACCAGGGCGGCTTCCTGCAAATACTGCGGAGCCTGGTTTGGGGTTTCAAGGATGACTTCAAACGGACGGGGCTTGAGTGCCGGCGGCGCGCGCAACACACCCTCGGGGCCGTCGGATATGACGCTGTCGCGGGCGCCAAAGCCATCGATGACCTCGCCGCGATTGCGGGGAAGGAACTGGGCTGCTGCATCGAGCGCGGGGCGCAGCAAGTGTTCCGTGACCAGGGCTCCATGCGCGTAACCGTAGAGACCGTCGCTGGTATCGTCCGCGTGCAGCGAGATGAGCCCGGCGAAGTTCTGCGTCCGAAGCTCCAATTCGAGCAACCGGACTTCCGGCTCACCGGAATCGCGCCAGAACTCGCGGTTCAGGTCCTTCCCGTTGCGGTTATGGCGGGTGTTGTCCGCGAAGCCCGTGGGGTTCAACACCGGATACAGAAACAGGCAATAGCCGCGGGCAAGCTCCGGGTCTTCCTCGAGCCACCGCACCAAGCGCAGCAACGCGAATGTGGCCGCAGGCTCGTCGCCGTGGATGCCGGCGAAAAGACCAATCCGCATCGGTTCGCCCCCGCCTTGAGGACCGATGAACATGTAGCGCGGCAGTGTGTGCGTCTGCCCCGCCAGATCGAACCGCACGGGCTCGCAGGCCATGAAGCTGGCGGAATCTCGAGCGATCTCGTCCAGCGGCCCGGTGATGAGATCCAGGGAGCGACTCGGGTTGCGCTGGGCGTGGGCCCGCAACGATTGGGTTGGAGAGGCTGCGGTCATGGGAATTGGCGCGGCGGGTCTTCGGGCGGCCGCGCGCCGGATGAAGTTGGCTCAGAGACCGAAAGGTCACTACTGGAAAGGCAGCGGCCACGATAATAACGACTCATATGGTAGCGATTATGAACAATAAAGACGGTCTCCAAACGACCAGACCCCACAGTTTACATTTCTCGATGTCATGGCTGACCTTGATCCA
>CAYPUR010000067.1:5731-21867 GCA_964413865.1 uncultured Verrucomicrobiota bacterium
TTTAGCTGACATGTGCCGCCTCATATCTGAGCTCTTTTGCTCTTTTTAGTTTCTAACTTCATAAATGTCTATTGAATGGGTCGTATTTATCTGGGGGCCGAAGAGCAGTCAAGGGCGATTTTCGAAAGATTTCCGCATTGCTGTCCGGCCGTTTTCGAGTTCCGATGGCCGGCAGTGCGATCCGTCTGGTCCTGGCGGTCGAAACGCCCCGCGCGTGCGGGGGGCGGAGTACGCTTCACCTCCATCCCCGCGAAGTCCCATGGCTGAACCGGATGGAGAAGAGCCTCGACGGACTGGCCTCGACCGAAGGCGCGTTCATCAGTCGGATGATGGCGCGCGCGTGGACACCCGCAGGTTCGTTCCCGGAGACTACGACCTTGGGTGATGAGACACTGGGGTCGTCTTCGTCACATCTGCTCGACGATTTCCAGGGCTTCCTCGACTCCCTCGAAATGCGGCTCGATCTGCTTGACCTGCCTGAGCTGGCGGAGGGCGGGCTCTGTGGCGTCGGCCAGGGCGAACAGGAGACCGCGCAGAAAGAGCAGGTTGACGACTTCGTCTCGGGCGGGGGCAGTGCCGAGCAGCTTCTCGGCTTTGGCGATGGACTGGGCGGCGCGCCGCAGGCCGGCTTCGTCCCGCGCGGTGTGGAGGGCGGCGGCGGCGGCAGCAAGATTGGCGTACAAATCGTCGGGGTAGCGCCGCTCGAGGGTCTCGGTCGTTTCGAGAACCCGGTCCCAATCCGACCGCATCTCATGGCCCTTGGCCAGGAACAGCCGTGCGCGGGCGGATTCCTCGGCTTTCAACCGGTCCTCGCAGACGGACAGGAGCGCCTCCGGCCGCTTGGACGTGGCGAGGATAAAGATGAGCGTCTCCCAGGCTTGGGTTCGTTTCGAATCCAATGTTGCGGCGCGGCGCAGGGTCTGCTCGGCACCCGGCACGTCATTGACGACAAAACACTGCAAAGACCCCAGCAATTCGAGCGCGGCGGCCGCGGTGTGGCTTTCCGCAGCCTGGCTCATCTCTTCGAGTCGGGTCAGGGATTCACGGACCGATTGGCGCGTCCGCTCGGGCAGATTCGCCCAGGAATCGCTGCTGCCGATGAATCCGGACTGCAAAGATCCCTGTTCGAGCGCGCTGCTGAAAAGCTCGAACAACAGGGCCGTTCCCAACGCCATCGGATCCTTCGGCGCAAGCCGCATTGCCTGGCGCAGGTCCGGCAGCGCCTCCGGCGGGTACATCGCCCGGGCAAACCGCACGGGCTGCGGTTCCGACCCGGCATTGGGGTCGCGCATCCATTTGAGCAGGTTGTGAAAGACCCGGACCGCGGCGCGTTCGGTGTACGGCTCTGCGATGCCGGGCGCCAACTGGATCGCGCGGTCGTAGCAGAGAACTGACTCTTCGATTCGCGTTTGCGCTTGTTCGAGTTGGGCGGGCTTGAGCTTTGCAGAGGCTGCCTCACCGGACATCAACGCCTCGAACGGATCACCTCCTCCGCTCCCCGTCGGCGGCACGAGCGCCGTGAGCGCTTGGGCGGACAGCAATCTGCCTAGGGCGGCGTGGGGTGTCCATGCGGCGGGCGCCGCCTGGACGCCCCGGCAGAGCACCCGCTCCGCGGCATCCAGTTCTCCGAGACCGTGCAGAGCGGCGCCGTAGTCCGCCAGCATCGCTCCGTCATCGCTTTGCTCGGCGCCCTGGCGGCGATGCAGGGAGAGGGCATTGGTGTAGGCCTGGCGGGCTTCGTCGTGGCTGCCGATCCCTTCGAGCAGCCGCCCGATCCGCGTGTGTCGCGGAGCGTCGCTGGCGTTGTCGCGCATTCCCTTGCGCAAATCCTCGATCTCGTGCATGGCCAGGACACGGTCCGGCATGAGGGCGATGCCGCGCAATGGATCGAAGCTCATCCCGAGCGTGAGGCTCAGGCGCGGCAGCCGCACAAGGCGCCGCAGGCGCTCTTTGCTGCCCGCAGGCGCGGCGGCCTGCGGCCAGGAACTCACATAGAGCGTCAGCGCGAGCAGAATGAAGATGGGCGCACGCATTTGGCTGCCCGACAATACACGCTGGCAGCACAGGTGACAAACCCGGGCGCGCCGCACCAACCGGAACCTCGGTGCCTCTGGCCCCAGGCACACGCGCGATGTGCGATTCCGCCGATTCCCGTTGTCTGGGTTCCGGTTTGCGCCTCGACACACGCCGGAAAACGCGTCTAGTTTAACGGCATGTCGCTGGTCACTCAATCGATGACCCAACTCTTGACGATTGCGGGGCGTTCATTCGGCTCGCGCCTGCTCGTCGGGACGGGCAAGTTCGCATCGCCGGATGCGATGCGCGACGCCTTGGCGGCGAGCGGAACCGAGGTCGTGACGGTGGCGTTGCGGCGCGCCGATCTGAGCGGGCGCAAAGACCCCTTTGCCAACATCCTCGAGTATGTGGATCCGGGGCGGTACCTGGTTTTGCCGAACACGAGCGGCGCGATGAACGCGGGCGAGGCGGTTCGCCTGGCGCGGTTGGCGGCGGCGGCGGGTTTGCCCAAGTGGATCAAACTCGAGATTCACCCGGACCCGCGCTACCTGCTGCCCGATCCGGTGGAGACCCTGGCGGCCGCCCGGACTCTTGTGCAGGAGGGCTTCACGGTGCTCCCGTATATCAATGCGGATCCGGTGTTGGCGAAGCGGCTCGAAGAGGTTGGCACGGCCACCGTCATGCCGCTGGGATCGCCCATCGGATCCAACCGCGGTCTCCAGACGCGGGATCAACTGCGCATCATCATCGAGCAGGCGACGATCCCGGTCGTGATCGACGCGGGCTTGGGGGCGCCGAGCCACGCTGCCGAGGCGATGGAACTGGGAGCGGACGCCGTGCTGGTGAACACGGCGATTGCGGTCGCGAGCGATCCCAACCGGATGGCCGTGGCGTTCAAGCAGGCGGTTGAGGCGGGACGAGCCGCGTTCGAGATGGGGCTGGCCGGCGAGCAGCAGACCGCCAGTCCGACAAGCCCGCTCACCGCCTTCCTCGGAGCGGCATGAATGTGTCCATTCCGACCCTGAGCGTCTCTCGCGTACGCGCCCTGCTGGCGGCCGCGGCCTGCCGGCGAATCCTCGTTGTTGGCGACGTGATGCTCGATCAGTTCGTCTGGGGCGAGGTCAACCGAATCTCGCCGGAGGCCCCCGTCCCCGTGATCGATTTCGAACGGGAGAGCTTCATGCCCGGCGGAGCCGCGAATGTCGCCCGCAACCTCACGGCCCTCGGTGTCCAAACCGAGTTGTTCAGCGTCGTGGGACGCGACGATCCGGGCGCGCGGCTGCGTCGGCTCCTCGAAGAGGACCACGTCGCCTGCGCCGGATTCTTGAGCCATGCGACCCGGCCGACGAGCGTCAAGACCCGCATTCTGGCGCATCGGCAACAGGTCGTGCGGGTCGATCGCGAGGCGCGAAACGATCTCGATGCCGACGCCACGGGCGCCGTGCTGGCCGGGATTCGAGCGCGCCTGGACGGGGCCGATGCCGTCATCGTTGGAGACTACGGAAAAGGGGTTGTGTCGCAAATGCTCCTGGACCAACTGAGGGTCTGGTGTCGGGAGCGGGGCATTTGGCTGAGCCTTGATCCCAAGCCGTTCCACAGCCTGGATCTGAGCCGGCTGTCGCTCATCACGCCCAATCGCAAGGAGGCCTTCGAGCTGGCGGGCGAACCCGACGGTGCCAGGAGCGGCGGCAAGGGTTCGGACGCAGCCCTGATGCGCATCGTCGATCGCCTTCTCTCAAAGCTGCAGCCGGCCCTCCTGCTTGTGACGTTGGGCGAGCAAGGGATGCTGTTGTGCCAGCGCGCAAGGCCCCCGTTTCACATTCCGACGGTGGCCCGCGATGTGTTTGACGTGTCGGGCGCCGGCGACACCGTGATCGCCACGTTCACGCTGGCCATCGCCGCCGGAGGCTCGCCGGCCGAGGCCGCCGTCCTGTCGAACCACGCCGCGGGCATCGTGGTTGGCAAGGTCGGGACAGCGACCGTTCACTCCGGGGAGTTGCTGGGAAGTTTCAAACGGTGACGACCATGCGCCCGGCCGTGTTTCTCGATCGCGATGGCGTGCTGAACGAAGATCTCGGCTACATCCATCGCGTCGAGGATTTCAGGCTTTTCGCCGGAACGGGGCGCGCCCTGCGCCGGCTGCACGATGCGGGTTATCTCCTGTTCCTGGTGACCAATCAGTCGGGGATCGGGCGCGGGTATTTCACCGTCGAGGCGATGGAACGGGTTCACGGTTTTCTGGAGTCCGAGCTGGGCCGTCATGGCGTTCGCTTGCGGCGCATCTATTTCGCCCCCGAGGCTCCGGATCAGCCGAGTCGCGGTCGGAAACCTTCGCCGCAGTTCCTTGTGGATGCGCGGGACGATTTTGGCGTGGATCTGTCGCGAAGCTACATGATCGGCGACAAGCTGGCCGACCTCGAGTGCGGCTGGAATGCCGGGGTGCGCCGCAGCCTGCTGGTCCGCACGGGCTACGGGGCCGAGGTGGAACGGGCCGCGCCTCAGAAGCTGCGCCGGGCCGTGGTGGTCGATGACCTGCCGTCGGCTGTGGCCTGGATCCTGGACCAAGCGCCCGGCGGGTCGGGCTCCGGCACAGCGGGCCGGTTGGGGGACGAAAGGAGGGAGGACTGCCGATGAAGGTTCTGGGCGTGATACCAGCACGCTTCGGCTCGACCCGGTTTCCGGGGAAACCGCTGCATGTGATTGCGGGGAAACCTCTGCTTCAGCACGTTGTCGAGCGGTGCCGCCAGGCGCGGGCGCTGGCGGACGTTGTCGTGGCGACGGACGACGAGCGGATCAGGACGGTGGCGGGCCGGTTTGCGCGTGTGGAGATGACTGCGGCGGACCATGCGAGCGGGACCGATCGGATCGCCGAGGTTGTGGAACGCTGCGAGGCGGAGGCGGCGGTGAACATCCAGGGAGACGAACCGCTCCTGGACCCGGCGGTGATCGACGCGGTTGCCGGCGCCTTGGCGGCGAATGCAATGGCCACCGCCGCCACCCCGATCCGCGATCCCGCCGATTACGACAACCCGAACGTCGTAAAAGTCGTTGTCAGCTCGAGCGGGCGGGCCCTATATTTCTCCCGGCGCACGATTCCGTACCTGCGAGAGGCCGCCAGTCGTTCGATTCCCGATCAGTTGGCGGCGTTTGCTTTTTTGAAGCACATCGGGATTTACGGTTATCAGCGCGAAACGCTGCTGCGGCTCGTCCGATGGCCGGTGTCCGCCCTCGAACGGGCGGAGCGGCTCGAGCAGTTGCGGGCGCTGGAGAATGATGTCGGAATCGCCGTGCTGCGTGTGGACTATGAGAGCGTGGGCGTGGATACGCCGGAGGACGCCGTGCGGGTGGAGCGGATGCTCGGGGCGGGGTAGGGGAACAGGACCGATTTCTCAGGCATGAAATACATCTTTGTCACAGGCGGGGTGATCAGTTCATTGGGCAAAGGACTGACCGCGGCATCGTTGGGCACCCTGCTCGAGAACCGTGGGCTGAAGGTGGCACTTCAGAAATTCGACCCGTACCTGAATGTGGATCCGGGCACCATGAGCCCGTTCCAGCATGGGGAGGTCTACGTGCTCGATGACGGGGCCGAGACCGACCTGGACCTCGGCCATTACGAGCGGTTCACCAACACCAAGCTGACGCGCCGGAACAGCCTCACCAGCGGCCAGGTGTACGCCCGCGTGCTCGAACGGGAGCGGCGCGGGGATTACCTGGGCAAGACCGTGCAGGTGATTCCCCATGTGACCGACGAGATCAAGGCCCGGATCCGCGAATTGGCCGAGTCGACCAAGGCCGACGTGGTCATCACCGAGATTGGCGGCACCACGGGGGACATCGAGGGTTTGCCGTTCCTCGAAGCGATCCGCGAGTTCGCCCTCGACGTCGGATATAGCAATGCCCTGTTCATCCACGTCACCTATGTTCCGTTCATCAAGGCGGCGGGCGAGCTCAAGACCAAGCCGACCCAGCAATCGGTCGCCAAACTGCGCGAAATCGGGATTGCGCCGCACCTGGTGGTGTGTCGGTGCGATCGCCCGCTCAACAAGGAGATCCGGGACAAGATCTCGCTTTTCTGCAATGTGCCCTACGAGGGGGTGATCGAGGAAAAGGACGTGGATCACACCATCTACGAGGTGCCGCTGATGCTGCAGCGCGAACGGATGGACGAGTTGGTTTGCCAACTCCTGCGCCTCGATACGCCGCCCGCCAACATGTCGCATTGGCAGGATCTGCTCCGCAAACTCATCGCCCCGCAGAAGCGGGTCCGCGTCGGAATCGTGGGGAAGTATATCGGGCTGCAGGACGCCTACAAATCAGTCTACGAAGCTCTGAGCCACGGCGGCATCGCCCACGACTGCGGGATCGAGCTCGAACGGATCGAGGCCGAACAGATCGAGAAGGAGGGCGCCGAGAAGCTGCTCAAGGGGCTGGGTGGCGTCCTGGTTCCCGGCGGTTTTGGCGAGCGGGGTGTGCAGGGCAAGATCCTGGCGGCGCAATACGCCCGCGAGTCCAAACTGCCCTACCTCGGGCTCTGCCTTGGAATGCAGATCGCCACTGTCGAGTTCGCGCGCAATGTGCTGGGGCTTGAAGGAGCGCATTCGACCGAGTTTGACAAGGCGTCGTTGCATCCGGTCATCGCCATGCTCGAAGAGCAGAAGGGCCTGATGAATGTCGGGGGCACCATGCGGTTGGGCGCCCAGCCGGTCCAGCTTCAGGTTGGCACGAAGGCCGCCCGCCTGTACGGGGCCTTTGTCGTGAACGAACGGCACCGGCACCGCTACGAGTTCAACAACAGCTACCGCGCCCAGTTCGAGCAGCGCGGGTTCATCTTCAGCGGGACATCGCCGGACGGCGAGCTGGTCGAGCTGATCGAGCTGCGGGATCACCCGTTCTTCCTGGGCTGCCAGTTCCACCCCGAGTTCCAGAGCAAACCCAACGCGCCTCACCCCTTGTTCCGCGGCTTCATCGCGGCCGCCCTGCAGCGCTTGAACCTTTGATCCGTGTGAGGCGCCAGAGACCGGGGTGAATGCGGTCGGACGTCCGCGTGCCGCCCTGGGTCGTCGGGAGCGATCGGCGTGAAGATTGAAGATTGACCTCGGGCGAGGTTTTGCGAGGGTGCACCCGGTGATGGAAATACGCGTTGGCAATACCTACTATGACATCCGTCCGCGCCTGCTCTTGATTCTGGCGGGTGCGGCGCTGGTGATCAGCTTCCTGAGCACGGTCATCTACACCGTTCAGGCCGAGTCCCAAGGAATCGTTCTGCGGTTCGGACGGTATGTCAAAACCGTCGAGCCCGGGCTGCATTTCAAGCTTCCCTACGGACTGGACCAGGTCCTTGCGGTCCCGGTCCGGCGCCAGCTCAAGCAGGAATTCGGATTCGGGACGCTCGGGAGCAGCAACCCGACCCAGATCCGTTCTGCCGATGAGCAGGAGGCGGAACGGAGCATGGTGACGGGCGACCTCAACGCCGCGACCGTCGAGTGGATCATTCAGTATCGGGTCAAGGATCCGCGCGCCTACCTGTTCAATTTCAGGGAGCCCGGCGAGACCCTGCGCGATGTTTCTGAATCGGTCATGCGCGAAGTGGTGGGCGACCGGACTGTGGACGAGGTGATCACCGTCGGCCGCCAGGAGATCGAGAGCGAGGCGTTGGTGCGATTGCAGGCAGTCGCGAATAAGTACGACATCGGTGTGAGCATTGACCAGGTCCAGCTCAAGAACGTCAACCCGCCCACCCCGGTGCAGCCGTCCTTCAACGAAGTGAACCAGGCGCAGCAGGAGCGGGAGAAATCGATCAACGTGGCCAACGGCGAATACAACAGGGCCGTCCCGCGCGCCCGCGGCGAAGCCGAACAGCGCATCAGCGCGGCGGAGGGCTACGCGGTCAAACGAATCAACGAGGCGCAGGGCGATGCCACCCGGTTCAAGGCGCTGCTGGCCGAGTACCTCAAGGCCCGGGATGTGACGCGCCGGAGGATTTATCTCGAAACGATGGAGGAAGTGCTGCCCCAGGTGCGGTCCAAGATCATCTTGGATGACAAGGCCCCGCAGCCGCTGCCCCTGCTGCAACTCGGCACGGAATCCAAGCGTCCATGAAACCAACCGCCCCCTTCCTCCCGATCGTCGTTGTCGTCGTTCTGGCTTTCATTCTGCTGCTGACCGCGGCCTATACGGTCAGCGAGACGGAGCAGGTCATCATTACCCAGTTCGGCAAGCCTGTGGGCCAGGCCGTCACCAATGCCGGACTTCACTTCAGGATGCCTTTCATCCAGGAAGTGAATCGGATCGAGAAACGCGTGCTCCGGTGGGACGGGCGTCCGAGCGAAATGCCCACCAAGGACAAGACCTACATCATTGTCGATGCCTTCGGCCGATGGCGGATCAACGACGCCAAGCAGTACTACCTCCGCCTCAAGGATGAACGGAGCGCGTTGTCCCGCTTGGACGACATTCTCGGGAGCGAGATTCGCAATGCGATCGCCAGGCACGAGCTCATCGAGGTCATTCGCACCACCAAGGACCGCGAACCCGAGCGCGACGCAACCATCGAGAACGCCCGCGGCAACGTCGGGAACCTGTATCCCATCAACAAGGGCCGGGCCAAGGTCCACCAGGAGATTTTCGCTAATGCGGCTCCGAAGATCGAGGTGTTCGGCATCGAACTCATGGACGTTCAGTTCAAGCGCATCAACTACAACACCAGCGTTCGGACCCGCATTTACGAGCGCATGGTCAGCGAGCGGCAGCAGATCGCCGAGCGGTTCCGTTCGGAAGGTGCGGGCGAAGCCGCCAAGATTCTGGGTCAAAAGGAAAAGGACCTGCAGACGATCGAGTCCGAGGCCTATCGAAAGACGCAACAGATCAAAGGGGACGCCGATGCGGAGGCGACGGAGATCTACGCCGGGGCGTACAACCAGAGCCCGGAGGCGGCCGCCTTGTACGAGTTCATCAAGACCATGGACACCTACAAGGCCGTACTCACCAACGACACATCCCTGATCCTCACCACCGACAGCGATTTCTTCAGATTCCTCAAGAAGGCCGATCCGCTCCAGCCGGCCACCCCGTAGCCCGGCCTGCGGCGGCGGCAGGGCCCTGCGCCGCGGCCGAATTCCGAGGGACATTTCCATGCCTCCCCAGCCCGTTCTCAGCGCGACGTTCAAGCGACAATGCGAATCGCTCAGAACCCTTCTCCAACGCTGCCTCGCCCTGACCGAGCAGTGCGGCGAGGCCGAGGCGACGGCCCGGCTGCGGGATCGGCTGGCGCATGTCGAGTCGGCGGCGCTCTTCGTCATCGTGGGCGAGGTGAAATCGGGGAAGAGCAGCTTCGTCAACGCCCTCCTGGGCGAGGAGGTGTGCGAGGTGGCGCCCGATCCCTGCACCATGGTCATCCAGGAAATCTCCTACGGCGAACAACGCTCGAGGACGAGCCTGGGCGAGCAGTGGGAGAGGATCCGCCTCCCGAAACCCGGCCTGCGCGAGATCACGATTGTCGATACGCCCGGCACCAACTCCGTCATCCCGCATCACCAGACAATCACCGAACAGTACATCCCGCGCAGCGACCTGGTCATCTACGTGTTGCTCGCCAGCAATCCCCACCGCGGCAGCGAGTGGGACCTGCTGCGCCTGATCAGCAGGGAATGGCATCGAAAGACGGTCTTTGTCTTGCAGCAGGCCGACCGCGCCAGCCAGCATGAACTCGACATCAATGTCGAGAAGGTCAAGCAGTACGCGCGCGAACGGGGCGTCCAGGCGCCTCTGGTGTTCGCCTTGTCCGCCAAACGCGAGTCCGAGGAGGGCGCCGACACCGGGTTCGCCGCGTTTCGACACTACCTGCGCCAGGCGGTCGAGAGCGGCGATGTGTGGAGGATGAAGCTCGAAGGGGGGAGGGGTATCCTGCGGAAGACGGTCGCGGACCTTCTCGCCAGGCTTCGCAAAGAGCAGGCATTGCTCGCCGAGGACAACGCGTTCTATCAGGACCTCCTGGGCCGAGTCGAAGCCCGCCGCCAGAAAGCCAATTCCCTCACCCGCCTGGTGGTCAACAGCCTCTGCGCGGTCTACGACCGCCTGTCGTCCCGCCTGGAAGCCGACTTCAGCGAGGGCTTGGGCGTAGGGACCATCCTGCGGCGCGCGTTGCCCCTGATTCGCGACAAGGACGTCAAAACCTGGCTCAAGGATCTCCATGTCCAGTTCGAGCGCGCGGCCGGGGAGCAAATCGAGGCGGAGTCCTCGCGCGTCTCGAAGGATCTGTCGGACGAAATGCAGGCGCTCCTGCTCGAACTGGGAGAGGCCGTCGTGCGGCGTCAGAACGGCCAGCGCCTGCAGAGCATGCCCGTCGCAAGCGCCCGGGTCGATATCCTCGAGACGCTGGGACGCCACCTGCGCGATCTGCGCGTGGCGGATCTTGTCTCGGACAAGGAGATCCAGGGCTCCGATTTGGGCCGGCTCACCCTCGCCGGCGGCGGACTGGCCGCGCTGGGGACGGTGATTGCCCTGGCGACTCACCTCATTGCCTTCGACATCACCGGCGGCATCCTGGCGGCTGTGGGCGCCGGCCTGGTCGCCGTGACGCTGCTCTGGAAGCGTTCGAGCATCCTCCACGAGTTTTCGCAAAGGCTGGCCCATTCCCGGGATGATTTCCGCGACCGCCTGGATCGCGAGATCACGCTCATGTTCGATCGGCTGTTCATCGAAATCGAACACGACCTCAGGGATCCCCTGACCCGAATCGAGTCCGAGACGACGCGGATCGCGGCCCTGATCGAGGAAGCGGTCGATCTCAACGGCGCGACCGAGGCGCTGTGAGGCGGAAGAACCGGTCCTCACCCGGAAGAATCTGCTCGGCATGCGGCGGCGCGGGCGAGTCTGCGATGGCGGACCAGGGGCCGAGGATCGATGCCGCCTGTTCGAGCTGACCCGCGCCAGTCCATTCGAGTCTGACCCGGCCGCTGTCAATCACGGGCGGCAGGAACGCCAGCGGGGGCGGCACGACATCCATCCGCAGCACGCCCAGGTAGGTGAAGTGATTGGCGTTGTTGTTCCCCGATGAGGGCGCGAGGCTGACAACAAGCTCGCCCGCTTCACTGGGGATCATGCCGGTGATCCGGGCGGTGTTGGTGACATTGTTGGCCGCATCGAGCATGGCCTGCCCGGAGTTCTTACCCACGACGGTGTAGCTGGTCTCCCGGTTGTCGCTCACCCCCGTGCGGGAGGCATAGAACGTCAGATCGTATCGGGCGTCCGGATCCAGCCCCGCGAGCTTGAAGCTGGGAAAGACGTTGGCCAGGCCGCCGAACGATTCCGTGTTGCCGAAAAGCGAGTCGCGCGTGGCATTTGCCGGCAGCATCGGCCAGTTCAACGTGCCGTTCTCGTTCGCGCCGTTGAACCGCCTCAGCATGACCAGCCCAACCCTGGTTGGACCATTGGCGCCCGTCACGAGGTTCGTCAGGCGGCCCGTTGCGGATGAACCGGCCGCGGTGGTCACGTTGTTCCAGGAATACAACGGGTCGTTGGGCGCGGCCCCGTATGACGTGGCGTTCGCCCCGCCGAAATCGAAGAAGAGGGCTTCTCCCGCCGGGTTCTGGGCGGCCGGGGCGACTTCGAGCACGGCATTGCTGCTGGTGGCTGTGAACGCGAGGTTGCTCACCGTCAGGGCGAAGACCGTGCCGTTCATGTTGGTGCTCACCGCCGGGACGATGCAGGTGAACTGGTTCGCGCCGTGCAGGGGCACGCCGTTGGTGAACCATTGGATAAAAAAGGGCGGCGTGCCTTCGGCCGCCGCGGTGAACTGCGCCGGCATCCCCGCGAAGACCTTCTGGCTCGCCGGATGCCGCGTGAACACCACCGGCTCCTGCCGCGGCACCGCGTCCATCCGCAGCGCGCCCAGGTAGGTGAAGTGATTCGCGCTGTCATTCTTTGCCGTGGGCGCAAGCCGGATGGCGATCGCGCCGGACCCGTCCGGGCTGATGCCCGTCACCCGCGCGGTCGCGTCGGAGTTGTTGGCCGCGTCCAGGGCGGCGAAGCCCGAGTTGAGACCGCTGACTTCGTAGCCGGTCTCGCGATTGTCCTTCACGCCGGCGCGCGAGGCGTAGAAGGTGAAGCTGTAGGTGCGGGACGGATTGAGGTTGGCGAACCTGAAGCTTGGAAAGATGTCGGCAAGGCCGTTGAAGGGCTCGGTGTTGCCAAAAAGCGTGTCCCGCGTCGCGTTGGCGGGAAATGCGCTCGATGGGACGCTGCCCTCATGGTCCGCCCCGTTGAAGCGGCTCAGCATCTCGAAGCCGATGTCGGTCGAGAGATTCGCGGTGGTTGCGAGGTTGGGCAGCCGTCCGTCTGGCGACGCTCCAATCGCCTCGGAAATGTTGTTCCAGTGCCATGCGGGATCGTCGGGCGCGGGCCCCCGAGCGGTCGGTGTGGCGGCAGCGCCGAAATCCAGCAGAAACGATTGCAGACCCGCCTGGCTCCAACTCGAGACCGTTGCCCAGGCCGATTCCTCGAGCCGCGCCCCCGGCACGGTCAGCCCGAGGTTGAGGCTCGAAACGAGCGGGTTGGTCGACAGCCCGACAGGGCTGACACCGTAGATCGTGCTGTAGATGACGCAGGCGGCGAGGTAATAGCCGTTATTGTTGCCGTGGTAATTGTCACTGCCAAACAACGGCACGAAACCCGGATCGGTCGATCGGAGCAGTCCACCCGCCCGCTCCCACGCCGTTCCCACCGGCGCCACGACAACCGGCGGATGCGCCGGGTGCGTCGCGTTCAAAACGTCCGCGAGGCCCTGGTAATTGGATCGGAGCTCGGCCTGGAACTCCGCCGTGCTCGCGAAACTGGTCGGCGACGATGCGCCGGTGATCATCGGATGCACCGCCGCGCGCGACCAGGTCTCAAACAGGATGACCCGTGTCATCGGGTTGTTCGCCATCGCCTGTTGGTGGAGCGCTGTTCCAAACGCGTAGTGATCGTCGACGCTCCCACTGGCCAGATGCGTCGGCTCGGTGCTGTAGTTCTGCAACACGACATGCGTCCAGGGCTGCGATTCGAGCGTGGATTGCGTGCTTGCGTCCTGGCTATGGTATTGGAAGTCCTGACCGCCGGCCGCGCGCATCACGGTGACGGGGTCGGGATGCCCGCCCGCTTGAGCCAATCGGTCGAAGATGCCCGGCACACCGCCCCCTCCGCTGCCAATTGTGAAGCTGTTGCCGATGAACAGCACACGGTGCTGGGCATGGCCGGCGAGAGAACAGAGCAGGGCGGCGAGGGCGAATCGCGCCGCGGCGAAGATCCGCCGACTGCCAAGTCGTTTGGATACACTCCACAGACCCCTCACCCCGTCCCTCTCCCATCCGAGAGGAGAGCGTGCCCCCGCGACTGCGGCGGCGGGTGAAGGCGACGGTGCAGTGCATCCCGGTGATTCCTCAGTGCGTGCGGGCTTGGACATAAGTGTTCTGGGTTCAAGAGTCGGAGTCATCGGATGGAGGCAGCTTCGCGGCAGGCGTTGCTATTGAGCGGTTCAGTGTGCACTGGGACCGTGAGCCAATTCGTAGCCGCCGACGTAAGTCGGCGCTGACTCCTGCCTCTGGCGGAGCGAGATGGCGCCGTCTGATCCCGCGGCGGCGGGACCGCTACGGAACCACGGTTCATCGGGAAGCGTTGACAATCAGCGGTTGAATGCGCACGGGGACCAGCACCCTGAGGTATTGAACGTCCAACTCTCAACTAATCGTGGGACGGGAGTTCCCTCTCCCCGTCTTCGACCCGGAGAGAGGGATGATGTTGGGAAACACGATGATTGTCGCGGCTTGATGAGGCTCGGTGCGCCTAGTTCTGAAGCCGATAGAATCGGCTCTCGCCTGCGACAATGTCCTCGAGGTAGGGCGAAGTGGGCGCCGGCTGAACCGGGTTCCACGGGCCGAAAACCGAGAGGGCCCAGTGCAGTTGGCCGGCCCCGGTCCATTCGAGCTTGATCTTGCGATTTTCGATGGTCGCGGGCAGGAACCGCGACGGCTCGGCGTAGGGCCACAAGTGGAGGACGCCCAGGTAAGTGAAGTGATAGGCGTTGTTGTTGTTCGCGGTGGGCGCCAGGCTGATCGTGATCTCTCCCGATTCGGTCGGCGCGATCATTACGACGGTCGCCATGGTGTCCACGTTGTTCGCCCCGTCCAAGGGAGTGAAACCCCCGTTCGCACCCGTGACGGTGAAGCCGGTTTCCCGGTTGTCCGAGGCGCCGGCGCGCGACGCGTAGAAGGTGAGGTGGTATTTCCGGGCGGGGTTGAGGCCCGTCAGCTTGAAGCTGGGGAAGATGTTCTCGAGCCCGCTCCAGACCTCCGTGTTGCCGTAGAGCGAGTCGCGGGTGGCCTGTGGCGGGAACCGAGTCGAAGCGAGCGTGCCGTTCTCGTTGGCGCCGTTGAAACGGCTGATCATCGCCACGGTGATCGGTGTCAGCACGTTGTGCACGGTGACCACGTCCAGCAATTGGCCGGTATCCGAGCTGCCGACCGTGGTGGTGACATTGTTCCAGTGACGCACCGGGTCGTTTGGGGCCGGTCCGAAACCGGTGGTGGTGCCCGTGGCGCCGAAATCGAACAGCACGTCCTGGTCTTCGATCGGCACAACGCGCCCGGCGAGGGTCGTGCCGGGGGCGATCGGGTTGCCGGCAAGGTCCTGGACATTGTTCAGGACGAGCGTGAAGGTGCCGGCGATGGGCGCCGCCAGGCTCAAGGTCACGCTCTGGCCGTCCGGATTGAGCGTGGCCGCCCAGAGCTCCGCCGCCCCGCCATTCACCGCGTAGTTCGACGGATCGTATGTGGTGTCGTCCATCGGCTCGTCGAAGGTCACCACGATCGTGGTGCCGTCGTAGCTGACCGCCTCGGTCGCCTTCGGCGCGACCGTGTCGCTGTAGACCGTCAGGACCGCGTTGGTGCTGGTGATCTCGTAGGCCAGGTTGCTCACCTTGACGGAGTAGACCCAGCCGTC
Organism: uncultured Verrucomicrobiota bacterium; assembly: GCA_964413865.1. Taxonomy (GTDB): domain Bacteria; phylum Verrucomicrobiota; class Verrucomicrobiia; order Limisphaerales; family J093; genus MWFF01. The sequence goes on from CAYPUR010000067.1 coordinate 20,726, forward strand.
CATATCGAGGGTCACCGAGGGGATGGTCAGGGTGAACCGATTCTCCCCTTCGAGCGGCTGGCCATTCTGATGCCACTGCACGAAGTGTGGCGGTGATCCGGTCACCGCGGCGGTGAAGGTCACGGGCGTGGACTGGACCACGCGCTGGCTCGCCGGCTGTGTGGTGAAGGCCAGGGGTGTCTGGGGCGGAACGGCGTCGATCCGCAGCACCCCCAGGTAGGTGTACTTGACGGAGTTGTTGTTGTTCTCGGTCGGGCCGATCTCGATCTTGATCTCACCGGCGCCGTCGGGGGTGATGTCCGCAACCACCGCCGTCTCGTCGATGTTGTTGGCCGCGTCGAGGGCCGCGAAACCCGCATTGCCGCCTGTGACCGTGTAGCCCGTCTCGCGGTTGTCACTGACCCCCGCGCGCGAGGCGTAAAAGGTGAGCGTGTAAACCGTGGCCGAATCAAGTCCGGTCAACTTGAATTTGGGGTAGATGTCGGTCAGTCCGCCGTGATCGCCGGTGTTGCCAAACCACGAGTCGCGCGTCGCGTCGGACGGGTACAGTGTGGCATTCTGTGTGCCGTTTTCGTTGACCCCGTTGAACCGGCTGATCATCGCCAGGTTGATCGCGCTCGGAACCCCCGCGGTCGACACCAGATTGCTCAACACGCCGTTGTCCGTGTTGCCGATGCCCGTGGTGATGTTGTTCCAGTCGTTGTTCGGATCGTCCGGCGCCGCCCCGCGAATCGTCGTGTTCGCACCGCCGACATCAATCAGGTAGGTCTGCGCCGGGGCCGTGCCCACGCCCGCCAGCAGCGCCGCGGCCGCAAAAGCCAATAAAGACGTCAAGTGCGTAAGCCGAGCGGATTTTGAGCGCACCCCGCCGCGAGTCATCGCGCGGCCGGGAGCGGTCTGGATCGGGACTGCGCGATGTCCGTTCTCCGCGTTTTTCTCTCTCGCCTGGAGAGCGTCGAACGCGCCGTTTTGAGTTGCTGTCATTACCATCGTGTCAGCGTGCCGAAAGCGGGCGGGCCCGTGCAAGCCAAATACAGGTATGGTCCGGTCAAAAGCACGGTTGTTTTGTTTAAATTCCTGAAGGGTTGCTGTTGTTGAGGTTGGAAATAGTGCCTGCCAATTGGCGTGGTTTGGGGCGTAGT
>CAYPUR010000068.1:0-10000 GCA_964413865.1 uncultured Verrucomicrobiota bacterium
CTGGATCGGCCCGCCGAAGCCGCCGGGTCCGCGCGGCGGCCGGCCGGCGGCCGGCGGGGTGGTGGGGGCGGCGGGAGTGGCGACTGAGGCCGTCCCGGCAGCCGACGCCTGCGCCGCCACGAACTCGGTGGCGCCGAAGTCACCGACCTTCTGGCTCACAAGGTACTTGTGGATGCCGCGGGGGCTTTCGAACTCCGTGCGCCATCGGCCCGCGACATCGGCCGCGCGCGCGGGCGACGCCAGAAGGCCGATCACAACGGAGAGGAGGGCGAATTGGGTCTTGGTCATGGGATGGATTCCTGTGTGCGTGTTGGGTTGAGCTGAAGCCGTCTCCTGAACGATGTCCTCGGCGTCCGCCACGTTCGGCACCAGGGCCGCCACGCAGCGAAAGACCTCCCGCTCGCCGCGGAGAAACAGCGAAAGGAACCGCTGTTGTGCCGCGGCCGAATCGTCGGACCAATGGCTTGAATCTGCCGATATCCTTCTGGTTCTACCTGAACTTCCGGCTGTCCGCGATTATTGGACAAACGATTGCAGAAGCGCAATAGCCCGCACTCTGTTACGGCAAAGCCATTCCACGTCGACTTCCACGGGGCGGGGACCCCCCTTGACTCCAACCAACGAAGGCGGAGGTGCGGCGGTGTTTGCCACATTCGTTGTTCCATTCTGTCTTCACGGCTCTACCCTCGACCCATGACGATTCACAGACCACTCGACGCCCCAGTCGGACATGTCACTCGGCTTTCGAGGGCGAAGACGATGGGCGACCCCACTTCACGCGCAGGGACTCGGCGGTCGGGTAATGGCCGGCCCCACTCGATCGGCAGCGCTGCGATCGGCAGCGCTACGTTCCAGAGCTTCCGTCTCAGAGCGGTGTGGTCTTTTTTCCTGCTGTTCTGCGTGGCGTGGACCCTCCGCGCCGTGGCGTCGGAAACGCCCGCGATTCAGGTCTGGCCGGTCGATCCGCTGGTGAAGGTCTTCCCGGACGATCCTGCTGGCGCCGAGGGCGCTGCCCGGGCCGAGGTGGCGCGGGGAGAACACGCATCGCTTCAGGTGGTCGTCCGTGCCGACAAGCCGATCCGGTCGTTGCGCGCGGCGATCGGGTCTTTAGATGCCTCCCAGGGCTCGGGCCGGTTGGCCCCCATGCCCGCGCGGTTTGTCGGATATGTGCCCGTCGATCGTCCCACGCAGAAACCGTCGCAGGATCAACTGCGCCAGCCGCCCGCCGACTATCCGGATCCGCTGCTTGAACTGGAGTCGATGGACGTTCCGGCTGGCCGGGCCCAGGCGGTGTGGGTCACGGTCCCCATCCCGCTCGCCGCCACTCCCGGCCTGTACGGCGGGGCGCTCGAGATCAGCGGCGTCGTTGCCGAAGATCCCTTTCGCCTGACTCAGCGGCTCGAGGTCCGGGTCTATCCGGCGGCGATCGCGCGATCGCGATTGTGGGTGACCGACTGGTTCGCCATGCAGTGGCAGCATCTCGAAATCTCGCCGCAACCGGAGTCCGAGGACTACTACGCCCTGCTCCGTCGCTACGCGCGGAACCTCGCCCAGCATCGCCACAACGTCGCCCTGATCTCACCGCTGGGTCTGGCCAGATTCTCCGCCGGGCCCGAGGGCGCGCTGGGCATCGACTTCGCCCGGTTCGATCGTTGGGTGAACATCTTCCGTGAGGAGGGGGTGATTGGCAGGATTGAGGGGGGCCATATTGGCGGGCGCAAGGCGGGATGGGAATCCGATTTCGTGGTCACAATCCATCGGGTCGAGGATGGCAAGGTGGTGTCTGCCAGCGTCGATCCGGCCGGGGCCGATGCGGAGCGGTTCTATGGGCAGTTCTTCCCCGCGTTGGTGACGCATCTGAAAGAGCGCGGCTGGCTCAGCGATTATTTGCAGCACCTGGCTGACGAGCCGACAGCCTCCAACCTGGGCAGCTACCGCGCGATGGCGGCCCTGATCCGCAAGCATGCGCCCGAACTGCGGGTGATCGAGGCTTGTCACACGAAGGATCTGGTTGGGGCCATCGACGTCTGGGTGCCGCAACTGAACTACCTGCACGACGATGCCGCGCACTACACGACGCGGCAGCGGGCGGGCGACGAAGTCTGGTTCTACACCTGCGTTTTTCCCCAGGGCGAGTACGCCAATCGCTTCATCGAGCAGCCTCTGATCAAGACCCGGCTGCTGCATTGGATCAACTTTCGCTATGGGGTGACCGGTTATCTGCACTGGGGCTACAATCACTGGACGGAAAACAGCCCGTTCACCCACACCACACGCCCCCACGGGGGCCCGCCCTACTTGCCCGCAGGCGATCCCTGGATCGTCTACCCCGGCAAAGACGGCCCGCTCGATTCGATCCGCTTCGAGGCCATGCGCGATGGCATCGCCGATCACGAGTTGCTGAGCCTGCTGGCGGAGCGCGATCCGGAGGCCGCGCTGCGGATCGCCGGACGCCATGTGCTGGCGTTTGACCGCTACAACACCGATGTGCCCGCCTTCCGCGCGGCCCGACGCGAGTTGCTCGAAAGGCTGGCCGACCGCGCTTCGAGCCCGAACCCGCCCTCCCGAGTCACCCAAGCGCCCGAGGCCGGCCTCGAGGTGGAACTGGCCGCGGTGCGCGACTGGGATGTCCAAGTCACAGTGACCCGGCGCGAACCAGGCCAATCCGCCGCTCGCACCAGCGCCGTCGTGCGGATTACGCCCCCCGAGGCCCTCGATGTGGCTGCCGAGCGCCACGACTCCCTGCCCGTGTTCAATGCGAATGCCGGCGGATGGATGAAAGGCGCCCAACTCCGCATGGTCCGCGCCCAGGAAACCACCACGCCCTTCCTGGTCGATCCGCAGAGTGTTGTCGTGCGCGCGGGCCCAGACTCGAACGCGCCTGTCTTCAAGGCCGGGACCGACTACGATGCCGATCTGGTTTGGGGAACGATCGGGCGCACGCCCGAGGGCGGCATCCGGGAGGGGCAGGCCGTCTACGCGGCCTACCGGTGGTATGCGCTGCGCCTGGACGCCCTGGTGCTCCGACCCGATGGAACCATCGAGGCGCGGCGAGGCGAGCCGCGCGCAGCCGCGCCCAAGCCGGGACCTGTGCGCGCCGGCGAGATTCACCTGGCGAACATCTGGCTGCCCGGACGCCTGGCCAGGCTCGGTTCGGCCAACCTGTTGCCGATCCGCGAGACGAGCTATCCCGAGCCCGCGCTTCAGCGGCCGACACCGATTGAGCAATTCCTGCCCAAGACGCGCGCCCGGCTCGAAGCAGGTCAACCGCTGCGGGTTCTTGCCTGGGGCGACAGCGTCACCGACGGCAGTTATCTGCCCGATCCGGATCGCGAGCGCTGGCAGGCGCAGTTCGTCGAGCGTTTGCGGGCGGCGTTTTCGAAAGCGCCCATCGAGCTGGTGACCGAGGCGTGGGGTGGGCGCAACACGGCGAGTTACCTTGCCGAACCGCCGGGCGCTCCGCACAACTACCGCGAAAAAGTCCTCGGCGCCCAACCGCATCTCATCGTCTCCGAATTCGTCAACGACGCCGGTCTCGACGCCGCCCAGGTCGAGGAACGCTACGGACGTCTTCTCGATGACTTCCGCGCCATCGGGGCCGAGTGGATCATTCTCACGCCCCATTATGTGCGGCCCGACTGGATGGGTTTGGATCGCGAATGCGACATCGACAATGACCCGAGGCCCTACGTCGCCGGGCTGCGGCAGTTCGCCGCACGGCATGGCGTCGCCCTGGCCGACGCGGCCCGGCGCTACGGACGCCTTTGGCGCCAGGGCATTCCGTACACGGCCCTGATGCTCAACTCGATCAACCACCCCGATGCCGACGGAATGAAGATCTTCGCCGACGCCCTGATGGCGTTGGGCTGGGCTCCGAACACACCACCGACACCCGGGCTTCCCAGTCACTAGCCCGGATGTCTCATGGAGCTTCGCGGAGTCTCAGATATGGGCTGTGGCAAAAAGTGGTGAGAAATGCAGGCTAGTCTGTTTCGTCCACGAACGCCCCCTTGGAGCGATCGGTGCAGACGCCGCGCTTGGCGGCCGCCAGGAACTCGAGCAACGCGCGCGCGACGGGGCTGGTGTGTTCGCGGCGCGCGGCTTCGAGCGCGCGCCGGAGCGGCAGCCCGCCGCGAAACAGCTTGTGATAGAGCCGCCGCAGTTCGAGCCGTTCGTCCGACGAGAGCCCGGCGCGGCGCAGGCCCACCGAGTTCAAACCGCAAATCCGATTGACGCCCCGGGCCATTGTGTAGGGCGGCAGGTCCTTGCTGATCGCCGCGCGCCCCTGCATCATCGCGAGCGTGCCCAGGCGCGTGAACTGGTGCACGAGGCAGTTGCCGGAGATCACAACCCGATCCTCGACGGTGACGTGCCCGCCCAGGAGCGCGCCGTTGGCGAGAATCACGCGATTGCCCACATGGCAATTGTGCGCGACGTGCGCGCAGGCCATCAGCAGGTTGTGGGATCCGAGCGTCGTGTCTTCGTCCAGATCGGTCGAACAGTTGACCGTGACGCACTCGCGGAACGTGTTGTGGTCGCCAATCCGCAATCGGCTCGGCACGCCCCGGTACTTGAGATCCTGCGGGATGTTCCCGATGACGCACCCGGCGTGGAAGTGGTTGTGCGCGCCGATCGTCGTCTGCCCTGTCAGATACACATGCGGCCCCACGACACAATGCGCGCCCAGCACCACGTCCTCGTCGATCACCGCGTAAGGCCCGACACTCACGGTCGGGTCAACGTGCGCCTTCGGGTGTATGAGTGCTGTCGCGTGTCTCATCGCGCGGGACCTTTAGCACCCCCGTCCCGGGAATTGAATCCCAAATGTGTTCCGTGTCCCGATCCGGGATTGCGGGGGGGACAGGGTTGGTGTTCCATGCCGCGATGACACAGACAGAAGCTCTTGAACTCTTCCGCCAGGCCGGCGCGCTGCTCGAAGGGCACTTCGTCCTGCGCAGCGGCCTGCACAGCCGCCAGTACTTTCAGTGCGCCTTGGCCTTGCAGGATATGCCGACCGTCGAACGGTTCGGCCAGGCCCTCGCGGATCAGGTCCGCGCATCGCAGCCCGCCACCGTGATCGCTCCGGCCCTCGGCGGGCTGGTCATCGGCCAGGAAGTGGCCCGCCAACTGCGGGTCCGGTTCATTTTCACCGAGAAAGAGGAGGGCAAACTGGCCCTGCGGCGCGGCTTCAGGATCGCCCCGGACGAGAGAGTGCTGGTGGTCGAGGACGTGGTCACCAAAGGCGGGCGCGTCCAGGAGACCATCGACATCGTGCGCGCCCACAAGGGCCAGGTGGTCGGTGTCGCAATGCTCGTCGACCGCTCCAACGGGACCGTCGATCTGGGGGTGCCGACCTGTTCCCTGCTGCGCTTGAAGGTCGAGACATTCGAGCCGGACAAGCTCCCGCCCGACCTGGCGGCGCAGCCGGTGGTCAAGCCCGGGAGCCGCTGAGGCCCGGAGGCCTCACGAGCGCGGCTTGCGCGCCAGCGTGTGAGTGGCGTGCCCGTAGAACACCTCCGCGCACTCCATCATCGTTTCGGACAGCGTCGGATGCGGATGCACGGCCAGAGCGAGGTCGCGCGCGGTGGCGCCCATCTCGATCGCCAGAACGCCCTCGGCAATCAGTTCTCCGGCGCCATGCCCCACGATCCCCACGCCCAGCACCCGTTCCGTCTCCGGATCGATGATCAGCTTGGTCATGCCATCGGGCCGGTCGAAGGTTAGGGCTCGGCCCGATGCCGCCCAGGGGAACTTGGCCACTTCGACGGGGATGCCTTTCTGCTGCGCCTCGGCTTCGGTCAAGCCGCACCAGGCCAGCTCGGGGTCGGTGAACACCACGGCCGGGATGACAAACTCGGGCATGGTCTCGCTCTCGCCCAGGATCGCCTCGACGGCAATGCGGGCCTCGCGTGACGCCTTGTGCGCCAGCAACACGCCGCCGGCGATGTCTCCAATGGCGTAAATCGCCGGATCTTCGGTCTTCTGATTCTCATCGACGACGAGGAAGCCCTTCTCGTCGCTCGTCGCCTTGGTGTTCTCGAGTCCGAGATCGTCGCCGTTGGGGACCCGGCCGACGGCCACGAGCACCCGATCGTAGAGCTCTTCGACTTGCTGGCCCTGGTACTCGATCGCCACTTTGATCTGAGCGGCTTTGGTCGCCATGCTCAACACCCTGGCCTTGACCCGGATCTCCTTGAAGTTCTGCCGGGCGCGCGCCGCCACCGGGCGCGCCAGGTCGGGATCGGCTCCCGTCAGAATCGCGTCCAGCGCCTCGACAACGATCACCTCGCTGCCGAGCGCGGCGTACACCGTGCCCAGTTCCATCCCGATGTACCCGCCGCCGATCACCAGCAGGCGCGCGGGCACCTCTTCGACTTCCAGGGCGTCGGTCGACGTCATGATGCGCGGATTTCCCAAATCGAACAGCTTGGGCATGGCCGGCTGCGAGCCGGTGGCGACAATCGCGTTCTGGAACTGCACGAATTGCTGTCCCGTCTCGGTCTCGACGCGCAGGGTGTTCGAGTCTTCGAAATAGCCCCGGCCCTCGAGCACTCGCACGCCGCGTTTCTGGGCCAACTGGCTCACCCCAGTGCCCAAACGCTGCAAGATCGATTCCTTCCAGGCGCGCAGCTTGGCCAGATCAAGCTGCGGCGGGGCAAACGTCATGCCGCGATGCGCCGATTCGCGGGTCAGGGTGATTGTGTGCGCCGCGTGCAGCAGGGCCTTCGACGGGATGCAGCCGCAGTTGAGGCACACGCCGCCCAACCGCCGCTCGCGCTCGACCAGCACGACCTGTTTGCCGCGGTCCGCCGCGTAAAACGCCGCCGTGTACCCCCCCGGCCCGGCGCCGACAACGACCAGCTCAGTTTGAATACGCTCCATGACAGGCTCTCCTCTCCGTTCTCGCTTGCGGGCTAGAGTTTGACCGCTTCCTCATCCATCGCCTCGATCGTCTGGACCAGATCGACCATGAACCGCGCGGCGTTGCCGCCGTCAATGACCCGGTGATCGTACGACACCGCCAGCGGCACCAGCGTCCGCGGCTCGACGTGATCCTGGATCCACACCGGCTTGACCGCCCCCCGCCCGATTCCGAGGATGGCCACCTCGGGCAGATTGATGATCGGAGTGAAGTGCGCCCCGCCAATCCCGCCCTGGTTGGACAACGTGAACGTGCCGCCCTTCAGATCGTCCAGGGTCACTTTGCGCTCGCGCGCCTTCATGGCCACAGTCTCGAGATCGCGCGAGAGCTCGACCAGCGTCTTCTTGTCTGCATCCCGGATCACGGGAACAAGCAGGCCGGCGTCCGTGTCGACCGCGATGCCGATATGATAATACGACTTGAACACCAGATTCTCGCCGGTCGCATCGAGGCTCGCATTGAACACGGGATGGCGTGTCAGCACCGCGGCGAGCGCCTTCAGGATGAACCCGGTCAGAGTCAGCTTCGTGCCCCTCCCCTCGTAAGCGGCCACATGCTGCTTTCTCAACACCAGCAACCGCGTCACATCCACCTCGTCGAATTGCGTCACGCGCGCGACGGTCGCCCAGCTCTCGGCCATGCGGCGGCTGATCGTCTGGCGCAGCGGCGTCAGCGGCTTGGTGGTGACGGGGCCCCACTTCGAGAAATCGATCGGTTCGGCCGCCGGTTTTGACGGTTGAGCCGCGGCGGCAGCCGGGCGCGCGGCCAACCTCACCAGCCGCTCGATGTAGGCGCGCAAATCCGCCATCACAATCCGCCCGCCCCGCTGGCTGCCGTGGATCCGGGTCAGATCGATGCCCAGTTCCTTGGCCAACCGCCGGATCGAGGGCGAGGCGGCGGGCGGGGCCGTCGGCTTGTCCTCGACCAGATCCTCTTGCGCACCGGGTTCCCCGGCACCCTCAGGTTCACGCTCGACCGCTGCCGCCGGTCGCGGGGCGGCCTTGGCCGGAGCCGGCTCGGACTGGGCGCGCGCGGCCGACGCCCCGGCGGCCAAAGGCCCGGCTTTCGAAGTGCCTGGGGCCCCCTCGCCGCCGAGCGTGAGGATGCGCTGACCGACGTTGAGCTTGTCGCCCGGCTTGACGAAGACCTGCGCAACGGTGCCGGCTGCCGGCGATGGAACCGACGCGACGGCCTTTTCGTTCTCGAGTTCGAGCAGAGGCTGGTCTTTGGCGACTGTGTCGCCTTCCTTGACGAACACCGTCACGACAACGCCGGAGTCCGCCCCTTCGCCCAGCTTGGGCAGTTTGATGTCCATAAACAGTCCTCAGAGCAAGAACCCAGCATTGCGTCTCATTCACAAATAGAAAGCAAAATCAACGTCCGCAGTCCAAACGCACCAGCACGCAGCCGTGTGCCGGCACGCGCGCCGCAAAGGCGTCGCGGAACCGTCCGAGATTCTCCTGGCGCCATAGGTCGCGCACGGGCGGCCTCCCCTTCACATCGAGATCGGACCACCGGGCCGTCACAGTGGTTTCCATCTCGCCTCGATTGAACAGGCCGACCGCTTTGTCGCCGTCTTCGAGGTTCTTGACCATCAGGAACGTGTCCTCGCCGGCCGGGATCACAGGGGCGCACTCGCCCAGCGGATCCTGATCGATCTCGATCACCTCGGGGTTGCACAGCACATTGAGTGTGAACGCGTCCAGGTGGTTCATGTCGCCACTGTAAAAGAGCGGCGCCGCCATCAGACACCAAAGCGACATGAACGCATATTGCTCGTTGGGCGTGAGCGGACACGGGATCGGCTCGCCCATGCCGCGCGCGTTGCCAATCAGGCCAATCTGGATGTAATCCGGGTCATTCCAGCTTCCGGGTTTCGAGTGGACGCGGTGCTCGGCGTTCTTGAGCGCCACTTCGAAGACGCGATCCAACTCGAATCCCAAATCACCAGCCGTTCGCCAGCAATGCCCGCCGACTTCCTCACCCCATTCCCAGACGTTCCCCATGCCGTACTGGCAGAGGTTGAACACGATGTCGCGGTTCTGTTGCCTGAGCAGATCGCCCATCAACTGGTAGGGCCGCTTGAGCGATTCCAGACTGTGATCGCCCTTGACCACGCCGTCGTAGGAACACCAGTCGTACTTGAGAAAATCAAAACCCCACTCGGCAAACTGCCGCGCATCCTGCGCTTCGTGCTCGTAGCTGCCGGCAAACCCGGCGCAGGTCAGCGGTCCGGGTGAGGTGTAAAGACCCGCCTTGAGCCCTTTGCTGTGGATGTAATCGCTCAGGGCCTTCATGTCCGGAAAATGCTTGTTCGGCACGATGTTGCCCCGGTCGTCCCGCAGCGGCCCGACCCGCAGCGGATCCCGATTCTTGGACGCGTTCATCCAGCAATCGTCAATGTTCACGTACTGGTAACCCACGTCGGCCATCCCGCTGCTGACCATCACGTCGGCCGCCTGCCGCATCAGCGCGTCCGTGATCCGGTCGTAATGCGTGTACCAGTGGTTCCACCCCATCGGCGGAGTCAACGCCAGCGTGTCGCCGCACACGATCTTCAGCGCGCGCTTGTCGCGCCCGTGCGCGTTCGCCGCCTGCAGCGTCACCGTGTAACTGCCGCGTTTGGGCGATGTGCCGCTGATAATCCCGCTCGCCGCGTCCAATCGCAGCCCGTCGGGCAAACCGGCGGCGGCAAACCGGATTGGGCGCTCCCCGGTGGTCGGAATCCGGTGCAGAAACGGGTTCCCCGGACGACACCCGTAGACCCGCGGCCCGTTGATCCGCGGAGACGGTCCAGGCGCAGGCGTCAGAATCACCGCCGGTTCGGACGGCGGGGCCATGGTCTTGGGCGCCGCGCCGGCAACCTGGAACCGCGCTTCAGCCCAATTTGCGTGGTCAAACGCGGTCCCGTCGCCCGCGTCTCCCACCATCAGAACCATCGTCTGGATCCCGGTGACATCAAGGTCGACGGACTTCGCCGGGTCGCCCATCTTCAGAGTGCCCGATTGCCACAGGGTGCGGCCGTCGCCCACGATCTTGAATGTCACCGAGGCCTTGGCGTCGCCCGTGGCGTCGTCG
>CAYPUR010000068.1:10010-21550 GCA_964413865.1 uncultured Verrucomicrobiota bacterium
CCGGCTGGATCCGCCCGCCAGGTTGACCCAGAGCGTGCTCTTCGCGTGGGTCCCGACGCCGTGCTCGAACTTCTGGCCGGCAATCGAGAGCGGCTGCTCGCGGATGCCCCGGTCGATCTGAGGGGTGCCATACCCCTGACGCATCGGGGTGAGATCGAGGGTGTGCAACCAGACGGTCTCCGCGGCGAAACCGCCGACGCACACTGCCGTTGTGAGCCAGGAAAGGAAGAGTTGTTTCATCGAAGTGCCTGTCGTTGTCGTTTTCTGCGCCAAGAACCGTGACCCTGTTGGAATCCCGATGGGCGCCAAACGTAGGCTGGTGACGCCTTCGTCCACAAGCCCGAAAAGCAAGAGCTCCGCATGAAGCGGGGCGGAACATGAAGGGAAGAGTCACCCGGACTTCATGATCCGTCGCGAATTCATGAAGCCGTCTCGCCATCGCTCGACACACCGGGCTGCCGAGGCCAATACTTCCCTCATGCGATTCCTTCATCGTGCTGTTCACCTGTTTGGGGGCGTCTGCGTCTTGGGCGCGACGATTCTCGCGGCTCGATTGGGGCAGGCCGCCACTGCACCCGGGCTCGTCAACGTGCGCGACCACGGCGCCGTGGCGGACGGGCGCACCCTGGACACCGCGGCCCTCAGCGCTGCGATCGTTGCGTGCGCCGAGGCCGGCGGCGGCCAGGTGCGTTTCCCCCCGGGCCGCTACCTGTCCGGCACGCTCCGCTTGCGCACCGGCGTCACCCTTCATCTCGATGCCGGCGCCCGCTTGATCGGCACGACGAACCTGGCCGAGTACACCCACCCGGATGTACCCGACATCCTGCCCGAGGCCAAATGGGGCAAATGGCATCGGGCACTGATCCTGGCCGAGAACGCGCAAGACATCGGCGTCGGCGGACCCGGAATCATCGACGGCAACCGCGTGTTTGACCCGACGGGCGAGGAAAGGATGCGCGGCCCGCATACGATTGTGCTGGTCAATTGCCGGCGGTTCACCCTGCGCGACGTGACCATCATCGACTCGGCCAACTATGCCCTGTTCGCCCAGGTGAGCGACGCGATGGATATTCGCCAGGTCACGTTCATCGGCGGCTGGGACGGCGTCCATTGGCGCGGCGCGCCGCAGCGCTGGTGCCGCGATGTCCGGATCACTGGCTGCCGGTTTTACACGGGCGACGATGCCATTGCCGGACGCTACTGGGACAACACCGTCATCTCCGACTGCATCGTTAACTCGTCCTGCAACGGGATTCGCCTGATCGGTCCCGCGACGGGCCTGATCGTCGATCGCTGTCTGTTCTACGGCCCGGGGGAGCAGCCTCATCGCACCAGCCGTGAACAGCGGCGCACCAACATGCTCTCCGGCATCATCCTCCAGCCCGGCGCCTGGGACGCCACCGAGGGCCCGCTCGATGATGTGCTGTTGTCCAACAACACGATGCGCAATGTCGCCTCTCCAGTGACGCTCTGGATCAAACCCGGCAATACCGTCGGGCGCGTCACTGTCGCCGGCCTGACCGCCACGGGCGTCTATCGGTCTGCGCTCTCGGTCGAAAGCTGGGCCGACACACCCATCACGAATGTCGTGCTCCGCAACCTGAGCGTCGAATGGGCCGGAGGGGGAACGGCGGCGCAAGCCAGGCAACCGGTGAGGGGACCCGGGGTCGATGCCCGTCCGCTTCCCGCCTGGGGAATCTACGCGCGGAATGTCGAGACACTGACGGTCGAAGATGCGCGTCTGAGTCTCGCGGCGCCGGACCTGCGTCCGGTGGTCTTTGCCGAGAAGGTGGGGCGTCTTGTGCTCGACCATACGCGCTTCCCGCGCCTCGATGGCGTCGAGCAACCAGTCGCCACCGACGAAGTCAAGTCCCTCACCGTCGTTCTCCCGTGACCATCCTGACCGCGGACGCGTTTGGAATCTCGGAGCTGTTCACCCGGATCGGGTTTGGGTGGAAGGTCGGCCATGACACGCTGGATTCACGTGGGGTTACACCCAGATCCAGTAGCCAATTGACCCGGGAACAACTTGATATCAGAGTCCTGTGGACATGAACGTGTCTCTCCGTCCCGGCAGGCTGTTTGCGCATTTGGCCGTCATCGTTGCCTTGAGTTGCTGCGCAGCCGCCCCATCGACGGCCCCTGCCGCCCCCGAGGCCCAAACCAAGGGCGATAGGGCTCCGGCGGCCAGTCCCGGGACGGTCTCGATCGACGGCCGGCTGAGTGAGCCCCAGTGGGACGGCACCGAGTCCATACGATCCTTCTCCTTCCCCTGGTCGCCCCGGCCCGCGCCGGCGACCGAGTTTCGGGCCTGGGCGGACGCAGACCATTTCTATTTCGGTTTCACGGCGGAGGACGACGATCTCGTGGTCGAGACGCCGTTCGACGGCGAATCGACGCTCGACCGCGAGGACCGGGTCGAGATCTTCTTCGCCTGCGACGAGGCGCTAGCCCATTACTATTGCATCGAGATCGACCCCCTGGGGCGGGTGCACGATTACGCCGCCAAACACTACCGTCAGTTCGACACCGCTTGGAACTGTCCCGGTCTGCGCGCGGCCGGCACGCGCGGTCCGCGCGGCTACACGGTCGAAGCCGCGGTTCCCTTTGCCACGCTCAGCGACTTGCTGGGGCGGCCAGTGGGGCCGGGCGCGGCGCTGCGCGTCGGTCTGTTCCGCGCCGAGTTCCGCAGCGGCGCCTTGGGCGATGCGTCGGACAACTGGATCAGTTGGGTGAGGCCCACACCAACCAAGCCGGATTTCCATGTGCCATCGGCGTTTCGGGAATGGCGCATCCCGGCCTCCGGCAACGAACCCACACGCGGTTTTCGCACCCGCGGCGTTGTGCTCGTGCCCGACGACCTGTCGCTGGCCGACTGGCCCGATCGGGCTGCAAAGGCCGGCCTGACCACCCTCGCCCTGCACCACGGGACTTCCCCGGCTGCGGTGGCCGCGTTCATCGGGTCACCGTCCGGACGCGCCCTTCTCGAGCGCTGCGCGCAGCTTGGCCTCGAGGTTGAATACGAACTGCACGCCATGAACGAACTGCTGCCGCGCAGCCTCTTCGCCGCGGAGCCGCTCCTTTTCCGCATGAACGAGCAGGGCGAACGCACCGCCGATGCCAACCTCTGCGTGCATTCGTCCCGCGCGCTCGAAATCGTGTCCACCAATGCCCTGCGGTTGGCGCGCCAGTTGCGCCCGACAACCGGACGATACTTCTTCTGGGGCGACGACGGTCTGCCGTGGTGCCAGTGTCCGCGCTGCCGCGAGTTCACGGAGTCGGACCAGGCGCTCCTCCTCGAAAACCACCTGGTGCGGACACTGCGCCAAATCGATCCCGCGGCCCAACTGGCGCACCTGGCCTACCACAACACCCTGGCCGCTCCCCGCCGGGTCAAACCCGAACCGGGCGTCTTCCTCGAATTCGCCCCGATCCACCGCAGCTATGACAAGCCGTATCACGAGCAGACCGGGCCGGACGTCCGCGACGCGCTGGCGGCACTCGAGGCGAATCTGCGCGTCTTTCCGACGCACAGCGCGCAGGTCCTCGAGTACTGGCTGGACGTCTCCCGATTCTCCGGATGGAAACGCCCGGCGGTCGAGTTGCCGTGGCGCCGCGACGTCGTCGAGGCCGACGCCGGCACCTATGCGCGCCTGGGGATCCGGCACGTCACGACCTTCGCGGTCTGGATCGACGCCGATTACGTCCGGCGTTTCGGCGAACCGGCGGCCCTGGCTGAGTACGGAACGGCAATGCGGTCAGATCCGTATTATTGACACATGGGGAAATGAGGCCGCATCTCAATCGTTGACAATTCACTGCTGAGTTTCGCAACAAGGCGCTTGCCATCCGGGTCGTCCGTCGGCCAGCGTCTGGGCGAAACGCTTCACGGCCAGCGCCGCCGCGTGATACTTCTTGCCCGCTCGCCCCCCACCACCTCCGCACTGCCGAACCAGTCCCGCTCCCGGATCCTCCGGCCCCCCAGAAAGCCGCGAGCATCCATATGTCAACTATATAGATGCGACCCCATTGCCTTTCCGATCTGCCCCCATTGCCCTTTTTTCCGTTGGTGGAGCCCGCCTTGGGGCGTAGGATCCGGGGCGCGTGCGACACGTCATTCTCGCGACCGCCGGTCACGTCGACCACGGCAAGAGCGCGCTGGTCAAAGCCCTGACCGGCACCGATCCCGATCGCCTCCCGGAGGAGAAGGCGCGCGGCATCACGATCGATCTCGGGTTCGCGCACATGGAACTGTCCGCGCCGGACGGGCCCTTGGGGGGGCTGTCCGCGGGCATCGTGGACGTGCCGGGCCACGAGGACTTCGTGAAGACGATGGTCGCGGGCGTCGGGTCGATCGATGTTGCGCTGCTGGTGGTGGCGGCGGACGACGGCTGGATGCCCCAGACCGAGGAGCACCTGCAAATCCTCGATTACCTCGGCGTCACGCGCGCCGTGGTGGCGCTGACGAAGATCGATCTGGCCGGAAGCCTCGAGTCCGAGGTCGCCGCCTCGGTGCGTGATCGGCTTCGCGGAAGCCCGTTTGTCCAGGCGCCCATCGTTCCCACGTCGGCCGTCACCGGACGCGGCCTCGATGATCTGAAGACCGCTCTTGCGCGCGCCTTCGCCCACACACCGCCTCAGCCAGACCTCGGCAAACCGCGGCTGCCAGTGGACCGTGTGTTCACACTCAAGGGCATCGGCACGGTCGTCACAGGGACGCTCACCGGGGGGCGGCTCACGCGCGGACAGGCGGCGGTTCTTCAGCCGGGCGGGGTGGCATGCCGCATCCGGTCGCTGCAGAACCACAAGACCGAGATCGAGGCCGGCGAGCCGGGCATGCGCACCGCCGTGAACCTGGCCGACGTCGAGCCGCGATCGGACGCGCATCCGGAGGGCGTGGTGCGGGGAGATTTATTGACGCTGAGCGGGCTGGGCGCTCCGAGCGCCACGGCGGATGTGTGGATCCAACGCTCGGCCCGGCTGGCAGCCGGCGCCACTCCCGCAGCCCGTCCGTTGAAGGATCGCACCCGGGTCCGCATTCATTTCGGCAGCGCGAATGCGGCGGCGACGCTTTTTTTCCAGGGCGGACGCGATCTTCTGGCGGGCGAAAGCGCGCTGGCCCAGGCGCGCTTCGAGTCGCCGGTTTTCATGATGCTGGGCGATCGGTTCATCGTGCGGGACTGGTCCGAGCAGGCGACGCTCGGTGGCGGCGCGGTGCTCGATCCGGACGGAGACCGCAAACGCTGGCAGGCCAAACCGCGCGTTGCGCTGCTCGAGGCCCGCGCCTCCGCCCCGGCCGATGTCGCGGTCTGGTTGGCCACGCAACTCGAACGCGATCATCTCCTGCGCCGGGACGCCCTCTTGAAAAAGGCCCGCTGCAGCGATGTCGAGGTTGCCGCCGCCCTTGGCCGACTGGCGCAGGATGGCGCCGTCACGCTGTTCGACGAACTGGCCGTCCACGCCCCATGGTGGGCTGATCTGAAGCGGCGCGCGGCGGAACGGATCGACCTCGAGCATCGGGCCCGGTCGGAGCGGGTCGGTTTGGCGTTGAGTGAATTGGCCGCGGCCTTTGAAGACGAGCTTCCCCTGGCCGGCGCGTTCGAAGCCCTGGTGGCGGATCTGGCGCGGGGCGAGTTCCGACAGGTCGGCACAGTCATTCAGCGGCGCACCCATCGGCCTGAGCTGCCGCAAAGGCTCGAGGCCGCCGGCGCGTTCGTGCGCCGGGCGCTCGGCGAAAAGCCGCTCGAACCGCCCTCGCGCAAGCACCTCGCGTCCGATCAGCCCTTGCAGCAGGCCCTGCGATTCCTGCTCGACAGCGGACAGGCGGTCGAGGTCAGCGCGGACATCGTGCTCTCGGCGGAGGGGTATGCGGAGGCCGTGACGCGGATCAAGGAGCACTTGGGGCGGACTGGCGCGGCGACAGTCAGCGACTTGCGACAGGCGCTTGGATCGAGCCGACGCATCATGGTGCCGTTGCTCGAGAAACTCGATCGCGACGGCGTGACACTGCGTCAGGGCGATCTCCGGCGGCTCGGGCCGAAAGCGTAACCGGGGGGTTGACGCAGCGCAGGGGTTGGCCTTAGATAGCGGTCGTTGTATAAGCAAATAACAATCATTAGAAAGATAGAAGATGAATCCGCCCCGCGCCGGCACGCGGCTTGGGTGTGGAGGCGTTCTTTCGGGGCGTACGCGCCGGGCGGGGGCGGCCGCACGGGGCTGTCGGCATCAAGGCCATGAAACTGCTGCCGCAGCTCTTTCAATCCTCGCTGGGCAAGAAGTACATCATGGCGATCACGGGCCTGGGGATGCTGGCGTTCGTGGCGGCGCACCTAGTGGGCAATTTGCGGCTCTTCCTGGGGCCCGAGATCTTGAACTCCTACGCCCACGGCCTGCATCGGGCGGAGGAGTCTCTGTGGGTGATTCGGGTGTGTTTGCTGGTTTTGATCGGACTTCACGTCTCGGTGGCGGTCGTGTTGACACATGAGAATCGGGCGGCGCGTCCGATCCCCTACGAACGATCGAGGCTGCCCGGCGCGTCGTACGCCTCGCGCACGATGATCTGGAGCGGTCTGGTGGTGGCGGTGTTCGTGGCGTACCACCTTCTGCACCACAGCGCGAAGGCGCAGGTGAGCCTGACAGGCTACGACTTTGCGACGTTTCGGACCACGCTGGCCGACGGAACAGCGTGTCATGACGTGTTCCGGATGGTTGTGGCCGGCTTCTCGCAGCCGGTTGTGGCCGGCTTTTACATTGTTGGCGCCGGCCTGCTCTGCCATCACTTGAGCCACGGGATCGAGGCTGCTTTCCAATCGCTGGGATTGCGAAACCGCGCGTGGGACGCCGCGGTGCGAAGGTTGGCGTCGGGCGCAGCCTGGCTCCTGTTTGTGGGCTACGCGTCCATCCCCGTGGCGGTTGTGTGCGGGTACGGAAGGGAGGCGCTGCAGTAGAATCCTTGAACCCCAGAACGGGGGTGCAATCAAGCCGCGTTTGGCCCTCACCCCTTCCCTTTCGTTCCGCAAGGATTCTACGGAGCGAGGCGCGGAAGAGGAGGGCAGGATAACAGAAGGGCGATTCATAATGTCGAAGATTGGGATTTGGTCTGAGGCGCGCCTCGCCGAGATGCCGATCGACGCGCAGATTCCGTCGGGCCCGCTCGAGCGCAAGTGGGAGCGGCACAAGTCCGATCTCGAACTCGTGCATCCGCGCAACAAACGGAAGTACGACGTCCTGGTGGTTGGATCGGGCCTGTCGGGGGCGGCGGCGGCGGCGACGCTGGGGGAACTGGGCTACCGGGTGAAGTGCTTCTGTTTCCAGGACAGCGCGCGGCGCGCCCACAGCATCGCAGCCCAGGGGGGCATCAATGCCGCCAAGAACTGCTGCAACGACGGCGACAGCGTGTCGC
The DNA here is from genome assembly GCA_964413865.1 of uncultured Verrucomicrobiota bacterium. GTDB lineage: Bacteria > Verrucomicrobiota > Verrucomicrobiia > Limisphaerales > J093 > MWFF01. Next base: position 17,413 of record CAYPUR010000068.1, read on the forward strand.
GGCTGTTCCGGGACACGATCAAGGGGGGAGATTTTCGGTCGCGCGAGGCGAACGTGTATCGGCTGGCGCAAATCAGTGCGAACATTATAGACCAGTGCGTGGCGCAGGGTGTGCCTTTTGCCCGCGAGTACGGGGGTCTGCTCCAGAACCGGTCCTTTGGGGGGGCGCAGGTTTCGCGCACGTTTTACGCGCGGGGCCAGACCGGCCAGCAGTTGCTGCTCGGGGCCTCCCAGGCTTTGAGCCGGCAGATCAGCCTGGGCAACGCGCGCATGTTTCCGCGGACGGAGATGCTCGATTTGGTGGTGATCGACGGCCAGGCCAAGGGGATTGTGGTGCGCGACCTGGTGTCGGGCGAGATTGCATCGCACGCCGGGGACGCGGTGGTGATGGCGACGGGGGGTTATGCGAACATGTTCTACCTGTCGACCAACGCGAAGGGCTGCAATGCGACGGCGGCCTGGCGGGCTTACAGGCGCGGGGCCTTCTTCGCGAATCCGTGCTTCACGCAGATTCATCCGACGTGCATTCCGGTCGGCGGGGAGCATCAATCCAAGCTGACCTTGATGTCGGAGTCGCTGCGCAACGACGGGCGGGTCTGGGTCCCCCGGCGCAGGGAAGACTGCGCGAAGGCGCCGGGGTCGATACCGGAGGAGGACCGCGACTACTATCTGGAACGGAAGTATCCGAGCTTCGGCAACCTGGCCCCGCGTGACATTGCGTCGCGCGCGACCAAGGAGGTGTGCGATGCGGGCCGGGGGGTGGGTCCGGGCGGGCTGGGTGTGTACCTGGATTTCGGCGATGCGATCCGGCAATTGGGGATCGAGACGATGCGGGAGCGGTATGGGAACCTGTTCGAGATGTACGAGCGCATCCGGGGCGAGAATGCGTACGAGGTGCCCATGCGGATGTACCCGGCGATGCATTACACGATGGGCGGGCTCTGGGTGGACTACCACCTCATGAGCAACGTGCCGGGCCTGTTCGTCATTGGGGAGGCGAACTTCTCCGATCACGGGGCGAACCGGCTGGGGGCGAGTGGACTGATGCAGGGCCTTGCGGACGGGTATTTCATCCTGCCGTACACGATCGGCCATTACTTCGCATCCGGTCGCCCGTCCAAGGCCCCGGCCGATCACCCGGGCTTCGCCGCGGCCGAAACCGAGGTGAAGGCGCGGCTGGCGCGCCTGCTGTCCGTGCAAGGAAAACGCACCGTGACCTCGTTTCACCGGGAGCTCGGGCGGCTGCTGTGGAACGACTGCGGCATGACGCGAAGCGAGGCGGGTCTGCGCGAGGCCCTGCGCCGCATTCCGGAGTTGCGCGCGGAGTTCTGGGGCGACGTCCGGGTGAGCGGGAGTGGGGGTGAACTGAATCAGGATCTCGAGCGGGCGAATCAGGTGGCGGATTACCTCGAGTTGAGCGAATTGGTGTGTCGCGACGCGCTGATGCGGCGCGAGTCGTGCGGCGGCCATTTCCGCACGGAATCGGTGACCGAGGATGGCGAGGCCAGGCGGGACGATGCGCGGTTTGCGTTTGTGGCGGCGTGGGAGTGCCGGGGGGCGGACCGTGAACCGATGTTGCACAAGGAGCCGCTGGTGTACGAGGAGGCGCGGATGAGTACGAGGAGCTACAGGTGATGCATCTGAGCTTGAGAGTCTGGCGCCAGAAGAGCGCTTCGGCCCCGGGGCGTTTCGAGACCTATGAGGCGCGCAACATCTCTGGCGACATGTCGCTGCTCGAGGTGCTCGATGGGGCCAATGAGGATTTGATTGCCAGCGGCGGCGAGCCGATCGCGTTCGATTCGGATTGTCGGGAGGGGATTTGCGGGGCCTGTTCGGTGGTGATCGACGGGATCCCGCACGGCAGCCGCCACGGGACCACGGCGTGCCAGCTTCACCTCCGCCACTTCAAGGACGGCGACACGATCACGCTCGAACCGTGGCGGGCGCGTCCGTTCCCGCTGATCAAAGACCTGGTGGTCGATCGGCATGCCTTTGACCGCATCATCCAGGCCGGCGGGTATGTCTCCGTGAAAACCGGAGGCGCGCCGGACGGAAACGCCATCGCGATTCCGAGGACGGACGTCGATCGGGCGATGGACGCCGCGGTGTGCATCGGGTGCGGGGCGTGCGTGGCAGCGTGCAAGAACGCGTCGGCCATGCTCTTCGTCGCCTCGAAGGTGTCTCATCTGAGCCTCCTGCCCCAGGGGCGAGTCGAGCGCGAGCGGCGTGTCCTGGCGATGGTGCGCGCGATGGATGATGCCGGGTTCGGCGCCTGCACGGTGACGGGATCGTGCGAGGCGGTTTGCCCGAAGAACATCCGGATCGAAGTCATCGCCCGGATGAATCGCGAGTACGGTCGCGCCCTGTTGAAGGGCGGGTCACCCGGCCCGGCGCTCTGAAGGCAGTCAGGACGAGAACTGCCTCCGTCTTCGGCACGGGACGCTTGCCAAGGCCCGAATGGCTTGCGCAAGATGCGGGCGCGCATGCCAGAACAACCGGACAGTTCGTCGGCGCCCCGCCGGGCCTGGGTTCGGCTTTTCGAGGTCAAGCCCCTCGCACAGCTTCTGAGCGAAACGGAACGTCCCGGTCTGCAACTCAAACGCACGCTTGGTCCGGTACAACTGACCGCGCTGGGCATCGGCGCGATTGTGGGGGCGGGCATTTTCTCGACGGTGGGCACGGCGGCGGCGGGCGGCGCCAACCATCTCGGCGCCGGACCGGCCCTGTCGCTTTCGTTTTTGATCGTGGCGGTGGCGTGTTGTTTCTCGGCCCTCTGCTACGCGGAGTTTGCGTCGCTGGCGCCGGTTTCCGGCTCGGCCTACACATACGCGTACGCGACGCTGGGCGAACTTGTCGCCTGGATTATCGGATGGGATCTGATCCTCGAATACGCGATCGGGAACGTGGCGGTTGCCATTTCGTGGTCGGCCTACTTCCAGGAGTTGCTGCGCGGGTTCGGCTTTCTATGGCCCGAGTGGTTGGGCACGGATTACCGGACTGCCGCCGAAGCCTCGGCCCTCGTGGCCCAAGCCCACGCGGCGGGCCAGGACATCGGCGCGCTGGGCGGGTCGGTCCTGCACGAGGCGCGCGCGTTCACGCTGGCGCCGCGTCCGCTCGGTTTCCCCGTCATCTTCAACCTGCCCGCCGTCCTTGTGGTTGCGGCGATCACGTGGGTCCTGGTGCGGGGGATACGCGAGAGCGCGCGCTTCAACACCACGATGGTCGTGCTGAAACTGGGTGTCATCGTGTTTTTCCTGGCGGTGGGCGCGTTCTACGTCAAGCCCGACAACTGGACTCCGTTCGCCCCGCATGGCACAGAGGGGGTTCTGGTGGCGGCGGCGATCATTTTCTTCGCCTACATCGGGTTCGACGCCGTCTCGACCGCGGCGGAGGAGGCGCGCAACCCGCAACGCGACCTGCCGATCGCCATTATCGCGAGCCTGGTGGCCTGCACGGTGGTGTACGTGGCGGTGGCGATCGTGCTCACGGGCCTTGCACCCTACAAGACACTGGGAACGGCCGATCCGCTCGCGTCGGCCTTCTCCTCGGTCGGCCTGAGCCCGCGCGCGCTTTCGTGGGTTGCAGGCGTGATTTCGGCCGGCGCTCTCTGCGCGAACACGTCGGTGCTCATCGCGTTTCAGCTTGGCCAGCCCCGCATCTTCTTCGCGATGGCCCGCGACGGTCTACTGCCGCGCTGGGCTGCGCGCGTTCACCCGCGCTTTCGGACGCCGCACATCACCACCATCATCACCGGCGTATTTGTGGCGTTCTTTGCCGGCATCACCAACATCAAGGAGATGGTGGAATTGACCAACATCGGCACGCTGTTCGCCTTCATCCTGGTTGCGGTCGGCATCCTGGTGCTGCGCCGCAAGGATCCCGATCGGGCGCGTCCGTTCCGCACGCCGTGGGTGCCGTGGGTGCCTTTGGCCGCCATCGCGTGTTGCGCGGTGCTGATGGCGATGTTGCCGGGAGTCACCTGGGGCCGGTTCGGCCTCTGGATGGCGGCGGGCCTGGCGCTGTATTTCATCTACGGCTTCCGCCAGAGCCGGCTGCGCCGCCTGCAAGTCGGAGGCGTGCAGGCCGCGCAGCGACGGGGTCCCATCTAGTGTGGTGTCTCACAAGTGGCTGGTGTTTCG
>CAYPUR010000069.1:0-21520 GCA_964413865.1 uncultured Verrucomicrobiota bacterium
TTTCGCGGAATTTCCAGCATTTTCGACCCTCCGCACGTCTACCGAAGGCACACGCGCCAACCCATCGCAGCGCATCGCGTTCGTCCTGGTTGACGGTCTGGCCATTGACCAATGGCTGATCCTTAAGGAAAGCCTCAAAGCAGGCGGTCTAGCGGGCGCTGTCGAGGAAAACGCTCTCTTTGCCTGGATTCCCACGGTGACGCCCATCTCCCGGCAAGCCGCGTTCGCCGGCAAAATACCGCGTTACTTTGCGGACACCCTCCTGCGCACCGACCGCGACGAAGCCGGCTGGCGTCAGTTTTGGGCCGATCGTGGCCTGTCACCATCGCAAGTCGGCTTTGTCTCCATCCCCGGAGATACCACCGACCTGACGGAGGTGGAAGACGCCCTGTCCGCCCAGATCCGTGTTTTGGGCCTCACCATCTACAAGGTGGACAAGATCATGCATGGGATGCAGCTCGGCGCGGTCGGCATGTCCGGCCAGGTCCGCACTTGGGCGGAAGAAGGGTTTCCACTCGCCCTCCTGTCTCGCCTCCGGGAGCAGGGCTTCGATGTCTTCATCTCCGCCGACCATGGCAACACCGAGGCTGTCGGCATCGGCCGCCCCCAGGAGGGCGTCCTTAGCGACAAACGCGGCGAGCGCTGCCGTATCTATTCCGACCCCAGCCTTCGCAAGGGATGCCTCGCCGACTTCCCAGGCACCCAGCCTTGGGATCATGCGGGACTCCCGGAAAACATTTGCACGCTGCTGTCGCCCTACGGCAAAGCCTTCACACAGGACGGCACCACTCTGCTCTGCCACGGCGGGGCGGCGTTGGAAGAGGTCTGTGTCCCCTTCATCCGGATCCCGGCCCACACCTGACCAGACCACCATGCGCACCAAAATCGAAATCGCTTTTCGCCGGAAGGTCCGCGCCGTTTGGCTCAACCAAGGCATGGCCCTGGCGACGCAGAACCTTTCCTGGCACGATGCCAAGCCAGCCCTGGCCGAGGCCGTCGCCGCAGAGAATCCCGGCGCTGAAACCATTCGCAAGGTGTTGGAGCATGTCCGAAGGATCTGGTTTGAACCGCCAGAGAAGTGCTGCGCGCTTCGCTCTACGGCGCTGGCCCTATTCCGAGCCAGCGATTCACCCGCCACTCGAAGCCTGCTGAACTGGGGTATGGCGATCGCCGCCTACCCATTCGTGGGCAGCGTCGGTGAAGCGCTGGGGCGGCTATTGAAGTTGCAATCGGAAGCGCATCGCGCCGACATTCAGCGCCGGCTCCGCGAGCAGCACGGCGACCGGGATTTCGTCAATCGCATCACGCGCTACGACGTGAGCAGCTTCCTTGACTGGGCTGTTATTGCCGAAACGAAGAAGGCCGGTGTCTATCTCCCAGGCAAACAGGTCCAGCCGAGGAACGCGGAACAAGTGGCCTGGTTAGCGGAGGCGGTTCTCATTTCACGCGGCGAGAGCCAGATGGCTTTCTCCCAGCTTTGCCACCACCCGCTCTTGTTCCCCATCAAGCTCGAAACCCTCAACGCCTCTGTCCTCCGAGCCAACCCACACCTCCGAGTGGAACGTCAAAGCCTCAACGAAGAATTTGTCTTCCTCACAGCTCTGCAGGCCGGTTAGCCCCGCGTGATTTGTGGGGTTTACGGCTTCGCCGGGACCAGGCTTCGACCGGCCCCCGTTGACTAAGAAACCTCGTTGTCAGATCCTGGATCCAGGTGGTTCGCTTTTCCTCGAGAGGATTTTCTTCCCGGCGGTCATAGCCCTGATGGGCCATTGTCCGAGGGGAAGTGTTTCCAGCCGGCATGAAAAGGGTGCCGCTCGGCGCCTGGCTGGAGAGTAGTTCAAACCAAGCGCAAACCGGAAAAGGGGTCAAACTATAACAATGACCGCGCGCCCTGTGGCTCTCGTTTCTTTTTCAGGCTGTGCACCCGGCTGGCGGCACTCTTCCAACTGCCCAGGTACAGTCGCCGGGCAATCTCTCTCATCGTCAGTGTCGTTTCCCGGTGTAAACATGCCGCCAGTTCCAACTTCTCCGGGGCGCTGCGATTCCTCATCGTGGCAGATGTCTTGCCGGCGGTCCCCACGGCTCATGATGACGTTTGTCACGCCGTAGCATCGAGCGGAGGCGGATGGTCAATCGCGCCCGGATGCTCGATGCGCAGTTGGCGCGGCATCGGAGAACCCTCCACCCCCCACTCGATGTCAAGTCAAGCTAATGTTATAGTTTGACTCCTTTACCCGTGTTCATAAGCGTGTCGTAGCACCGGGACTACTTCGAAAGGCCCTGTCCCTCCGTGAGCCACGCCTCGGTGAACTGCGCATGCTTGATGCACTCGCCTCGCCCTTCGGTGTTCATGCCGGCGTTGGGCTCGTAACTGTAGCTCACGTGGATCGTCCCGTCGCGGGCCTGCAAGATGCTGGGATAGCAGTACCAACCGGAGCCCGGGCCCGGCTCGTCGCACTCAATGTGGCGCTTGCGTGTCCAGGCGCGCCCTTCGTCCTCGGAGATGGTCACGGCAAGACTGTGGCGGCCCTTCTCCGTGTCGTTGTTCACCAGCACCCACCGTCCGCTCGCCAGAGCGAGCACCTCGACGCCAGCGCCAGGATCGGGCAGGTCGGTGTCTCGTGGGAGTGTCCAGATATGGCCACGATCCTTTGACTCGCTGACCATCACTCGCTTTGGCGGCGGGCCGCCGTCGCGGAAATACGCCACCAGCGTGCCGTCGCGCCGCTTGGCGAGGCTCGGTTGTTTGTTGCCCGCGCCGACCAGCGGCTCACTGCAGCGCCAGGTGGCTCCCCAGTCGTCGGTGTAGGCCATCAAGGAGAACTGGAACTTGTCCGAGTAAAGGGGCACGATCAGCCGCTTGCCGTCCAGAATGTAGGGATGCACACGCGTCATCCAGCTCAAGCGCACCGCGAGCGGGTCTGCGGACATGGACTTGAGCCGCAGGTCCACCAGACTTGCTTCCAGTTCCGTGCGCTTATCGGGCGATGCCTGCTCCCGAAACGGCGCCCACTGCCGGTCGAGGTCGCGCGCCACAACTCTCTGGAACTCCGGCCCGGGTTTGCAGTGCAGTACGTCCTGCCACTGCCACTGCGGTGGTCCGGAGGTCTGCTGGTAGTCGGCACTTATCCGATACTTCATAAGCGCGGTCTCCCAACGGTTGTTCAGGACCACCGGCCACAGGAGCCAGAGGCGCTTCTGGGGATCCACCACCATACACGGGTTCAAGTCTGGAAAACCCGGCGTGTCCGCCATCACGAATGGCTCCGTCCAGTCACCGGACGGAAGCAGCCGTGCGCCCTTGATAGCCACATCGTCGACTTGGCACTCGCCTGAGCCGCTGTACCAGCACGCCAGGATGCCCCCGTCCGGCAACTCGACGATGCAGCTCCCGTGGATGTGAAGGCCGTCGGGCTTGCAAACGAGTTCTCCGCGGGGCTTGTCGACGGTTGAGCCGCCAAAGCACGCCACGGCCGCCAGCAGGTTTAAGACCACTAAAATGATAGGAATTCGCTTCTGCGCACGGCACTTATTCAGCGCTGCGCGGCCAAGAGCCAAGCCGCACTGTCGGCCGGCCCCGCTGTATTGGTGTTCTCGCATAAAGGTCAGTTCCCAGTAGGCCAAGAGCACGGACGCGTTGTCATGGTGTCTGTGAACTCCATACCCACAAAAGCAAAAGGGGTCAAACTTCTCCGGGGCGCTGCGATTTCTCATCGTGGCAGATGTCTTCCCGGCGGGGTCCCCAGGGCTCATGATGACGTTTGTCACGCCGTAGCATCGAGCGGAGGCGGATGGTCAATCGCGCCCGGATGCTCGATGCGCAGTTGGCGCTGCATCGGAGAACCCTCCCCCCCAATCGATACCAGGTAAAGCCATTGTTATAGTTTGAACCCCAAACACCAATTATCTGTTAAGCGCCTTGCACGAGAAGAGCATCAAGCCGCGCCCGGTGGAGCGCGTGCTCGACGCAGTCTCGCCCCCGCCTTCCCTTCCTCCGCGGCTTCTGACACACTCCACGGCGCCCTCCTACTGGCGGGACACGGACGAACAAGGCATGGCTGTGCTCGAATCAGCGGACGTAGTGTTGGAAGCTGCAAATCTCGGGAAATCGTTCCCGGGTGTGCGCGCCATTGACGCGGTCTCCTTCCGGCTCCGCCGCAGCGAGGTGCACGCGGTGGTGGGCGAGAACGGGGCGGGCAAGTCCACCTTCATGCGCTTGCTGGCGGGTCTCGAGACGCCGGACGACGGCGAGATCCGCTTTCGAGGGCGCCCGGTCCGGTTGCGGCATCCGCACGCGGCGCGGCAACTGGGGGTGGCGATGATCCATCAAGAACTGATGCCCTTCCTCGATCTGACGGTTGCGGAGAACATCCTGATGGGACGCGAGCCGACGCGCGGTCCGTTTGGCTGGGTGGACCGCGCGGCCCAGCGACGGGAGGCGCAGCGACTGCTCCAGCAGTTGGATGTCCCGGTCTCTCCCGACTGCCGGATGCGCGAACTCGGGGTGGCGGAGATGCAGGCGGTCGAGATCGCCCGCGCCATCGGCTGCCGCGCCGAGGTCATGATCATGGACGAACCGACGTCCGCACTCTCCGAACGGGAGGCCCGCGCGCTGTTCCGGGTGATGGGCGACCTGCGTCGGCAGGGGGTGGCCATCATCTATATCTCGCATCGCATCGAAGAGGTCTTCGCGTTGGCCGACACCGTCACGGTGCTGCGCGACGGGCGGCATGTGGTCACCGGTCCGGTGACCGCGTTTTCCCGCCAAAGCCTGATCGAGTCGATGGTCGGCCCCCCGAAATCTCAGATTGCAGATGCCAAGTACCGGATTGCGGGCGTCTTTGGTGGACACGGCCGCGCAGCCGGGGAGCCTGGCAGCGAGGCCAACGCCAGGCCCGCCCAGGGGGCAGCCGCCCTGGTCGTCCGCGGCCTGAGCCGGGCCGGCGCATTTATGGACGTTTCCTTCGCTTTGCATCGCGGCGAGATCGTCGGGCTGACGGGCCTTGTCGGAGCGGGCCGGACCGGGCTGGCGCAAGCGTTGTTCGGATTGGTTGAAGCCGAGGCCGGAGAGGTGCGCGTGCACGGCGTTGCAGTGCGCCTTCGCTCGCCTCGCCAGGCCATCGAGCATGGAATCGCCCTGCTCACGGAAGATCGCAAACACGACGGCCTGGTCCTCACGCTGCCCGTCATACACAACCTGACCCTGTCCGGCCTGGACTGTTGCAGTCGCGGCGGGTGGATCGACCGCCGCCGTGAAGAGGAGGTGGCGGACGCCCTGATTGCGGACTACGGAGTCAAGGTCGCGCACCGGGAGCAATCGACCGGCACGCTGAGCGGGGGCAACCAGCAGAAGGTGGCCTTGGGCAAAGCGCTGCTGACCGACCCCGAGATCGTGATCCTCGACGAGCCGACTCGCGGCATTGACGTCGGGGCAAAGGCGGAAATCTATCGGTTGATCCGGCGGTTGGCCCAATCGGGCAAGGCCATCCTGCTCATCTCGTCCGAATTGCCCGAGGTGCTGGCCCTGAGCGACCGCATTCTCGTGATGCGGCAGGGACGGCTCAGCGCCGCATTGGACCCGCGGCGCGCGACGCCCGCCGAGATCCTGCACTGGGCCATGCCCGAGTAGACTTATGCACCCGCGAAACACCCGTCCCTGGCTGGCGCGCTACGGCCTGCTGCTGGCCCTGGTCGGAATCAGCCTGGCCTTGTCCCTGGCCAAGCCCGGTTTTCTGACCGTCTCCAACCTGATCAACGTCATCCGCCAGATTTCCATCAACGGGATTCTGGCGGTTGGGGTGACGTATGTTCTGCTCACGGGCGGGGTGGATCTTTCGCTCGGGTCGCTGGTGGCGTTGAGCGGAGTGGCGGCGGCCTGTTGGGCCCATCCGGGCGAGTATCCCGTGGTGGTGCCGGTGCTGATCGGCGTGCTGGCCGGCGCCCTGTGCGGCGCGGCCAATGGCGCCGTGATCACGTGGGGACGCGTCGCGCCGTTCATCGTGACGCTCGGGATGATGACCGTGGCGCGCGGCCTGGCTTTGGTGATCAGCGGGGGCAAACCGGTCTCGAATCTCAGTCGCGCGTTCACCACGCTGGGCAGCGCGGATCTGCTGGGCATTCCGGTGCCGGCGCTGATTCTGGCCGCGGTCGCCCTGGCGTCGCATCTGTGTCTGCGCCATCTCCGGGTGGGCCGTTACGTCTATGCCGTGGGGGGCAACGAACTCGCCGCGCGCGCCTCCGGGATCAACGTGGCCGGTGTGAAGCTCTTTGCCTACACCGTGTGCGGGGCGTGCGCGGGGCTGGCGGGTGTGGTCCTGGCGTCGCGGATCACGACCGGGCAACCGAACGCGGGTCTGGCGTACGAGCTCGACGCCATCGCCGCGGTCGTCATCGGCGGGACGAGCTTGTCCGGCGGTGTCGGCGGCGTGGGCGGCACCCTGCTGGGCGCGCTCCTGATGGGGGTGATCAACAATGGTCTCGACCTGCTGAACGTGTCGTCCTATTACCAGCAGATCGTGAAGGGACTCATCATTGTGGGGGCGGTGTGGCTGGACAAACGCGGCACGAAATGAAACCGCGACCAAAGATCAGCGGGGCACTGCTGGCGCTCGGGTGGGCTGTCGGGGTGGCGCTGGCGCCTGGATGCGGTCGCCCGACCGGCACCATGCCGGCGGAGCCGGGTGCGGCGCCGGCGCAACGCTTGACCATCGGCGTGTCGCTGATGAACCTCTCGAACGAGTTCATCGTGATGCTGCACCAGGCCATGCTGGCCAAGGCCGGGGAACTCGGCGTCGCGCTGATCGTCACGGACGCCCAGCGCAGCGCGGAACGGCAGGTCCAGCAGGTCGAGAGCTTCATCGCCCAGCGCGTGGACGCGATCATCCTCAACCCGTGCGAGGTCGAAGCGAGCGCGCCGGCGGTCGAAAAGGCGCTGGCAGCCGGCATCCCGATCGTCAACGTCAACTCCGAAACACGAACGCCCCCCACGGCTTTCATCGGGTCGCGCGACGAGGAATCCGCGCGGCTGGCGATGGAGTACATCGTTCAGCGGCTGGGCGGTCGGGGCAACATCGTGATGATGCACGGATTCATGGGCCAGGCGGCTCAAATCAAGCGCGACCGCGGCGCGCGCGATGTGCTGGCCCGGCATCCGGGCATCTCACTCCTGGCCGATCAGACCGCCGAGTGGGACCGCGCCAAGGCGATGAGCCTGATGGAGAATTGGATTCAGGCCCACGGCGATCGGCTGCAGGCCGTGTTCGCTCACAACGACGAAATGGGCATGGGCGCCGTGATCGCCCTCGAACAGGCCCGCCTCAAGCCCAAGGTGATCGTGGCGAGCGTCGATGCCATTGCCGACGCGCTGCAGGCCGTCCAGGACGGGCGCCTGGACGCGACGGTGTTCCAGGATGCCAGGGGCCAGGGAGGCGGCGCCGTCGAGGCCGCCGTCCGGCTGGCCCGGCACGAGACGTGCGCGAAGGAAGTCTTCATTCCCTTTCAACTCGTGACCCGGACGAACGTCGGACAATTCCTGGACACCGTCTCGCAACCATGAACAACCTTCTGCCAGGCGGGGCGCGATGAAAGACCACGATTCCGGCAAACTGCGGATTGGCGACAACTGGAACGCGATCCGGATTATCGCGTTGTCCCAGAGCAATCCGCTGAAAGCCGTCGCCGAATTCGTCGAAAACAGCATCGACGCCCGCGCCAAACAGATCACGCTGGTTCGAGGCAAGGAACACGGAGTCCATTTTCTGCGCATCAAGGACGACGGCGAAGGCATTCGGCGCAACGAGCAAGGCCTGCCCGATTTCGAGTACGTCGCGACGCACATCTGCGATTCGATCAAGAAACGTCTCAAGGCCGAGGGCGCACCGGGCATTCAAGGCGAGTTTGGCATCGGGCTTCTGAGCTTCTGGACGGTGGGAGAGGAACTGGTCCTGACGTCGGCCGGCGCCGATGGCAGGACCTACCGGATGCACCTGAAGAAGGGCGACCCCGGCTACCGCATCACGCAGAAGCGTGTGCTGCTGCCGGAGCCGGGCACGGAGCTCCTGATCAAAAACATCCTGCCAGGCATCAAGCAATTCAGTGGCGACAAGATCCAGTGGTATCTGGCCTCGGAACTGCGGGACCGCATCCGAAACTCCGGTGTTGAGGTCCGCGTGATCGACCGGACCGCGCGGGCCGAGTTCAAGGTTGAACCCCGTCAATTCGAAGGGCGCCTGCTCCACGAGATCAGCCGGCTGCCCCAGAGCGATCTTTACGTCGAGGTTTACCTGGCCCGTCCGGACCCGGCCAACGCAGTCGGGCTGTACCGCCGGGGCACGCGCGTGATCGAGAGCCTCTCGGCCTTGCCCGAATTTGCCCGGCCACCGTGGACCAGCGGTTATCTCCAGGGGATTCTCGATGCGCCGCATCTGAGCCTCACTCCCGGAACCCGGAGCGGCATCATCCAGGACGAGGCCTACCATCAATTGACGGAGGAACTGGGGCCGATCGAGACCGATCTGCTCCGCCTCATCGAGGAGCAACGGCGGGCCGAGGACGAACAGACCAGCCGCGAGGTTTTGCGCTCCGTCCATAAAGCGCTCAGAGAAGCCTTGCTGATCCTCCCGGTCGAGGAATACGACTGGTTCGATCTGCGCCAGGCCGGCGCCAAGCGATCCAAGACCGCGGCGGAATCCCCCGGGGGCGGCGACGGCGACTCGATCGAGTTGAAGGATGGCGTCGAAGGGCTGCCAGGCGAAGAACCCGAACCGGTTCAAAAGGACTTCTTCGACTACGCCGGTCCCCTCTTCTCGGTCCGGATTTCACCCGCATCGAGCGTCATTCCCGTGGGCGGGGCCAAGAGGCTTTGCGCGATTGCCAGAGACCGCTCGAATCGTCTGGTCGAGCGGGGCCTTGCGTTTCGATGGGTCATTGTTGAAGGCGAGGGTGCCCTGGAGAACGCCGATGGCGAGATTGTGAGCTTCAAGGCCCCCCTGGACCCTGGGCTTGTCCGGCTGGGCCTGACCGTGAAGCAGGCGGACATCGAATGTTCGGGTGAAGGCTTGATCACGGTCACCGACTCGCTCCTTCCGGAGAATCAATGCAGGGATGCCACCAAACAAGGCATCCCGAGCTACACGTTTCAGAATGCGCCCGGTGAGCTCTGGCGTTCCCGGTATCAGCCTGACCAGAACGTGGTGGTGATCAACAACGGGCACCGGGATTTCGTCTTCGCCTCCCGCAACAAGGCGCTGAAGCTCCGCTATATCTGCCGGCTCTTCGCCAAGGAACTCGTCGCGAAGAACTTCGCCGGGCTGCCCCCCGCCGACATCCTCGAACGCCTCATCGAACTGTCGCTCTATACCGAAGAGAATCTGAAGTAGAACTTGACCTGTCTGCAATGAGTTCTGTCGGCCAAGGACTCCCGCATGTTCCATGAGTTATGACCACGGCGAAGCCGGGAACTCCAAAATGCGGAGCCTGTGAACGATCCGGGCCCGCCTCGCTCAAACCCGATCGCAGACAGACCGTCAGGCGCGCGACCGCAGGATCTCAGCCGCCGCGTCGGGACCGATGTCGCCATGTTCGCCCAGCCTGGTCTTGCGCTCGACAAACCGCGTCCGCACCTTCTCGGCGGCTTCGCCGGCGTCGATCCTGTAATCGCCCAGGCGGGTGGGCATGCCCAGCGCATGGAGGAAGTCCTCGGTCCTGGCCATCGCATCCCCGGCGCTTTTGACCTTCCAGACGCGCTGCCCGTACTGTTCGAGCTTGGCCTTCTTTCGATCGAACTGGTGCTTCCAGACCCCGGGGAGAACGATGGCCAGCGTCTCCGCGTGGTCCAATCCGTAAAACGCAGTCAACTCGTGGCCGATCATGTGGGTCGACCAATCCTGGGGCACGCCGCAGCCGATGAGTGTGTTGAGGGCCATCGTCGCGCTCCACATGAACGCCGCGCGCGCGTCGTAGTTCTCCGGCTCGGCCAGCGTCACCGGCCCGGTCTCGACAAGCGTCTCGAGAATCGCCTCGGCAAAGCGGTCCTGGAGCGGGGCGTCGGACGGATAGGTCATGTACTGCTCCATGACGTGCATGAACGCGTCCACGATGCCGTTGCGCACCTGTTTGCGAGGGAGGCTGTAGGTCGTCTCCGGATCGAGCACGGAGAAGACCGGGAAGGCCAGGATCGAGGCGAAGGCGAGCTTTTCGAGCGTGGCTTTGCGGGAGATCACGGCGTTGCCGTTGGACTCCGAGCCCGTGGCCGGAAGGGTGAGGACTGCGCCCAGAGGCAGGGCGGCCTGGATCGCCTGGCCGTGCGTGCGCAGAATCTCCCAGGGATCGTCCCCTTCGTAGCGCGCGGCGGCCGCGATGAATTTGGCCGCGTCGAGCACCGAGCCGCCGCCCACCGCGAGGACGAAACCGACCTGGCTGGATCGGACCGCTTTGAGCGCTTCGAGGCAGGTTTCGTAGAGCGGATTGGCTTCAATGCCGCCGAACTCGACGACCTGGCGGCTCTTGAGCGCGGCCTTGACCTGGTCGTAGACGCCGTTGCGTTTGATCGAGCCGCCGCCATAGAGGAGCAACACGGGCGCTCCGGCCGGCACCCGGCTCTCGAGCTTGGCGATCATGCCGCGACCGAACAGGATCTCGGTCGGATTCTTGAATTCGAAGTTTTGCATGGGCGCATTCCTTTCAGGAAGTCGATCGGCGGTCAAGCCTTCGAGCAGCCGATGGCCCGACCGACAGCGGTTCTCGTTTTGAGAGCGCTCAGGGCGCCGGGTCGGGGGACCCGGCCTACAACCGCTGCATTCTTCGATGCTGATCCGGGTGCCCTCACCCGGCGTCAAGCCCCTGCACGCAAAATGAGAACTGCTGCCGACCGATTGTCCGTGTTGCATTCCGGGCCGCGTGCGTCCACTATAGCATCCGTTCGGCCCAACTCGGCGACCGTGGTGGCGCGGGGCTGGCCAATGGAGCATTGCGCTGGTATGAACCTGATCAGACACTTTGAGACAGCTTCGGTCGCGGCCCTCCTCATCGTCTTGGCCGCCGGGTGCGCTTCCTCGGGCGTCCAGAACCCGAAGGGCGTCGGCGTCACCGAGATGAGACCCGACGAGCGCGGATTCGTCGTGGGCACCGGGATCGAGTCGCAGGACATCGTCACGGTGGCGGACACAATGGCGCGGGGCATGATGGCACTGCCCCAATTCAACCAGGCGCCAACCCCGCCTTATGTCGTGTTGGACCCGGTGATCAACGAGACGCGCTTTCCCATCAACAAGGACATCTTCCTGACCCGCATGATGACCCAGTTGACGTCGCGCTCGGGTGGAAAGGTGATTTTCCTGGCCCGGGAACGGATGGAGGCTCTCCAGAAGGAACGGGATCTGAAGCGGCAGGGACAGGTCACAGCCTCGTCGGACCCGAACATCCAGGAGTTCCGGGGCGCCGACTATTTCCTGACCGGCAAGCTCCAGGGCCTGTCGACGCGGACATCGAAGGGCACGAGCGACTATGTCCTCTACAGCTTCCAGCTCATCGATGCGCGCAGCACCGCGATCGTCTGGGCCGGCGACCATGAGATCAAGCGCCAAGGACTCGAAGACGCGGTGTATCGCTAGCCCGGATCGCTCTTCCGAGACGGCAAGCCGCCAGCCGAGTCCGGATCCCGCAGGGCGCGCGGCCCGGTGTCGCCTCCTCTGGATTTGGTCAGCCCTGGTCCTGGCCGCCGGTTGCTCGTCGCCCCAGCCGGCGTTCCGGTCAACGGGCGATGTTTCGGTGGACGGCCCGAAGGCGCTCGCGAGCGGGCCGGCCCAGGACCGCGTTCTCTGGCAGTACCGCATGGCCTCCGCGGCCATGCGCCACGCCCAATTCGCCGAGGCCCGACAGCAGCTCGATGAGGCCCTGGCCCGCATCGGATCGATCTTCGGCGCGGACGCCGCGGCGCGTCGCGCCCGTGGGTATTTCACCGCGGAGGCCAAGAAGACATTCCTGGGCGAACCATACGAACGGGTGATGGCCTACTATTACCGCGGCATTCTCTATTGGATGGACGGCGAGCCCGACAATGCCCGGGCCTGTTTTCGATCGGCGCAGTTTCAGGATGCGGACGCGGAGGAGCGGAGTTACGCGAGCGATTACGTGCTGCTCGAATACCTCGATGGCCTGGCCACGATGAAGCTCAACGGCGACGGTTCCGATGCCCTCGCGCGCGCCCGTTCGTTCTGCCGACTCGCCATCCCGCCCGACGCGAATCCGGCGCACAACGTGCTGGTGTTTATCGAGTACGGCCAGGGGCCGGCCAAGATCGCCGCGGGCCAGTACGGCGAGCAGCTCAAGTTCCAGCCCGGCTATTCCCAGGCCCGGGAGGCGATGATCCGCATCGGCGCGCACACGGCGCATGTGGGCGCCTACGACGACCTCAATTTCCAGGCCACCACGCGGGGCGGGCGGGTCATGGACCATATCCTCGGCAACAAGGCCGTGTTCAAGGCCGGCACCGACGCGGTCGGCAACGCCGCCATCCTCAGCGGGGCCATGGTCGCCGGCGCCGGGGGCGGACGCGGCTCAGCCAACGAGGTGGGCGCCGGCTTGATGATCGCCGGTGTGCTCAGCAAGGTGGTGTCCGCCGCAACAACGCCGCGCGCGGACACCCGGACATGGGAAAGCCTGCCTCTCTACCTGAGCTTCGCCTCGTTTCAGCTCGCCCCCGGACGGCACACGGCGACGCTTGATTTCCTGGATGCCGAGCGCCGCCCGATCGCGGGCCTGACCAAAACCATCACGTTCACCGTCGCGTCCGGTTCGCGGGACACCGTCCTGTACGTGAGCGACAAATCCACACACCCACAGATCCTATGAAACCCTGCTTGCTCAAAGCCATCACACTGATCGCCCTGACTGCCGCGCTGAGCGGCTGCAAGACCGAGACCGGCGCGCTCCCGCCGCTCAACACGACGAAATTCGACACCGAGAACAGATCCAATTTCGTGCTCATGGACAAGGGCGCGCAGCGGTCGGTCACATGTTCGGGGATTCAGCAGACCACGCTCCCTGACGGCCGGCTCGAAGTGGCCGCCCAGGTCCGCAATCGGGAGAACCGCCGCCTCGATGTCCAGGTGAACTGCGAGTTCAAAGACGACCAGGGATATGTGGTGGACTCGACGCCGTGGCAGACGCTCATCCTGACCGAGAATGGGCAGGAGACGGTGCGTTTCACCTCGATGAACAATCAGGCCAAGCGCTACACCGTCCGCGTGCGGCAGTCGCGCTAACCTGCATTTCTCACCACTTTTTGCCACCGCGAAGCCGGGGTTCCCAAGAGAAGTCAGCATGCAGGCTAGGCGTTCATGTCGCTCCAGCGCCGGGCCATGCGCCCGAAGATGAAGAGCGCCACGGACGCGGCGACGCCGACGCACGCGAACGGGATCCAGATGATATGGGGGTCGTAGGTGGTCCAAAGCAACTGGGTGGCGCCGACCGCATCGAGGCCCGTGGCCTCCTGAAGCCTGGCCATGGCGTCGGTGCGCGGGACACCCAGCGTCTGTTCCAACATATCGATGCGCCCATCCCAGTTCTTCCCGGCGCCGAACGGTGTGTTCTCGGCCAGGTAGCGGAGGGCGAGCACGGCCTTTTCACCCCAGCGACCGTACACCCACCCGGCAATCCATGAGCCGGCGAACACGCCAACACCCACCGGGATGTTGACGTAGCCAAGGTAGAGCCCCTTCTTGCCGGGCGGCGCGATCAGACCGAGATACTCGCTCTTCTTGGGTCCGGTCATCATCTCGCCGATCGAGAAGCAGAGAATGCCGGCCACGAGAATCCACGCGCTCTGCGTCCAGCCCGCGATCAACACGCCCAGGGTGGCCATGATCATGCCCAGCAACATCGCGGACAAGGTCCGCATCCGCCGCGTCAGCCAGGCGACCCCGACCACGCCCAGGATGATGAACAGGGCGTTGCAGCTCAAAATCACCTGCTGCGGGATCATCGGGCCCCGCGGCGTCTGCTCCACCACCACCCTGCGCAAGCCCTCCGGCAGCCAGCCCAGCGCCGCCGCCGCCGGACCGCTGTCCACCCAGTCGGCGATGAAGTTCGGCTGAAGATCCCATAGCTGATACATCATCAGCCAAAAGCACGACATGATCGCCATCCACGCCAAAAGACGCGGCTCAGTGATGTTGACCAGGGTCCTCTTGAGCACCTGTCCGAGAGTCTCCGTCTTGGACGCGCCGGACGGGACATCCTTGAAGGTCAGGAGCAGAAAGAGATTGAACGAGGTGAAGAATGCCGAGGCGAGGAACAGGTTGCGCCAGGCTTCCGGGCTGTTCACGCCGGCCCCGAACAGCCCTTTGAGCAGGAAAAGCGAAGGCAGGAAATGGCCCACAAACGCCCCGACATTCACCACCCAGTAGAAGATCCCCCAGCCGATCGAGGAGTTTTCCCGGGTCAACTGATGCGCCAGTGAGGCCTGGATCCCCGGCTTGAAGAAGGCCGTTCCTGTCGCGAGCGTCAGGATGCTCAGGAAAAAACCCCAGTAGTTCCCCGAGCCAATCAACCCGCCGCCCACGAAATCGGTCACACCATCGAGCATCCGGCCTGGCAGAGAGGCGCCAAAACTCCAGTCCGCAATCCCCCGGCCGATGCCGGAGAGCATCGCGGCAAATTGATCCAGCGACGCGAGGTCGCGCAGGCCCGCCATCATCAGGTACCCGATCAGCATCAAGCTGATTGCGAAGGCCAGCGTGCGCTTGTACCCGAACCGGTCAGCCAAGCCGCCGGTGACGACTGGCAGCAAGGATTGAAACACCGCCCACCACGCGTAAATGATCCCCTTGTCCCCGGCCGTCAGGTGCAGGCCGCCGGCATTGTCCGCCTGCATGATGTAGATCGGCGCCATCACGCGCAGGTTGTAGAACGCCAACCGCTCCCACATCTCGATGGTGTTCAGGGTCCAGAAGACTCGCCCAAGCTTCGGCGGGGCGGCCTTGGGCAGGCTGTTGTTCGAGGACGTTGCCACAACTCCGTCAGACATGCGGATCAGGGTTTGCGAGCGGACTCTGGGGGGGGGGGGGCGGACCATGCCCAAACACAGCGAGCCCCCGCATTCATGTCGAAAGCGGGGGCGCTGACTGCGGCACGCGTGTTGGAACGTCTTGCGATCAAGCCCCCATGCCGTCCTCGAACGATCCGGCGGCGATGGGGAAGCAGAGATTGTCCCGGACGTAGGCGATGCCATTGGCGCTCGTCGCCTCGATATCGCGATAGGCGCTCTCCGCCTCGACAATCAGCGGCGCGGTCTTCTTGCCCATGATCTCGCAGTAGCGCGCCGCGTAGCCGATGTTGATCAACATCTCGACGTAGCGGACCATGTTCAGATCGCCGGACGGGATGTCGACAAACTGCATCGCGCGGTCGGGCCAGTTCGGGGCCATGTAGCGCAGCGGGACATTCGGACGAATCGTGTAGTTCTTGACGTGGCAGGCGTAGACGCGGCTGGCCACCTTGCGGAAGCGGGTTTCCCAGCTCTCACCCTCCCAGCAATGGGACGGATCCGCGTTCACGGTGAGACACTTGTCGCCGTCGCAAATCGACACCAGCAGGTTGAAATCGTCGGCGCACATCGCGGCCGTGCCCGGGTGGATTTCATGGGCCAGATAAAGCCCGAGGTCATTGGCCTTCTTGCGGATCTTCGCCGTCTTCTTGACGAATCGCTCCTTCCCCGCTTCGAGCAGGTCGTAGTCACCGCCTTTCCAGAAACCCCACGGATAGCCGGTCGCCAGCTCCCACCCGAAGGCCACACCCCAGAACATCGGCAGGATCTTGACCTTCAGTTCCGCCGCCAAATCGAAGAAACGCAACAGATAATCCTCCGCCCACTTCTCGATCTTCTCTGGCGCCAGCTTGGCGACATCGGCAGGTATGAACGGCCGCACAGTCGGGCTGCCGGTCCAGGCCGTCGTGTGCACCCAGATCGGACAATGGCACGAGATCCCGTCCAACGACATCCCGCGCGACGCAAAGGTGTCCTTGATTTCCTTGGCCGCCTTGAACTTCTTGCCGTCCTCGAGCATGTAATTGGACGGCTGCGCGCCCGCCGCGCCGGATGCCTTTGCATAATCGAGGAACTGGGCCAAGGTCTTCGCGCCGTGCTGGGCGCCTTCCACGCTGGGATGAAAAACAGGTTGAGCCATAAGGATATTGGTTAAATGTTGGCAGCAGTCATACCGGCCTTTGATATGCCGCGCAATACATTTCCAGCCTGTCGTTTCGAACCGCCCACCCGCGCTTCATACAGCCCGCGGCGGCGGCGCCTTGACGAAACGGGCCGGGCGCAAATGGATCGGTTCGAGGCGCGCCCCAGTCTCAAGCCCCACGCGGCCGACCGCCAGCCGCGCAAGGGTCGCCGCGTCCGGAAAGACCCTCTGCACACCGCGGACGTGGGACGGGATGTCCGGGCCGACAACGCGGGCTCCTGCGCGCACCCGCCGCTCGAGTTCCTCGGCACTGGCCAAATGCAGCGGCTCAACCTCGCGCCACCCCGTCGGCCCGAGTTCGTAGCCCGCAAGGTAGAACTCGCCCCGCTGCGCATCGACCGCGGCCAAGACGGACCCTGACTCGCCCTCCGCCTCGAGCCCCGCAGCCAGACACTCGACACTCGAGATGCCGACCAGGCGAACGGCGAGCGCCACGCGCCACCCGAGAGCGAATGCGATGGCCGTTCGAATGCCCGCATAACTGCCCGGCCCCAGTCCAACCGCCACGGTATCGACGGCCTCGCGCGCAAGACCGGCCTTGCGCAGGGCGGACTCGACCATGGCGCAGGCGCGAACGGATCGGCCTTGGACCTCCTCGAACTCGATGGCGGGCGCATGCGCGCCGTCCATGGCCTCCGTGTCGAGGGCCGCCACCGTGCGGTGGCCGGTCGAAAACTCAAGCGCCAGTATCTTCATAGCGAATCCGCCGGCTCGCATCATCAACCGTCTCGATCCAGACACGCCTGAACGGCGGCCCTGGCGCCGCCAACAGGCCCGATGCGGTCCAGGGTTCGCATCGGTCAACCCACTCGATGACGGCGACGCCCGGCGGCTGGTAAAGGTATTCATCGAGCCCGGCGCTTTCGAACTGCGCCCACGATTCAAGGCGATACAAATCAAGGTGGAACAACGCCAGCCGTCCGCTGGCGTACTCGTTGACGAGCGTGAACGTCGGCGAATGCACCCGCTCGGTCGCGCCCAACCCCTGGGCGAGGCCTTTCACCAATTGAGTCTTGCCCGCCCCCAGGTCGCCCGACAGCCCGATCACCCAACCCCGGCGCGCCTGGCGTCCCCACGCCTCCCCCACGCTGACGGTCTCGGCCGCGCTATGCGAAGTGAACGTAACCATGGGCTTCCAAAGGCCGCACCCCGCGTTGATCCCGCAACCGCACTCCGCGCTCCGCAAGGATCTTTCCGATGCACGCCAGCCCCAGATCGGGGAAACGCGCCTTCCAGGCATCGAGCAGCGGCACGGCGTCGCGGCTGGCGACGCTGAAAAGCAGCTCGAAATCCTCGCCGTCGGTTAGCGCGGCTGACAACGCGGACTTGGCGTCGGGGCGTTCGCGCGCGGCGCGTTTCGCCTCGCGGCTGATTGGGATCGCCGCGGCGAGCAGCTCGGCGCCGACCTGGCTGGATTCGAGCAGATGGCGCAAGTCTCCCGCCAGCCCATCGCTCAAGTCGATCATCGCATGCACCGCGAAGTGCCCGGTCAGCCAGCGCGCCTCGGCCAGGCGCGGCTCGAAACAGAGGTGCCGGCCCCGCAACGAACCGCCCAACACGCCGCTCACGAACACGGCGTCGCCGGGCCGGGCCCCGGATCGAGTGACGCAGCGCGTCTTCTCGACCGAGCCCAGCAGGGAGACCGAGAGCAGGAGCCGCTCGGGGTTGGTCGTGGTTTCACCTCCCACAATCGCCACGCCATGCCGCGCGGCCAAAGCGTTCAGCCCCCGGTAAACCCCCTCGATGCGTGCAACATCGAATGCCGTCGGCAGACCGAGGGTAATCAGCGCGCTCGACGCTTCGCCGCCCATGGCGGCCACGTCGCTCAAACACCGGGCCAGGGCCTTGTGCCCGATCTGCTCGGGCAGGGCGTCCGCGTCGAAATGCACGCCTTCCACCACCGCGTCGGTCTTGAACAGCACCCAGCGGTCCGGCAGCCCGAGGTCGAGTACCGCGCAGTCATCGCCCGCGCCGACCACCACTCGAGGGTGGCGCGGCAGGTCGTGCGTCAGGCGCCTGATCAATTCGAATTCGTTCATCCTTCGGCAAGGATCCATGTGAAATTGGCCAGATTAAACAGGCCGTGGGTGCCAATGGGCGCCCAGAGCGAGCCGGTCCGCTCGTACAGGAGCGTCAGCAGCACGGCAAAAAACATCAACGACAGAAACGTCACCGCATTGGCGTGAGTCAAGGCAAAGACGAACGCCGTCAGCCACAGGGCCGCGCGCGGGTATCCAAGTTCCTTGATGGTCGGATAGAGAATGCCGCGGAACACCACTTCCTCGACCACCGGGGCCAGCACGACCGCCATCGACCCGAACAGAAGCTTCTGCCCCATCGAAGTCACCGTCTCGATTGCCCGCACGGTGGGTTGCGCCACAACCTCGAGCGACAGCCACATCATCACCTTCTGCGACACCCACATCAGCGCCAGGCTGACGGGGAACACGGCCACGGTGGCGGCCACGGCCACCAGGGCCAGCCAGGCCAGCCGGCCTTCCCCCAGACCGAATGCCTCGCCCCAGGTGGTCCCGTTCTCCCGCACAAACCACCCCACGGCCCCCAGCGCCACGACTTGAAACACCATCGTCCCGATCAGCCCGACCAGGGCTTGACGCGCCTCGTCGGGTTCCCCTCCGGCCAGCCGGTCCGCAAGGTTGCTCACCAGACCCACCGTGGCCAGCCCGAGAAACAGGATCATGAGCAGGCGGAGGACCGACTCCAGTTCCCATTCTTGGCGGGGCAACATATTAGCGAGGCTCCGCCTCGGACCGACGAAGCATGTCCTCGGATCGGTTGCGCTGGGCCTTAGGGTCTGTGCAAAAATTCATTCCGGTTTTGCTGGAGGGGATTTGGCTCGCTGGCGAGGCGCGCCTCGCTCCGTAGAATCCTCGCGGAACGAAAGCGATGGGGGTGAGAGCCAAACATGGCTTGATTGCACTCAGTTCTGGGGTTCAAGGGTTTTAGCCCGGGTTTCTCAACGCCTGAAGGAATCATCTGAAATCCGGGCTGGGGCAAAACCGCGCCGGGACGCGAGGACGCGCCGGGTCGGGATGTAGTGGGCGAGGAACTCGCGCCGGTAATCGCTGAACGTACCGGCGGCCAGGTGGGCGCGGATCTCGCGCATCACGTGGAGATAGAAGTGCGAGTTGTGGATGCTGACCAGCCGCAGGCCGAGGATTTCGTTCACGTTGAGCAGATGGCGGATGTAGGCCCGGCTGAAGTGCCGGCAGGCAAAACATCCGCAGCGCTCGTCAATCGGGCGCACCTCCGCCTTGCAGGCGCCGCCCTTGATCGCGAACGTGCCCTCCCGCGTGAACGCGGTGCCGTTCCGGGCCACGCGCGTCGGCAACACGCAGTCGAACATGTCCACACCGCGCGCGACCAACTCGATCATCTGCGCCGGGGTCCCCAGGCCCATCGCGTAGCGCGCCTTTCCGGCGGGAAGAAAGGGCTCGGCGAACTCGATGGCCCGCAGCATCTCCGGCTCGGGTTCGCCCACGCTGACCCCGCCAATGGCGTAGCCGTCGAAATCCAGGGCTGTGATCGCGCGGGCGCATTCCTCGCGCAAAGCCGCGTCGGCGCCTCCCTGGACGATGCCAAAAACCAGTTGCCCGGCAGACCGCGGCTCCTCGCGGCACTCGCCCGCCCAGCGCATGGTGCGCTCGACAGCAAGGCGCTGTTCCTTGGCTGGCGCGTCGTGCGGCGGGCATTCGTCGAAAACCATCGCGATGTCCGAGCCGAGCGCGCGCTGGATCGCCATCGCCTCCTTCGGCCCGAGGAACAGCGGCGAGCCGTCGAGATGCGAGCGGAACTCGACGCCATGGGCCTTGACCTTGCGGATCTTGGCCAGGCTGAACACCTGGAAACCGCCGCTGTCGGTCAAGATCGGTCCTTCCCAAGCCATGAACCGATGCAGGCCGCCGGCGGCCTCGATGATTTCGAGTCCGGGCCGGATGCTGAGGTGATAGGTGTTGCCGAGGATGATCTGGGTGCCCATCTCGCGCAACTCGCGCGGGTCGAGCGCCTTCACGCTGGCCTGCGTGCCGACCGGCATGAACACCGGCGTGTCGATGACCCCGCGGACAGTGGTCAAACGCCCGAGCCTGGCCTTCGAGGCCGGATCGGTCTGGACAAGCTCAAACACGGGGCCGATCAAGCCCGAAAACGGCGCCGGTCACAAGCTTTGAGCACAGCAATACAGAGCGACAGCAATGATGCAGCGCCGGGTCAGGGGACCCGGCCTACAGGGGCTAGGCCGCGTGCCCTCACGCGGCGGAACTTCTGACGCTGTGTTCAGCCCGCATGTTTCATGGAGTTGGCCACGGCGAAGCCTCGCCAAAAACACAACGCCGGGCGGTCCACGGGCCGTCCGGCGTGCTTTGGAAGCGAGTGTCAGGAAGTCCGGTTACTTGCCCGGGATTCTGGCGGAGGTCCGTTCGGCGATCCACTGCCAGTCGGACGGATTCTTGGGCGTGATCTGGGCGGTGTTGCCCCGGTAGACCTTGGTGTCCGGCTGCCTCCATCGGTGGATCTCCGAATGCCCGTCGGCAAACGCAAATCCGCAGGCCATGTTGTGGTAGGTGCCCACCCAATCGATCCATCGCGGCGTCAGGCAGCCCACACCGAACGCGGCGTCATTGAGACTGTCGGCGTCCTCGTCGATGAGGACCCACGTGTTGGCCGCCCCCGGATTGTGAAAGTCAGAGTTCTTGCCGTACGTGAACCAGCGTTGGCCGCGCGAATGGCCGCCGGAGGTCGAGTTCAGCCACGGGCCGTGGACGGACATTCTGCATCCGGCCTCGTATGGATACGTGCCAACCGCCTGGTTCATCGCGAACGTCCGGGCTGCGGGCACCTTCTTGCCGCGCTGCGTGGCATCGTTGCCTTGGTAGGTCCCGATTCGCTTGTCGGCTGGGCACTTGTACAGCGTCACCGATCCGCCATTGTAAGGCACGAGCAACGACCTGGTCGGATCCCGCAGAATGTCCGTGTTGAATTCCTGCGCACCGCCCCTGCCCCCTGTCCGCCGACCCATGCGTAGCCGGGAGTCGTGTTCCCATCGTCGGGGTTTGGCGGCAACAGGTCGTCGTAGTCCTGCGAATACAGCGCGATCGACAACATCATCTGCTTGCCGTTGTTCATGCAGAAGATGCCCTGCGACTTGGTCTTGGCCTTGGACAGCGCGGGCAGCAGCATCCCCGCCAGGATGGCGATAATCGCGATCACCACCAGCAGTTCGATGAGCGTAAAACCGCCACGCGGGTTGAATC
>CAYPUR010000070.1:0-18739 GCA_964413865.1 uncultured Verrucomicrobiota bacterium
CGGGCATGAACGATGGAGAAATGCATCACACTGTTTCCATCGCAGAACTCCTTCATGTGCCCCCAGTGTCTTCAGGCGCGCCGCGGTTCTTGCCCGGGGGAGGGGTATGATGCATTCTTGGAATCCGAATGGGGCACCAAGAAACGTATCTGCACAACGAGGCCTATGCGGAGTTCCTGGCGGGATGGGACGAGGGCTTCTACGCGAAGTACGCCGACACGTTGCGTCCGGATCAGGCCGGCGACCGTGCGCTGGATGTCGGGTGCGGGGTGGGACAGGTGGTGCGCCGATTGCGGGACGGGGGTTATGAGGCCTGCGGCGTCGAGGTGTCGGAACCGAACGTCGCAAAGGCCCGTCAAGTCGGCCTGGACTGCCAGGTTTACGACGGGCGCCAGTTACCATTCCCGGATCGGCATTTCGGGTCGGCGGGCGCGCTGAACGTTCTTGAACATGTCGAGGATCCGGAGGGGTTTCTCGCCGAGTTGGTGCGTGTGGCGCGCCCAGGCGCCCGGGTGGTTGTATCGAGTCCGAACTTCTTCCGCGCGTTGGGGTGGCGCGACTATCATCCTGCGATGCGCGGTTTGTGCAACAAGTGGCGCAATGCGCGGCGGTTGCTGGCCAAACGCCGCCAAATCCGCGCCGCGCCCGGCGCGGTGCGATTCGACCGGATGCAGCCGATCGTGAAGGAGCCGTTCACACCGGACGATGACGCAATCGTGGCCACAAACGGTCTGGAGATGGCGTTCTTCCTGGATCGCCTCGGCTGCGCGATCGAGCGCGTCGAATGCACCGACCGGTATGTGCGGCAGCCGATCGATTATCTGCTGAATCTCACCCCGCTGCGGTACGCGATGTTGAACGCGTTCGTCGTGGCTCGCAGGCGATGGTGAGGCGGATCGCAGCGGGGGCTGGGCCCGGATGACACGAGGATCATCCGGGGCTGATGTGCGGGATCGCGCCACTGCGCTGCCCTCACCGGGTCAGGGCGAGCCGGGGGACATGATGACGTGGCGCGTGCTCCAAGGCCAAATCGATCACTGCCTCGGGATCGCCGCGGACGGAGGCCGCCACGACCCGGGAGCCGTCGAAGACCAAGACTGCCAGCGAGAGGTCGCGGTGCGACCGGATGTTCCGAGGGGCGAACACTGCGACCATGTCGCGTGCGTTCACCACCCCGACAACCCGTTCCCATCCGCGCGCCGCCATGGCGCGGTCGATTTCGCCGAGCATGCCCCGGGGCTTTGCGGGTGGCTTCGACGCGGCAACCTGGTAGACGCCCACTTCGACGGCGCGGATGGCGCCGAGCGCGGCGTGCAATTCAGGCGGATGATCGGCCAGCGCCGCGCCGGCGCGCAAGAGGGCGCAGGCCGCGGGCCGCAGGGCGATCTGGATCTCGGGCTCGAGCTCGACCCCGGCCGACTGAGCCACGGCCTGGCGCAAGACATCGAGGCCGCCGCTGGGACGCAGGGACAGATAGAGGGCCGCCGGAACCATGAGAGGCAGCACGACGACGGCCGCCAACGCGAGCGCCAACCCGCCGAGCAGGATGGTCTGCACCGAGCCGTGCACCGCGGGGGAAGCAGGAGTGTTTAAGGAAGGGCTCATGGGAAGCGTTGAGATTCAACAGTTGAATGCGCGTGGGGACCATAAACCGGTTTGCAGCCACCGACGTGAGTCTGCGCTGGTTCCAGCCTTTGACGGAGCGAGATGGCCCGGACTCACGTCCGCGGCTACGGTTTCACGGTTCATGCGAACGGAGGTTCCGGGCGCAATGGCGCACCGGGGATGCGGGGTCAGTTCGCCTTGGGCGGCTCGGCGACAGGCCCCAGTTTCTTGAGGTGTTCGATGTGAAATCGCTCGCCGATCATGGCCAGCTTCTCGGGCTTCAGATTGCCCACGATGTTGACAAGAACGGCTTCCTTGGCGTCCCCGATCACGGTGACGACGATTCCTTCGATCGCCTCGTCGCCTCGCAGCTTGAGGTATACGCCCACGTCTTCCTTTGGGTTTTGCACCGTGACAAGGCGTTCCCAACCCCGGGCGTCCAGATCGGCCCGGATGGTTTTGACGCGCTGTTCCATCTCGGCACGGTTCTTGTCGTCCAGGGAGATGACATTGACACGGATGAGCTGGAGGCCGCGGATCAACTGGGCCACCTCAGGCTCGGCTTTTTCCGCAAGGCGCGCCGCCATGGAGATCAAGTTGCTGCGGATGTGGACCTCGACGAACTCGCCTCCGGAATCAGACGGCGCGAAGGCGCCGAAGTCGATTTGGGCATCGGGCGGTTCCGCGGCGAAGACGGGGACGGCAAGGCAAGCGGCCAGCGCAGTGGCGGCCGCGGCATGGCGAAGAGATGCGTTCATAACAGTTGCTCCGGTTTTGCACCGACTTTCGTTTGTGCGGGGATTGGATTCCCAGCACTCTCAGGACCCCGCCGTGCCCGGCGAAGTTTCACAAACTGCGATTGGAGTTGTAATCGAGTTGCGGGGCGCGTTTTGATAGGGGCCGAGACGCATCGAAGCCCATGAACACGGAACAACTCTATCAGGAACGTTTTAACCGTTACGTGACGGCGCTGCGCAACGAGAAGCCGGATCGGGTCCCCATCCGGCCCTTCGTCGCCGAATTCACCGCCAAGTATGCCGGCTACACCTGTCAGGATGTGGCCCATGATTACCCCAAGGCATTCGAGGCCGCGATCAAGTGCGCGAGGGATTTTGGCTGGGACGCCGTCGTGCCCAACATGGTCTATGTCTGGACCGGTCTCGCCCAGGCGATGGGTTTGCGCTACTACGGCATCCCGGGCATCGGCATCCCGCACACCGTCGGCTTCAACTACATCGAGCCGTCGGAGGATCAGGCCTTCATGAAGGCGGACGAATACGATGCGTTGATCGACGATCCGACCGGTTTTCTCTACAACGTCTGGTTCCCGCGGGTTTCGACGGAGGTGAGCCGCATCGGGGAGTCTTCGACCTACCGCAACAACCTGGCGTTCGTGAAGGGGGCGATGGCCATGCTCACGTACTTCTATGCGTTCGGCCCGCAGACGGCCCGGTTGCGGGCGGAGTGCGGCACCGCCTCGGCCATTGCCGGGATTTTCAAGGCCCCCTTCGACATCATCGCCGACAAGCTGCGCGGCTATGTGGGGTTGACGCTCGACATGCACACGCAGCCCAAGAAGGTGCTCGAGGCGTGCGAGGCGCTCATGCCCCACCTCTGCCACATCGGCCTGGCGACCTCGGATCCCAACAGGCAGGTGCCGATCGGATTCTGGATGCATCGCGGGTGTGTGCCGCTCATCAATCCGGCCCAGTACGCCTCGCACTATTGGCCGACGCTCAAACCGATCATCGAGGAATTCTGGAAGAACGGGCGCCAGACCCTCTTCTACGCGGAGGGCAAGTGGCAGCATCACTTCGATTCGTTCCGCGAACTGCCCGACCGCAGCATCGTGTTCCACTGCGATCGGGACGACATCTTCGAGGCGCATCGCCGACTCCATGACAAATTCTGTTTGAGCGGCGGGATACCGAACGGGCTGCTCAGCTACGGAAAACCCGACGAAGTGCGGGCCTTCTGCACGCGCGTGCTCGATGAGGTGGCCTCGGAGGGCGGGTACATCATGGATGCTGGCGCCATCATGCAGGACGACACCAGCATCGAGAACGTGCGGGTGATGACCGATGTCTGCCGCGAGAAGGGGGTCTACTCCTCCGGTTCGTACGCCCCCCCGACAGCCACCCCGCCCTCCGACCTGGCCGCGTCGGTGGCGGACCGTGCGAAGCTCGGCGGACTGGCGGGCCGCCCCAAGCCCCGGGTTGCACCCGGCGTGTGCTACCCGTGGGACGAGAAGGGCGCTGGATTGCCTCCGATCACGGGCGATCCGGCGATGGTGCGCCGGGTGTGGGAAGAGATCGACGGCATGGGCAACATGTTTATCTGGCAGTGTCTGCTGAGCTTTTAGCGCGCGAAATGGGTACCCTCTGCCAGACGTCTTCGCGCCGACGCCCCCCATAGACCGAATTGAGTCTCCTGAACAGAAGACCAGCCGCGCCGGGCGGGCACACTGACTCGATCCGCATCGCCGACCATTCGCTGGCAGCAACCGGCACAAGGGGCGACAACCGGAGGGGACACGGTGGCGGGTGGGGCGGATGGGGAGCTTCTGTGCAATCGGCGCGCGATCGTGAGAAGATCGCCGAGTCTTCGAACAGTTCCCCCTGCGCGAATGTGCGTCGTTGCACCTGCCTCTGCGCGTCGACCCAGGCCGATTCGGCTGCTCGAAGCAGATCTTCGAGTTCTTGACGTCGCTTCGTCAAAGGGCGTGTACGCCAATCGTTCCCGCGATGTTCGAGCAAGTCGCGGGCGATGAACAGCAGCGGGCCTGTGGCCGCGCGTCGTCGCGCGAGTTCGCGGAGGACGGGTGATGCGGAAGCGGGAGGTCCCGCGGGTCCACATGCGCCGTGCCGGGGCGAGAGGATCCCTTCGAGCACCGTTCCGTCGGGGAGGAGCGAGGCTGCCTGCGCCAGCCCGGGCAGGGCGTCTGTGAGAATCCCTTTGGGCTCGGACCACAGGAACGTGTGGCCGCGACGCCGAATCACCTGGAGTCGCTGGCCAATCCAGTCCCACTCGACCTGGCAATCAGGCGCGGGGGGCCGAGCGGAAGCCGCGTCATCGGGTTCGGCGAGAGGATGGAACGGGTACGGGCGGGCGGCGTCATCGAGCGCCGTTTCGGGTGAGACGAGTCGGCGGAAGTCCTCCGCGCGCGGCTCCCAGTCGCCCATGATTCGGTATTCGACGATCGCGGGGTCGATGGATGTTTGGCGGGCGAGTGCGCGGGCGAGCATGGCGCGTGACACGCCAATTCGGAACGTGCCGGTCAGGAGTCGGTTCCAAAGCAACCGCTGGCGCGTGTCCAGTTGGGCCGATGTCGCGAGAACCAGGTCATGCTGGGCGGCGGTATCGAGACCACTGAGGGGCAACAGTCGGTTCTCGATGAGTTGGCGCAGGCTGAGGGCGGATTCCGCCGATCCGCCGTGTGCGGGCGGACAAGGCCCTTGAGGGTCCGGGCTTGGTTCGCCGACGGGAACGCGCGACGCCGTGTTCAGACCTGAGACGGGCGGCAGGATCAGGGCCAACGTCTCGCCGAGGTCGCCGGCCACCTGATGGCACTCGTCGATCAGCCACAGCGGAATGGCGGCGGCCTCGGCCGCCCAGAGGCGGAGGAGGGCCGGTTCGACCATTTGTGTCGAGCGGCGTCGGTTGAGCAAGGCCAAGGCCCACGCGGCGTCCGCAGGCTCCGCCCGGCAGAAGTAATCGGCCAGAGCCGCCACCTTTCCGGAAGAGGATGGCGCGGCGCGGATCGTCTCGATCAGTTGCGCGAAGGCCTTCATCCTCGATGTGTTGGCAGGACTTCAGCCGGGCGCCCGTTTTCGCGAAGATAGCGCGCCAGGGGCGCGGAATAGCCGTGGGTGGTCAGCACGAGATTGGCGCCGCTCGCGCCAATGGCCGTCAAGAGACCGCCCCAATCGGCATGGTCGGACAAGACGAACCCTCGCCCGACGCCGCGCCCGCGCTGCATCTTGCGCAGCAGCATCCAGCCCGACACGAACGCGGTCGAGGGCGGCCCGGAGAAGTTGAGCAGGGCGGACGGATCTGCCGTCGGGGAGGCGATGACCAGGCCGCGCCCGGCGATTCGCCGGAGGTTCTCCTCGGTTGCCGGGGCGACTTGAGGCAGGGGGACACCCGCAGCGCGGTAGCAGGCGAGCAGCCGATGCGCAGCCTCATGCACCAGGACAGGTCCGATCGAGGTGTCGAGGTGCGCAAGGAGGCGCTGCGTCTTTCCGAGCGCGTAGGCGAAGATCACGCTGGATCGCCCCGCATGCTGATTGGCAATCCACCACGCGTGCAACTCCGCCACGACTTCCGCTGTCGGGGGCCAATGAAACAGCGGCAGGCCGAATGTGGACTCGGTGACAAACGTGTGGCATCGGACCGGTTCGAATGGATTGCAGGTTGGGTCGGCGTCGAGCTTGTAGTCGCCGCTGACCACCCAGACTTCGCCGTGATGCTCGATGCGGATCTGGGCGGAGCCAAGGACATGGCCGGCCGGGTGAAACGACACCCGGACTCCGTTCATGGAGACGGTCTGGCCATACGGGATGCTGGTGATGATGGCCTTGCGACCGAGGCGTGCAGCGAGCAGGCCGGCGCCCGGTTTGGCACAGAGATAGGCCTCCGAACCGGGGCGCGCATGATCGCTGTGCGCATGCGTGATCAGGGCACGAGCCACCCTGCGCTGCGGATCGATGTGGAAATCGCCCGCGGGACAGAACAGGCCTTCGGGGGCAACTTCGATTACACGTCGCAAATTCGGATTGCCTGCCGCAGCGACGCGATCGGGTCGGGGCGTTTCGGGACGAACTCCTGACCGACGAATCCCTTGTATCCGGTGGCGACGATCGCCCGCATGACAGCCGGGTAGTGGATTTCCTGGGTCTCGTCGATCTCGTTGCGGCCCGGGTTGCCGCCGGTGTGGTAATGGCCGATATAGGGGTTGTAATCGTTGATCGAGCGCATCAGGTCGCCCTCCATGATTTGCATGTGATAGATGTCGTAAAGGAGCTTGCACCATTCCGAGCCGACCTGTTTGCAGAGTTCGACGCCCCAGACGGTGTGATCCGCCATGTAGTCTTTGTGATCGACCTTGCTGTTGAGCAACTCGACGATGACCGTGACCTTGTGTTTCTCGGCGATGGGCATGAGCTTCTTCAGGCCAAGGGCGCAATTCCTCAGGCCTTCCTCGTCGGACATTCCGCGGCGGTTGCCCGAGAAGGTGATGATGTTCGGGAAGCCGAACTCGGCGACCTGCGGGATCATCCGCTCGAAGCCCGCGAGCAGCTTCTCATGGTGTTCGACCCGGTTCCATCCGTAACCGATGCTGTCCGGGCCATTGCACATGGCGCAGACCAACCCGTGCTTCTTGACCACCGGCCAGTCGTCCGGGCCAAGGAGTTCGACCGACTCGATGCCGATCTCCTTGCATGCGGTGCAAAGGGCATCGAGGCTGGTTTTGCCATAACACCAGCGCGAGACCGAGTGGCGGATGTTGCCCTTGAGCCCGGCCGCGCCGCCCTCAGCGGCCAGGGCGGTCGATGTCCATTGAGCCGCGCTGGCCAATGCGGCGCTGCCCGCGAGGGTCTTGAGCACGGAACGGCGTGAGAGGCGTGTGTTCATACAAGGATTGGAGTCATAAGGTCTGCCAACACGATGTCATCGTCGGGAGGTATTCAACCCAACACGCGCGCGGCGTCAACCTGCAATCACGACACCTGCGATCGTGCGCGCGCGCGTCTCCTCAGGCCAGCAGATGGGCCGGCGCCACCTCGATCAGATCGGCCAGCTCCTGCGGGATCGGCCTCGCCTTGAGCTGGCCGTCGGCTGTGTGCGTCACGCAGACGACGGTCAAGACGCCGCGCGCGGCCTCGATGGCCGGCTCGGCGGTGAGGTTGTGGAACTTAACCAGGTAACTGAGCACCTTCGCCTTCTTCATGCGGACCAGCAAATGGACCTCGACCAGGTCCTCGAACCGCAGAGGTGACCGATAATCGCACGAGACGTGGACGCGAGGGAACCCGAGCGGGGGATCGAAACGGCTCATCATGATGGAATAGCCCAGCGACCGGAAAAAGGCGTGTTCGGCGCTTTCCATGTAGCGGAAGAAATTCGAGAAATGGACGATGCCGGCCGCATCGGTTTCCGAGAACTCGACGCGCCTTTGGAGTTTGATTTCGAAAGCCATGGATGCGGGTTGTCGACGGTGTGTTGCGACGGCGCTTCAGGCAACGGGCTCAGGCGGCGGATGTCAAGCGCTGGAACAACCGGAGCATGGCGTCGGCCCCCGATGCGATCGAGTAAGCGGTATGGGCGGCGCGCTGACCGGCCTCGCCCAGTGCCCGGCAGCGTGCCGGGTCGAGCAGCAGATCCTCGATGGCCTGCGCCAGAGCCCGAGGATCACCCGCGGGACACACCACACCGCCGCCCGTCGCCCGCACAACCTCGGGAAAGGCTGCATGGTCCGGTTGGACAACCGGCACGCCGGCGGCCATCGCCTCGAGCAGGTACATTCCGAAGGCCTCGCCATAGAGCGCCGGAACCGAAAACACCGTCAGGGAGGTCAGGAATGCGATCTTTGCGGAGCGACCCAGGTTCGGATGGAACTCGCCATCGGCCAGCAGGCCGCTGGCCCGCAGCCGCGTGCGCATCTCCTCGACAAAGGCCGTGTCGGCCGGCCCGCACCCGCCGCCCACCTTCAGCCGGAGCGTTGG
Source organism: uncultured Verrucomicrobiota bacterium (assembly GCA_964413865.1). Taxonomy (GTDB): domain Bacteria; phylum Verrucomicrobiota; class Verrucomicrobiia; order Limisphaerales; family J093; genus MWFF01. Next base: position 8,331 of record CAYPUR010000070.1, read on the forward strand.
CACGCGCGCGCGGCGGCGAATCGCGATGAACGCGTCGATCAGGGTGTCGAGGCCTTTCTCCGGGCACATGCGAGCGAAGTAGCCGAGGACAGGAGCGGCGTCGGGGGCGGAGGCGGACGTCTGGGTTGTGGACTGCGGCGCTTCGGGTGCCGGGGGAGGGGCAGCAGGCGGGGCGGGGTAGCCATCGAGATTGATTGCGGTCGGCACCACCTCGATGCGGTCGGCCGCGACCCCCAGGCGCGCGCACATCCGATCCGCGAAGTAGCGGCTTGGGGCGATGAACAACGCGATGTCAGCCGCCCGAGCGGCGAGGGTCTTCCAGACCTCGGTGCGCCACGGCTCGGGCATGGCATCGAGGAAACTGTCTTCGCCGGCCAGCAGACACACCACCGGAACGCCCAGGTCGCGTCGGATCCGGCGAGCGGTTCCGATCAGCAGCGCGTTGGACAGACAGACCACGTCCGGCTTGGGCTGAGCGCCCAGCCAGACGATGAACTCATCCAGATCGCGCGCCTGGTTCCCTTCCTCGCCGCGCAGCATCGACAGTGTCAGGTCCGCCACGTCGCGCGCGCGCGTTTTGGCGGCGAACCGGCCGGTCCAGCGGAGCAGGGCAGGGGAGGCCAGCCACCGGCGCAGCCAGGCCGGCGCTGAGCGGAATAGGGGCGTCTTGTGGTCGAGGTAAACATTGATACCGCCAAAGAAGACCGGGGTTCCCTCGCTCAAGTCCGGCTCGTCGAGTGTGAGCGGCAGGTAGAGCGGCACCATGAGTGCGGTGTGGCCGCGCCGTCGATACTCGGCGACCAGGGCGTTATCGCGCAGGCAGTTGCCGCAGTACATGCCGCCCGCGCCTGGGGTGAGCTGGATGATGTTCACAGTCCGATCCAAAGCGAGCTCGTCTTCGCGTCTTGGGATACCATTGCGGGCGACTGTGGCCCGCGGCTGAGCGAAAGGCAAGCGCACGTCCGGGTGCGGATCTCCCGCAGTGCATCTGTAGGTTGTCCGCGGGAATCGAGTTTGCGCCGCGCGGGGGCACGCGGCCTACAGCCTGAGCCTCCATCCCGTGTGGGCCCGGTGTCCTCACCAGGCGACACAATACCGACAACAACCAGATGCACCGAATCTCCCGCTGACCGCGATTTCCGCTTTGATTCGCAGTCGGAATTCGTCGTAGGCTCATCAGCGTTGTATGCTTAACACACGCTTGAAACTCGTCGCCCCGCGCGTCGCGCCTCCTCTGGATCCGGCGTTTCGCCCGCCGGTGCTCGCAAACCGCGCCTTCCAGGCCCTGGCGTCTCAAACCGGGCGGGCCGTGCCGGTGCGAGTGGCACTCGAACAGGCGGATGGTTCCATCGAGCGCTTCGCCACCACCGTGCTGCCGGAGGATCATCCCGACAGCAGTGGGAACTTCCTGCACGTCGAGCGTTGGCTCAAGTTTCTCCTCTGGTCGCGCGGCGGTTTCCGGATTCATTTTGCCGGGCCGGCCCCGCTTGCCGAAGCTCTCGCTGGCCATTACAGGACGCATGCGACCGGCAAGTTCGACGCCGAGATGATGGGCGGGCGGGTCTATGAGCGGCCCTTCGAGGCGCGCTGGTGCCAGGCGGATGAACTGCCCCCACACCGCTCGAACACGCAACCGCTCGGACGCCACCTCGAAGGCTGCCGCATCGGCTTCGATCTGGGGGGGAGCGACCGCAAGGTGGCGGCCTTGATCGACGGGCGCGTCGTGTTCAGCGAGGAGGTGGTTTGGGATCCGGTGCGCCAGCCCGATCCGCAGTATCACTACGACGGCATCATGCACTCGCTCGGGCGCGCCGCCGAGCACTTGCCGCGGGTGGATGCCATCGGCGGCAGCGCGGCTGGGGTGTATGTGAACAATCGCGTCAAGGTCGCCTCGCTCTTCCGCGGCGTGCCGCCCGATCTGTTCAATCGCCGTGTCAAGGACCTGTTCTTCGAGATCCGCAAGGCCTGGAACAATGTCCCCTTCGAGGTCGTCAATGACGGCGAGGTGACGGCGCTGGCCGGGTCGATGGCGCTCAGCGACAACGCGGTGCTCGGCATTGCGCTGGGCACAAGCACCGCGGGCGGCTACGTGACCCCACAGGGCAACATCACCTCGTGGCTCAACGAATTGGCGTTTGTGCCGGTCGACTACAATCCCGGCGCTTCGGTGGACGAGTGGTCGGGCGATTTTGGCTGCGGCGCGAGGTATTTTTCTCAACAATGCGTCGGTCGGCTGGTCGAGGCCGCCGGCATCCCGGTGGCCGCCGGGACACCCTTGCCGGAATGCCTCAAACAGGTTCAGGCCCTGATGGCATCGAACGACGAGCGCGCGCGCCGCATCTACGAAACCATCGGCGCCTATCTCGGATATACCATCGCCCACTTCGCCGATTTCTACGAGTTTCGCCATCTCCTCATCCTCGGACGGGTCACGTCCGGCACGGGTGGATCGGTGATTCTCGACGCGGCCAAGCACGTGCTGCAGGTCGAGTTCCCGGAATTGGCCGGCCGGGTCAACCTGCACACCCCCGACGAGAAGGAGAAACGACACGGCCAAGCCATCGCCGCGGCAAGTCTTCCCGTGGTGCCCCAGTCGTAATTGTCAACTATGAACCCGTATCACCACCTTGTTAACGAATATGCCCGGTACGCCCGGGAAGCGAAGAACTATCCCCTCGGCGGGTTTCCGCCGGCGCCAAAGCCGGAGCTCGCAGCCAACGCGCCGAAGGCTTTGATCTTCTCGCCTCACCCGGACGATGAGTGCATCGTCGGCGGTCTTGCGCTGCGCCTGTTGCGTGAGGCCCGCATGAACGTGATCAACGTCGCTGTCACCCAAGGCAGCAATCCCGCCCGCCAGGCGGGACGGCTCGAGGAACTCAGGAACGCCTGTCAGTACCTCGGCCTTGGCCTGCTCCAGACCGGACCAACCGGTCTCGAGAAGGTCAACCGCAAGACACGCGAGGGTCAGCCCGCCCTCTGGCAGCCAATGGTCCGCACGATCGCCGAAATCCTCCTCGAACATCAGCCGCGCGTGATCTTCTTTCCTCACGACCAGGATTGGAACAGCACGCACGAGGGGGTGCATTGCCTGGTCACGGACGCCCTGCAGGAGCTCGGCGCGCGGCTCTCATGTTTCAGTGTCGAGATCGAGTATTGGGGGCAGATGGACGATCCGAACCTGATGGTGGAACTTGCGCCGACGGATGTCGCCGACCTCGTCACCGCCCTGACGTTCCACGTGGGCGAGGTGAAGCGGAATCCGTATCACCTCCTCCTGCCGGCTTGGATGCAGGATAACGTCCGGCGCGGAGGCGAACTCGTCGGCGGCCAGGGGCAGGCGGCGCCTGATTTTGTCTTTGCCACCCTGTACCGGTTGCGACGCTGGACCGGCGCGCGCCTCGATCGGTTTTACGAGGGCGGACGCAACCTCGCGGCCGGGGTCAATCCCGGCAGTCTGTTTGCTTAGTCCTTCGATCCGTGAGTCCGCTGACGAACTTATGGTCTCAGGACTTTGCGCGGACATTTCAAAGGGCTGCCCGTGATCTGATGTCCGGGGACCGTTTGACGGTGCGGCGTGGTGGGGGCGCAGATTCGATGGCAGCGGGCTGTTGAAAAGCGCGCTTCCCGAGAAGGCGTTACTATTGGCTAATTCACTGATAATTGTGAAAATTGGTTTCCATTCGTCGTATTTGTGATGACATTGAGTTGTCATTTTGATGATTATTGATTACAATAACTGGTGTGAGAATTACGGTTGACATCGAAAAAGGTGTGCTTGAGGACTTGATTCGTATTACGGGCGATTCCAAGAAGAGCCCGGCTGTGGTCAAGGCGGTGGCGGATTTTGTTCGGCGCCACAAAGCCCGTGAGTTCGGTCGTATGCTCCGGGAAGGCGCATTTGACTATCCGATCACCAACGAACAGATCGAGCGGCAGGACGTTTAGCGATGGTTTTAGTCGATTCTTCGGTATGGATTGAGGCAGCCCGGCGCGGGGGCGACATTGCCACGAAAGTCGGTCTCGAGGGCTTGCTTGAGGAGTACGAAGCCGCCTGCTGCGGTGTTGTGCTTCTTGAAGTCCTGGGGGGATGCCGGAAGCAGGATCGGGAGCAACTGGCGCGCATGTTCCAGTGCATTTCCTACGCTCGGTTCGAGGATGGCCTCTGGGAGCGCGCTCGGGACATGAGTTGGAGACTTCGCGACGCTGGCCAGACGATCCCCTGGAATGACATTCTCGTGGCTGCCGTGAGCGTGAGCCGCGGATGGCGCATTTACGCACGCGATCGGCATTTCAATGGGATGCGTGATGTGTTGGGTCTGCGGCTCTACGAACCGGACTACGGCGGCAAATACCGGCCTGAAGCGGGTTAGTGAGGTTCCAGCGTCTGAGTTTCGTCGCCCCACCTGGGGGGGTGGAGATTCCATGTTTCCATCAATTCATCGGGCAGATCCTCGAGAAACCGCGAGGGCTGTTGGGGGGTCTCGGCGCCGCCGGCGCCAAAGCTGCGCATGGCGGGGTAACAGAGGTAGAGCTCATTGCGCGCGCGCGTGATGGCGACATAGAACAGGCGTCGCTCTTCCTCCTCGCCTTCGATGCTCTTGGCGGACCGGGCCGAGGGGAACAAGCCATCGCAGAGCATGATGAGGAACACGACGTCGAATTCGAGGCCCTTGGCCTGGTGGACCGTTGTGAGGCGGATGCGTTCGTCTTCCTGCTGAGGGCGGGTTTCGCCTTCGGCCTCGACGTTGGTGAGCAGGGCGAGTTGGGCGAGGAACTCGTGCAGGCTTGCGAACTGTCGGCCATAGGAAGCGAGTTGGTCGAGGTCGTCCATCCGGGCGCGGGCGTTGGCGTAAGTTGCCTCGAGATGGGTTCTGTAGAAGCCATCGAGCGCGAGAGCGATCAGGTCCGAGACCTTGCCTCGCGCGCGCTCCTCCTGTTCAAGTTGCCCGAGTGTCGCGGAGAGCTGCATCCATGCGGCGGATGCTCTCTTGGGCACGGATGACGCCAGGGCCTGAAAGGAGGGGGCAAGCAGAGCAGGGGAGGGCGGCGGCAGGGCGTCCGGGACCGATGACGATGCGGACGGCTGCGGGGGCAACTGACGGGCGAACTGCGCCCAGAGCCGCCCGGACGCGACGGCGCCAATGCCGGGGAGCAGGCGAACCAGGCGCTTGAAGGCGATTTCGTCGCGGTGATTCGAGACCAGTTTGAGAATGGCGGTCAGATCCTTGACATGGGCCTGTTCGAAGAAGCGGATGCCGCTGGTGATGCTGAACGGGATGTGGCGCCGGGTCAGTTCCAACTGGAGTTCGAGCGCATGGAAATGGGACCGATACAGCACGGCCATGGCGTTCAGCGAGGTCCCTTCCTCACGCAACTCGGTGGCGCGCGCGGCCACGAAGGCCGCCTGGACCCGGCCGTCAGGGCACACGACCAGCACCGGCTTGGCACCGGGCGGGCGCGCGGCGGCGAGTTCCTTGGGGAACTGATGGACATTGGGAGCGATGGCGGCGTTGGCGAGGCGAAGGATATCGGGCGTGCTCCGGTAATTGGTCTCGATCCGGTAGACGGTGGTGTTGGGATGCCGATCGGGGAACCGCAGGATGTTTTGGAAGTTGGCGCCGCGCCACGAGTAGATGCTCTGGGAATCGTCGCCGACGGCCATGATATTGTCGTGTCGGGCGGCCAGCAGATCGACCAGGTCGCTCTGAATCCGGTTGGTATCCTGGTACTCATCGACCAGGAGGAACTGAAAGCGGCGCTGCAGGCGTTCGAGCACGTCCGGGTGGTCGCGGAGCAGAGCCAGCCAGAGCGCCAGAAGATCGTCGAAATCGACCACGCCCGCCTGGCGTTTCCGTTCCGTGTAGCGCGTCTGGAGGTCGACGATGGCCTCCGCCAGTGTTACGAACGACGAGAAATGCCGTCCGAGGGTCTCGGCGATGCCGATCTGCATGTTTGCGGCCAGTGAGAAGATCTCGGCGAGCACATCGGCCTTGGGGAAGAGAGGCTCCTGCGGCGCGACCTTGGCGTCGCCCAGGCAGGCGCGAATTAGGTCCGCGGCGTCCTCCCGGTCCAGAATGGTGAAGTCGGGCGGATACCCGATGGCTTCGGCGTGTCGGCGCAGGATGCGGTGGCCGATGGAGTGAAACGTGCCGCCCCAGAGGCCGGCCAAATCGTTCTCGAGCAGGTCGCGCACGCGCTGCATCATCTCCCGCGCCGCCTTGTTGGTGAACGTGAGGAGGAGGATGCTTTCCGGAGGAATCCCCTGTTCGATGAGGAAAGCCACGCGGTAGACGAGCGTGCGTGTTTTGCCGGCGCCGGCGCCGGCGATCACCAGGGCCGGGCCGGGCAAAGCGGTGACCGCGGCGAACTGCTGAGGGTTCAGCTCCCGGGCATAATCGATTTGCGGCGCGTCGGGCGCCTGAAATCGGGGCAGCACATAGTCGCGTGGCACAGCGCCCTATTCCTGGGGATAAACCAGAATGCGATCATGGACGACGACGGCCAGATCGTTCTTGCCGTCGCCGGTCAGATCGGCAATCAACGCCTCGCGCGGCTCGGGGGTGTCGGGTCGGCGAGACCGAAAGGTCCGTTCTTCGAAGACCTGCCAGCGATTGGCTGGGGCGAGTCGATGCGGCGGCTCGAACCGGACCACGTCGAGGTAATTCTTGGCGGTTTCGAGGAAGACGAGGTCCTGGCAACCGTCGTGGTTGAGATCGCCGGGGACGACGTCGTGGAGGAAGCCGTCTTTGACGGGAGTCTCGTAGCCGTCGAGGCTCGAGAACTCCCAGACCATTCCGCGGAGGGGGAGCCAGGCGACGCTGTTCAAGCCGAGGAACAAGACAGCGTTGGGCTGATCGCCGCCGAGAGCGACCGCATCGAGAGCGGTGAAATCGGTCACCGGCAGGGGCACATTCCGCAGGGCCTGCCAGACGCCCGAGGGATCGCGTTCGCACAAGGTCAGGGCTTTCCGCTCGGCATCGAGCAGGAAGAGGCTCGCCACGTCGTTGGTTCCGTTGCGCAGGGAAGCTGCCCCAACGATGCGCGAGCTGCTCGATGCCCCATTGATCTGCTCCTTGACGCGGAAGGTCCAGGTTGTCCTCGATGCGCCTTCGTTGAGGCCGGCGTCGGCTTGCAGCACCACAGCCCGGACGAAGTTCTTCTGGGCGAGCAAGAGCTCGGCTTTGCCGTCGCCGTCCACGTCGGCGGCGCTCAACCACGGCTGCTCGGCGCTGCCGCCGGGCGGGGCGACGTCCTGTTCGTCGAAGGACTCGGTGTTGCCCTGGAGCAGGACTTTCACCTTCTCATACGGAATCAACACCACCAGGTCGGGCAAGCCGTCGTGGTTGAGATCGTGGATTGTCAGGCTCGAGGGATTCGACTTGAAGGCTTCGCTGAGCTTTTGGCGCGTGACGGCCCGGTCCGCGGGGCGCAGCCACAGGTGGCGCTTGCCGTGCACAGCCACCACCGCCGCCGGCAGCGGCTTGGGATCGGCGCGCACCCTGCCCGGGGCCATGGTCAAAGGCCGCCCCTCGATCGGAATCAGGGTGGGGAAAGCAATCCGCCCGGCCTCGTCGAGGCGGCTGACCCCGATCTGACGCTCGTCCGCGCTGAGGAAGAAGATCTCGGCCCGCCCGTCGCCGTCCCAGTCCGCAACGCCCAGTTCGCCGACTCCGGTGAAAGTCGGGAAGGTGCGGGGCGCGGCCAGTGAACCGTCGGGCTGCTGGAGAGACAACGAGACCTGTCCGCTGTCCGGTTCGGCGACCAGGAGATCCGGCAAGCCGTCGTGGCTGACGTCGGCCCAGGCGATCCCGCGCCGGTTCTTGGTCGTTTTCGCGAAGGGAACGACCTGGAACTGGCCTTGGCTGAAATCGCCGGTCAGCGCCTCGGCCGGTTTGAGAATGAAGTTGGAAATCTCGGCGCGTCCCGACTTGGCGGCAATGGTCATGACCTCGGTCTTCTTGTCGCCATCCAGATCCTCCATCGCATACGAGCGAATGGCGGGGAGGGTGAAATGGGCCTCAGGGCCGAGTTGGCCGGCTGCGTTTTGAAGACGGAACCGGAACGGGTTGGCATGCTCCCAATTCACCAACATCAGATCGGACCGGCCGTCGCCGTCGATGTCGATGATCTGCGCCGCCTTGACGACTCCGCTGTACGGGATCTTCTCCGGCTCGGCGAGGGTGTGATCGGGCTTTTGGGCCAGGAAGTAGAGCGTGCTCTCCCCGAGCATCAGGAGGTCGTCCAGTCCGTCGCCGTTGAGGTCGCCGCTCGTCAAGGCGTTTGGATCCAGGAGGCCGTCTTCCAGGCTCCAGCGGCGCGGGGCGCTCCATGCGTTGGCGCCCTCGTTGTACTGGACGACGAGTTCCTTGGGGGCGCCAAAAAAGGCCAGATCCGGACGCTGGTCTTCGTTAAAATCGGTCACCACCAGGGCCGAGATGGTCTTCTCGGATGCCAGCGACTCGATGCGGAACCGGGCATCAGGCGGCAGTTCATTGATCTCGCGCCTGATCGGTTGGGAGGCGAGATCGTTGGTCTTGCCGGCGCGATTGAAGAGAATGTTGATTTTCGAGCGGGCGTTGTTCACCACGATCAGATCCTGGGCGCCGTCGCCGTCGAAATCCGCCGCGCGCAGGAGGCTGATCAGATTGTCGATGGGGAAGATCTCCGGTCCCTGGAAACCGAACCCGGCCTGGTCGTCGGCCGCGCGCCCGGCCCAGGCGGCAAGCAAGGCCAGGGCGCTGAGCGTTATGGCGGTAATGGTCCTCACGGTTTGCTTCAGAGTGTTCTCGTATGCATGCACGCTGGGGATTATGGCAGCAGAACGGCGATCGGCGAGCCCGGAAGTCAGGGACTCTGCGGCGCCGCTGAGGCGGCGGCGGCGCCGCTGAGCAATCGCTCCATCTCGGGATTGGCCTGGTGGCCTGCGGCGAGGGCCTTGTTGTAGTGCCAGCGCGCCAACTCGAAGAACGGAGGCTTCTGGTGGACGTAGATGAGGGCGAGGTTGTAGTGGGCTTCCGGGTAGTCGGGATTGAGTTGAATGGCCTTGCGGAACGCCTGCTCGGCGGGGCCGCGCTGGCCTTTGAGGCCGAGCGTGATGCCAAGGTAGTTTTGGGTATTCGGGTTGTCCGGGTTGAATTGCGCGGCCCGGCTCAGGACATCGAGAGCCTCGTCATATCTGGCCTGCTGGTAGCGCAGCAAACCGAGCAGGGCGAGGGCCTCGGGATCGTTCGGTTCCTGCGCGGTCACCTTGTTCAACGCCGCTTCCGCAGCCTCCAACTGGCCCTGCTGAAGATGCGTCGCAGCGAGGTCGGTCAAAAGATTCACATTCTTCTCGTCCAGAACCAGCGCCTGCCGGAATTTCTGTTCGGCTTCGGCAAGCTGGCCGCGCTGGAAGGCGCGCCTGGCCTCGGCGACCAGGGCCGCGGCACCGGCCGGGATCTGCCGAGCGGAGCGTTTGGACGCGGAAAGCTCGGCCCGCTCGCTCAGAGCGGCCTTGGTGTTGAAGAGGGCCAACTCCTCGGGTGAGTAAGGCACTTGTCGCGCTTCATACACCTGGATGCGCGCGCGCAGGATGGCAAGTTCCTCCGCGAGCCGATCCTGCCGCGCGGTTCCGCCACGCACTTTGCGATCCTGCACCTCGCGCGAAAGCGCGGCCACCCGCTTGCGCAAATCGTCGCGCTCGCGCTCGAGTTGCTTGACCCAGGCCTTCTCGGCGGCCTTCTCGGCGTTGCTGGCCGGCGGCGCGGGAGGCGCGGGGCTGACAGCGGGCGCGGCTGCGGCGGCCACCGAAGTCGGCGTTGGGGCGGACGGCGTTGGAGCGGGGGCGGGGGCGGCGCTGCCGGTTGGGGGCACGGCCGGGACCGGGGCGGGAGTGGCGGGGCGAGCGGACAGAGTCATCACCCGGTTCTCGAGGGTGAGTTTCTCGGACTCGAGAATGGCCGAGCGACCGCGTTCGGCTTCGAGAGTCGTCTGGGCCTGATCGAGTTTGGCTTTCAGATCATCAGCCTTGGTCTTGAGTTCGGCCATCAGCCTGGAATCGTCCTGAGCGGCCCGCGTCTGGCTCCTGCGGTTCGCCCGTTCGAGCTGCTCGCGCAGGGAATCGCGTTCCTTGGTCAGGCCGGTGAGGGCTTGGGCCTGGCGGCGGAGCGAATCCCGTGCCTCCTTGAACGCCTTCTGGGCCTCGGCGTAAGCGGCGGAATCGGCCTTTGTCAGCCTCGATTCCTCGCGGGCCGCTCGGGCTTGCGCCTTGTCGGTCGCGCGCTGGAGTTTCTGCTGCAGGGCATCGCGTTCCTTGGTGAGGGCGGTGACGGACTGGGTTTGGCGTTGGAGCGCGTCGTTCGCTGCTTTGAGCTCGTCTTGCTCTGCGGCGTAGGCATCGTAATTGCGATTGTGATGCACAACAACAAGAA
>CAYPUR010000070.1:18749-21450 GCA_964413865.1 uncultured Verrucomicrobiota bacterium
CGTCGTTCGCTTCTTTCAGCGCGTCTTGCGCTTCGGCGTAGGCATCCGGGTCGGCCGCGCGCGCCAGCTTGGTCTGGTGTTCAGCCAGGTTGGCCTTGAGGTTCTGGTTCTCCGCCAGCGCCTCCTGGAGGCGACGCTCGGCTTTGGACAACTCGCGCGGATCCACCGCGGCGGGCTGAACCGTCAGGGCCTCGCGCAGTTTGACCTGGAGGGTGTCGCGCTCGGCGCTGAGGCTCGCGATTTCTTCCAGCAGCGCAGTCATCCGCTGCGCGGATTCCGGGTCGCTCTTGACCCCCGGCGCGGCGGCGGCGGGCGCGGGGGTTGCCGGAGCGGGCGTCGACGGGGCGGCGGGGCCCATGCGCTCGGCGATGTAGTCGCGGCGGTATTTGACAATCTTCGGGTTCCAGTTGGGATAGCTGGTTTCGAGCTGGTCGAGCACGGTCCGGGCTTCGACGTACCTCTCGATGGCGTCCTGGACACGCCCGCTGGCTCGCAGGGAATCCGCCTGCTGGATCAAATTGTAGATCCGCACATACAAGTCGTCCGGCGCCTGGGCAACTGCCAGGAGCGCGCCGGCGCACAACGAGAGCAATCCGACCCCGAGCCGGGTCATGCGTTTCATGGCGCCATAGTAGAGCCGCGCCTGAAGGTTTGGCAATCGGACAATCGGGCTGGCTCCGCGCATCGGGCACGCCCCAGGGGGCCAGCAGACTCCCGCTGAAGGCCGCGTGCCCCCACGCGGCGCGAGGACAGACGCCTGTGCGTACGCCGGATCAGGGTGCGATTGACACTTCTGTGACATCCGTGATAGCGTCGCCACACTTGGAAGCAGGTATGAGTTCGTTCCTCAGCGAACATGTGCTGGTACTTAACCGCCTGTGGCAGGCGGTGAATGTTTGCAGCGTGCGGCGGGCGTTGACCTTGGTCTTCGAGGGGCACGCCGAGGTGGTCTTGAACACGATTGACGGGGACTTCCAGACCTTTGATTTCAACGAGTGGCGCGACTTCTCACGCCAGGAACCGCATGCGGAGTCGATCGGGACCATCTCGTTCAAGATCCGGGTGCCGCGCGTCATCCTGCTGCTCATGTTTGACCGCCTTCCGAAGAAGGAGGTCAAATTCACCCGGCACAACATCTTCGAACGGGACAAGAACACGTGCCAGTATTGCGGGCGCACGTTCGAGCGAAAAGACCTCAATCTCGACCACGTCATCCCCCGCGACCGCGGCGGGCCGACCACGTGGGAGAACATCGTTTGCTCGTGCGTGGCCTGCAACACACTCAAGGCCAACCGAACGCCGCAGGAAGCCCGTATGCACCTGATCCGCAAACCCAAGCGGCCGAAGTGGCGTCCGTTTGTGCAGGTCAACCTCGGCCTTCCCTGTCACGACAGTTGGAAGCACTTCCTCGATCTGGCCTACTGGAACGTCGAGTTGGGCGAGGAACTCGCCTAGCCTGCATTTCGCACCACTTCTTGCCACCGCGAAGCCGGAGTTCACAAGAGAAGTCAGCATGCAGGCTAGGAAAGCAAAACCGCGCCCGAGTGGAGAGTGGGAATCGGGCAACAGAGTGTCGCCGCACTCGCGAGGTTTCGGAAGCGCTCAGATCCTCATTTTCCCCCGTGTGGGCGCGGTTTTGCCACAGCCCGGATTTCGTTGTCATCCTCCCGGTGGTGAGAAATCCGGGCTAGCCTGCATGTCAGTCGTCTGCGTGGAGCACCTCCGGCTCGGCGACGACAGGCGGCAACAGGTCCTGCGCGCGCGCATTGGCCTCGGCAAGCTCTTCTCTGCTCATGACCAGCGACAGTCCCGCGCATGAAATTGCTGCGTCCTTGTAGCCCTGCGCGGCAGCTAGGGTGAGCCACTTGTAAGCCTCGATCCGGGATTCCGCGGCGTCCAACTCCGCCCCGGCAAGGCTGGCGCGGTGACAGAGCTTTCCCAGGCTGTATTGCGCGCCGGCATCGCCGTGATCGGCAGCCCGGCGCATCCAGCGCAGCGCCCCGGCGTCGTCCCGCGGCACACCCTGTCCCTCCGCGAGCATCAAGCTGAGATTGAACTCCGCCAACGGATGATTCTGCTCGGCCGCCTGTTGGTACCAGCGCGCGGCCTGCGGCAGGTCCTGTTGCTCGCCCTCGGCTGCGCTGTACAGCACCCCGAGCGAGAACTGGGCGTCCGCATCGCCGTGATCAGCCCTCGCCCGGACGTCGTCATGACGGTCCTGCGGCTCGAGCCCAAAGAGTTTCTGGTACCAACTGTTTCCCACAGCGCTGACAGTCGACCCGATTCGCCCAAATACAAGTTTTTGTTTGGGGTAATTAGCGAGGCTTCGCCTCAGACCAAGGGGGCGTGTGAACAACTCATGGCCGCTGGGTGGCAACCACAATCACCGGCGCCCGACGCCTCGCCAAGTGGCGCGGCTGCGCGGCGCCAAAACTTGACTCATTTGCCACAGATTTCACCTGGGGAGTAACTCTAGTTGCCTTTGGTGGCGCTGAAGAAAGGCAATAGGGGCAGATCCGTATTATTGACATATGGGATCTGGTTGGAGCAGCTCCGGGGCATGGCGCGACCGTTGAGGATCGTGGTGGCGGGCGCGTGGATCCGGAGGCGGAGCCGGCGCCTAGATGGGTCAGTAGACCGATTATCAGTTCGTGACATTGGCATACTCAAGACAGGCGCGCCGTCGGGGGGTCATGGCGCG
>CAYPUR010000071.1:0-21398 GCA_964413865.1 uncultured Verrucomicrobiota bacterium
CGAGCCAAATCCCCCCAGCCCCGCGGGGCGGGGCGGCACCGGGCCATCTGCTTCGGGCCTCGGTCGGTCGAGTATCGCTGCGGATACACTCCCTCCCTCGGAGCCCTTTCTGGACGACGCGTCCTGTGATTGGTAGGTTGGGCCTGTGCAGCCTGCGACCCGCAACCGTCTTACCGCTCTGGCGATCAGCCTGCTGGCGATCGCCCTGGGCCTTGGTTTGGCGTTCGGCTGGACGGTTGTGCGGCTGCTTCGACCCGACAGAACGCCCCGTTTTACGAACACAGCCGCTGTTCTTACACAGATCCAGGGCCTGGCGCAGTTGGTCACCGTCAAGTACGTGATGGAGAAAGTGGTGATCCTCGAAGATGTGAGGATTTACGGCGAAAGCCGCGTGCTCCTGATTGCCCACGGCGTTGTCAAGGCCGGCGTCGACCTCTCGCAAATCGAACGCGGCGACATCGAGGTCGACGGGACCAACCTGACGATCCGGCTTCCGCGCTGCACGATCACGGATGTCTACCTGGACGAGGACAAAACGCAGGTCCTCGAGCATTCGACGGGGTTGCTGCGGCGTTTCGACAAGGATTTGCAGCAGAACGCGCGGCGGGAGGGGCTCGATGCCATCCGCCGCGCGGCTCGCGACAGCGGCATTCTGGATGAGGCCCAGACACGCGCCGAGCTTCAATTGCGGCTGTTCTTCAGCCAGTTCGGGTTCACCGAAATCGAGTTCCGCAAGTAGGCCCGTGACTGGGACCACGACGTGCTGCTCGCCACGGATCGATGAAGTGCGCGATGAGGTCCAATCCGAACGATGTCCAAACTCGAGCGCCGCGTGCCCTCACACGGCGGGGCGTCTGACACCGTGCATGGGAGAAGCGATCGTGCGGACGATCCGCTCGCGGTTTCTGCCCGCGCATTGCCCGGATTCAGGCTTGGCACCGCTCAACCCTTTTGGGTAGCGTACTTTCCAGATGAGCGCAATGCATTGGGTGCGGGCCGTTCTGGCCATGGGGCTGGCCAGTGCGGCATTTTGCGCCGACGAACCGCCGGGCATTGAGGTCAACGCGCTCAGTTCCGATGGCTCGATCGAGTACATCGAGAGCACTCTGATGGTCAGCGACCCCGCGGGGGTCCTGGTCCAGTACGGCGACGCCACGGTCATCGCCCGTCAGGTCAAGCTGAACCGCGAAACTTCGGTGGTCGAGGCGGAGGGGAATGTCCGCCTCGAACGCGGGGCCGAGGTGTGGACCGGCCAGACGCTGCGCTACGATTTCGCATCCCGACAGATTCAGGCGTCCCACTTTCGGACCGGCCGATCGCCTTACTTCGCGGCCGGGCATGGGTTGGGCAGCGATCTGACCAACAAGATCCACACCGCCACAAACGGCTTCGTGACAACCGACGACTTCGCCGAGCCGGGTTATCGCGTCCGGGCCAAGAGCCTGACGTTCAAGCCGGGGGAGTACATCGAGGCGCGCGGGGCGACGCTTTACGTGGGCAAAGTGCCAGTCATGTACCTTCCGCGGTACCGCCGCAATCTGAACCGGAAATCCAATCACTGGGACGCCCTGCCCGGTTATCGGAGCCTGTACGGGGCCTACTTGCTGACGACCTACAACTGGTCGATTGCCACAAATGCAGCCGCGTCTCTGCATCTGGACTATCGCGCCAAGCGCGGGGTGGCGGGTGGGCCGGATGTGGAATACGACCTTGGTCGCGCGGGCCAGGGCAGCCTCAGCGCGTACTATGCCCACGACGAGGATCCCGACGTGGGCGAGTTGGGCGAGCCGATCCCCGCGGACCGCTGGCGCGTCGGGTTCTCGCACTCCGCATTCGTCCACACCAACCTGAGCGTGAAGGCTGCGGTCAACGCGGAGTCGGATCCCTACTTCCGACACGATTTCTTCGAGGACGAGTACCGCAAGGACATCATGCCCAAGTCGTTTGTCGAGGTCGACCGGCAGTGGTCGAATTTCAGTCTCGACCTGCTCGCGCAGCCGCAGATCAACGATCATCTGCAGACAGTCGAGCGCCTGCCGGATCTGAAACTGACCGGCCTGCGCCAGCAACTGGGGATTTCGCCCTTCTATTACGAGAGCGAAAGTTCGCTGGCCTACCTGCGCCACCGCGAGGGCGACTTTGCGCCCGCCACCAACTATGCCGCCCTGCGCGCGGACACCTACCATCAGCTTCTGGTGCCGTGGAACCTTTTCGGCTGGCTGAACGTGACGCCGCGCGTGGGCGGGCGCTACACCTATTATGGCGCGGAACAGGACACCCTGCTTGACCAGGATTTGCAAGATCGCTGGGTGTTCAACACCGGCGCTGAAGTCTCGACCAAAATGTCGCGCCTCTGGCGCAACGCGCGCAGCCGCGTCTTCGACGTGTCGGGCCTGCGCCACATCGTCGAACCGTCGGTCAACTACGTCTACGTCCCCACGCCGAACAGCCGTCCGCTCGACCTGCCCCAGTTCGATTACGAATGGCCCGGCCTCGAAATGATGCCGATCGAGTATCCAGACTACAATTCCATCGACGCCATCGACAGCCAGAACGTGCTGCGCTTCGGTCTGCGCAACAGGCTCCAGACCAAACGCCGCGACCAGGTCGAAAACCTTTTGCACTGGGCGCTGTTCATGGATTGGCGGCTCCGCCCGCGGGCCGATCAGGAGACCTATGGTGACTTCTATTCGGACATCGATTTCACACCGCGCACGTGGCTGGTCCTCAACTCCGAACTCCGTTACGACATCAACACCACGTCGTGGCGCATGGCCAATCACACCGTCACCCTGCGCCCCAACGACGTCTGGCAATGGAAGGTCGGCCATCGCTATCTCCGCGACATCCCCGGATTCGGTCCGGACTCCGGCAACAACCTCGTCCTGAGCAGCCTCCATTTCCGGCTCAACGAGGACTGGTCCTTCCGCGCCTCGCAGCACTTCGAGGCCCGCACCGCCACAATGCAGGAGCAGTACTACACCGTGTTCCGCGACTTTCGGAGCTGGACGGGCGCGCTCACGCTGCGCCTGCGCGACCGGACCGAGACCCTGCGGCAACAGGAGGACTGGACGCTCGCGTTCCAGGTCTCGCTCAAGGCGTTCCCACGTTCCAGCACCCGTCAGAGCCGTGACGATCCCACCTATCTCCTGGGCTACTGAACCGATGGCCCATTGCCACCAACCGCGGATTCCAGACCGCGTCCAATTCATGAACCAGCACACTGCTCTTCGTGCGAACTGCCCGGCTGCGCCGGCAGCCGCCAGGCGCGCCAGACCCGCCAGACGATGCGGACCCCCGTCGAGCGCCGCCCTTCTCCACTCGCTGCGCGGCCCGTGCGCGGCGCGCTCGATGTTGATCGAGCCGGACACGACGCCCTCCCTCGCGCCTTCAGGGAACCGGAATCGGACCCCGGCGGTCCCCGCCCAATGCCGGCTGATTGCGGTGTCGGTGCTGCTTCTCGGAATCAGCCTGTTCGAGGCCAATCCCGCGCGCTCTTCGGACACTCCCCTGCTGCCGCCGGGCGCCGCCGCGCATTGTGTCCAGCCTGCGACGCCCGACACCCGGGTCCGACGGCACATCCTGCCGAAGCGCGTGGTGTGGAAGACGGTCGGGGAGCGATCCGCCGTGGAGAATGCGGATGCCCTGCTGCGGGAGGGCAGCGGGCAGATCACCCTGGACAACAAGGTCGCCTGCGTTTTGCGTCACCAGGGCGAGGCGCCGGGGCTGCTGCTCGATTTCGGCTGCGAATTGCACGGAGGCATCCAGATTGCCGTGTCGGATCTCAAGGCCGCGACACCCGCGAGCAAGACCGTCCGCTTGCGCGTCCGGTTCGGCGAATCGGCCAGCGAGGCGATGAGCGAACTGGGCGGCGACGAGACCGCGACCAATGACCATGCGGTCCGGGATCAGACATGTCTGGTGCCCTGGCTGGGGACTCATGAGATTGGCAACACCGGATTCCGGTTTGTGCGGATCGATCTGCTCGATGCGGACACATTCGCGGCGCTTCAGTCCGTGCGCGCGGTCTTTCTCTACCGGGATCTGCCCTACGTCGGCTCGTTTCGCTGCAATGACGAGCGCCTGAATCGGATTTGGCGCACCGGCGCCTACACCGTGCACCTGAACATGCAGGATTACGTCTGGGACGGCATCAAGCGCGACCGGCTCGTCTGGATCGGCGACATGCACCCGGAGACAATGACCATCTGCTCCGTGTTCGGCGATGTCCCGGTCGTGCGGGCCAGTCTCGACCTCGTCCGCCGGGAGACACCTCTTCCCCGATGGATGAACGGGATCAGTTCCTATTCGATGTGGTGGGTGTTGATCCATGCCAGTTGGTACCGTCACCAGGGCGACCTGGCCTATTTGCGCGAGCAGCATGTCTACCTCAACGCTCTGCTCGATGAACTGGCCAGGCATATCGCCGCCAGCGGAGCGGAGACTCTTCCCGAAACGCGTTTCCTCGACTGGCCCTCGAGCGAAAACAAGCAGGCCATTCACGCGGGACTTCAGTCCCTGATGGTGCTGGTCTTCGAGGCGGGCGAGGAACTGGGCGCGGCGCTGGGCGACGCCGATATGATCCGAAAGTCCGGAGCCGCTCTGGCCCGCCTTCGCCAGCATCGGCCCGATCACGGCGGCAGCAAGCAGGCCGCCGCACTGCTCGCGCTGGCCGGACTGGCGGACGCCGGAGTGATGAACCGCGAGGTGATGGCCGTGGACGGCGCCAAGCGGATGAGCACGTTCTACGGCTATTACGTTCTGCTGGCCCGGGCCAGAGCCGGCGACTACCAGGGCTGCCTCGACGCCATCCGGGCGTATTGGGGTGCGATGCTGGACTTCGGCGCGACCACATTTTGGGAGGATTTCGACCTCGACTGGACGGCGAATGCCGCGCCGATCGACGACATGGTTCCTGCCGGAAAGAAGGACTTGCACGGCGACTTCGGCAATTATTGTTACAAAGGCTTTCGCCACAGCCTCTGCCACGGCTGGGCCTCAGGACCGACTGCGTGGCTCAGCGAGCATGTCCTCGGCATCCAGGTGCTCGAACCGGGCTGCAAACGAGTTCGCATCGACCCTCACCTGGGCGACCTGCAGTGGGCCGAGGGGGCTGTCCCGACGCCCCAGGGCGTTCTCGAAGTGCGCCACGAACGGGGCGTCGACGGACGCGTCAAGACCACCGTGCGGGCCCCGGACGGCGTCGATGTCGTGCGCCCTGCCCCCTGAAGCGCGAGCCCGCCGCCATGAGCGCAACGCAGGACGCTTAAACTCAACTCGGAAAGGCGACGACCATGAAACACACGTCCCGAAAAGAATTCACGTTTCTTTGCCCCGTCTGCAGCCAGCCCATCCTGGCCAAGCTGGAGTGGGTCGGGCGTCCGATGGAGTGCCCCTCATGCAGCACGGGAATCACGGTTCCGGAGCCGGGAAAGGCCCGAACCAAGAAGACGCGGATCACGTCCCCGCCGAAGAAGAGCGAAAAGCTCTCGGGCGGATCGAAGCCCAAGCGCCTTTTCGGGTTCTCCTAACCCGCAGTCTTGCACCCCGTGAGTGCACAGGGTGGTCAGACTTCGCACGATGTCTGGTGTGCGGGGTAGATCATCGATTCTCCCATGACGCAGGACCAGATCGAGATTCTCGTCATTCTCTGGGCCACAGTGGGCGTGTTTCTGTGGGGGCGCTGGCGCCATGACATGGTGGCTCTGGCGCTGATCCTGGTGGTCACCATGACCTTGTCGGACTTCATGAACAACGCGGCGACGGCGGCCGTCATGTGTCCGATCGCCATCAGCATCCCGATGCTTCTGCTGGTCTGGCCGCCCTGAATCGCCCGCCAACCGCCGAAAGCCTCCGAGCCCGTGAACCTGTCCCGGCACGGAATCTCCGGGCCGGCATCCGGTCAAAGCCCGGCGTGTTTCTCGGCAATGACCTGGGCGAGCGCCTCCACAGCCTTGATGTCGCCGGGCTGGGGCAGCCCCTTGCACAGAACGGGAGGGAGCAATTCGAGCTTGAGGCTCGAGACCGCCGCGGCGAGTTGCTCGACCGCCTTGCCGCCCCACCCCAGAGAGCCGATGACCGAGAGGTAACGGGCTTTGGGCTTGAGCAGGTTGGCCAGGAGTGCGGCGTAGGCGACCCGCGGGTGCGGCCCGCCCAGAACGGTGGGGGTGCCGAGCACGATGGTCGCGGCGTCTACCATCAACACCGCCAACTTCCCGACGTCGGCATCGACCAGATTGAGTTGCTCGACGCGCACGTTGCGCCGTGCGCAGGCGTCGACGAAATGCTCGACGAGTATCCGCGTCGAACCGTGCATCGAGATGTAGGGCAGCAGCACCAGGTTCTTCGGCGGTCCCGACACCCAATCCAGATACGCATCGAGAATGAGGCCGGGCTCGTCGTACACCGGCCCGTGGCTCGGCGCGATCATCCCGGGATCCAGCGCAGTCACGCGGTCCAGGTTCTTCTCGATGAAGCCGCAAAACGGCATCATGATCTCGGCATAGTAACGTTTCGCGGCAGGGAGGATCCGCGGGTCGCCGTGGGCGAGGATCTCGCTGGCCGCCAGATGCGAACCGAACAGGTCGCAGGTGAAAAGAACGCGCCGTTCCGGCAGCCACGTCAGCATCGTCTCGGGCCAGTGAACCCAGGGGAAATAGATGAACTCGAGGGTCAGACCTCCGAGATCGATCGTCTCGCCGTTCTGCACCACGCGCAGCCGGTCCTGGGAAAGACCCAGATGATCGGTGAGCAGCCCTTTGGCCTTGTCGCTCGCAAGCACCTGCGCCTCGGGGTACTGGGCGAGGATGCGCGGAATACCGCCCGAGTGGTCCTGCTCGGTATGGTGCGAGACGACGTAATCGATCTTCTCGACACCTGCGTTCGCGAGGCGGGCAAGCAGGGTGTCGAGCATGGCGGGATCGACCGCGTCAAGGAGCGCAGTCTTCTCCGCCCCGCGCACCAGGTACGCATTGTAGGTCGTGCCGTCGGGCAGCGGGATCAGGTCGTCAAAGAGCCGCCGGTCCCAGTCGATTGCGCCTACCCAATAAACGCTTTCGGTAATCAGTCGCGCGTGCATGTCAGTCTTTCGATAGAATCACTTGGAAGAGCCTAAGGCAGGCCCCCAGGCCAATCCACCCAAAAAGCGATCCACCTGCGTCGACCTCAAGCCGTCCGGGGCTGGCCGAACCTCGCCATAGCTTATCGAACGCTCGGCACCCAGTCGGGGGAATCCGATCGCGCGGTCTTCAGAAAGGCATCGAGCCTCGCTGTGATTTCGGGGTGGGCCGCCGCCACGTTCGTTTTTTCAGCCGTGTCGTGCCGCAGATCATGCAGGCGGATGGGCGCGCCCGGGCCGCCGCGCAGCAACCCCTTCCACCGCCCCTCATAGAGGGCGCCCTGCTGAAAGCCGCCTTCATGAAACTCCCAGTACAGGAACGCGTGCCGCTCCTGGTCAGCCAAGCGGCCCAGCAGTGCCGGCGCAAAGCTGATCGAGTCCAACCCCTCGGGTCTTGGCGCCCCAGCCAGTTCCGCCGCCGTTGCGAACCAGTCGCCGAAGTAGCCGACATGACCGGACACCGCGCCGGCCGGGACGAGGCCGGGGCACCAGGCGATCATCGGGACTCGGATGCCGCCGTCGGTGAGACTGCGCTTGATGCCGCTGAAGGGGCCCGAGGGCGCAAAGCGGGCCAGGGTGTGGCTGCTTTCGTTGTGCGGACCGTTGTCGCTTGTGAAAAGGACGAGCGTCTTTCGGTCCAGATCGAGCAGTTCGAGGTGGTCGAGCAAGCGGCCGACATAGCTGTCCAGGCGGGTGATCATCGCGGCGTGGCCCCGATCCGGTTTGGGCCAATCCTCTCTGGCGTAGGGGCCGTAGTCGGGAGCATGCGCCCCGTCTTTGAGAGCTTGATTGCGCTCGTTGTTGGCATGCGGTGTCACCAGGCTCCAATAGAGAAAAAACGGCTCGCGCTGATGGTTCGAGACGAACTTGAGCGCTTCATCGGCGAAGAGATCGTCGGCGTAAAGGATTCCGTCTGTGGCATAGCCGGCGCCATCGTCGCCGACGGGCGTGACGATGTTGGGCAAGGGCACACGCTCCTCGTTGCGCCAGAGAAACGCCGGGAAGTGATTGTGCGCATGGCGCTGGTTCAGATACCCAAAAAAGAAATCGAAACCTTGCCTGCGCGGCAGCCCGCACTCGGCCGCTCCGGCGTCGCCCAACCCCCACTTCCCAATCAGAGCGGTCGCGTATCCCGCGTCCCGCAACATGTGGGCGACGGTGCGGTCCTCGGCGCGCAAGGCCTGGGCCAGGGGATTGTGCCGTCCGGCGTTGCCGCGGACGCGCGTATGTCCATGGTGCTGTCCGGTCATCAGCACCGAGCGCGATGGCGCGCAGACGGTCGCGCCGGCGTAGAACTGCGTGAAGCGCATGCCCTGGGCGGCCATCCGATCGAGTCGTGGCGTTCGGATCACCTTCTGTCCGTAACACCCCAGCTCGCCGTAGCCAAGGTCATCGGCCATGACCCAGATCAGATTGGGTCGGGAGGCGCCGTGCGCCGCGCTCAGCAAGCCGGCCAGGACGCCGCCGGCGACAAGTGAGGAGAGGCGAAGATGTTTCATGCTCGGTTGTGCATGCATTGTCTGTCTTCGACCATGCTGCGGTCGATTGTTTTCGCGGGCCGATCCGGCACGGATGGATTCCACACTTGCGGGCGGCGGTGCGACGTGGGAATGATATTTGCGTCACAGGCATTGAGAACCGGTGCCTGCGGCGGACAACACGTGAGGACCATTCTATGAGGAACGACCACGCATTTCGCCTGAGCGGGACTTCTCTACCCGGGCACACGACCGGCAATCGCGGCTTCCAGCGGTTGGCGTTCACGCTCATCGAATTGCTGGTGGTGATCGCGATCATCGCGATTCTGGCCGGGATGTTGCTCCCGGCCTTGGCGCGCGCCAAGTCCAAGGCCCAGCACGTCAAGTGCACCAGCAACCTCAAGCAGATGGTCCTGGCCCACGCGATGTACGTGGGCGATTACACCCGCTCGGTGCCCTACGATCTGGGCAACAGCCTCTGGATGGCCAAGCTGATGGATTACCAGGGGCAAGCGCACTTCATCCGCTACTGTCCCACCGCGCCGGAACCGCGCCGCCGCATCAGCCGGAATCCGCTCAATGCCGACTATGGCACCGCGGACGAGACGTGGATTTGGCGCACGAACGCAAACCTCGGCTACCAGGGAAGCTACTCATACAACGGCTGGCTCTATTACGATCTGGGGTTCGAGCAAACCAAGGTGCTGGCGCGGGAGGCGGAGATCGCAATGCCGGCGTTGACCCCCTTTGTGGGTGATGCCATGTGGGTCGATGCCTGGCCCGATCCAACCGATCCGCCGGCGCGAAACCTCTACGAGGGGGACGGTCCGGCGGGCGGGATCGGCCGCTACTGCATCGCGCGCCACAGCATCGCCAGCCCGCGCGCCGCCCCGAAAAGCATGAAACCGGGCGAGCCGTTGCCAGGCGCGGTCAACATGTCGTGCATGGACGGCCACGTCGAGACCGCGAAGTTGGATCGGCTCTGGCAGTTCTACTGGCACAAGACATACGTGCCGCCGGGAAGCCGTCCGAGGTAACGCGCCCGCGGGATCACCACGGACGCAAATCACCGCCCCTTGAGGCGGTGCATGGTGATTTGCTTGAGCTCGCGATCGGATTCGCGCCGCTTGAGGTCCTCGCGCTTGTCGAATTCCTGCTTGCCGCGGCCAACCGCGAGCGACACCTTGACGCGTCCGTTCTTCCAGTAGAGCGAAAGCGGCACGAGGGCGTGTCCCTTGACCTCGGCGTAGGCCGCCAGCTTGCGAATCTCCGAGCGGTGAAGCAGGAGTTTTCGAGCCGCCGCAGGGATGTGATTCTGGCGATTGCCCTGCGCGTATTCGTCGATGTGCGCGTTGTGCAGAAAGGCTTCACCCCGATCGACACGGGCGAAGGCATCGGCGATCTGGCCTTTGCCCGCGCGGAGCGACTTCACCTCGGTGCCGCGCAGCACAATGCCCGCCTCGAATGCCTCGATGATGTGGTAATCGCGCCGGGCCTTCGAGTTGGTCACGATGTCGGCCATGGGCCGAAGCCTAGCCGCGGCGCTTGCGCTTCAAGTGCACCTCGGGGGTGGGCGCCGCAGGCACAGCCTCGAAGGTGATCTTGTCTTCGATGATCTCCCGCAGGGCGATGTCGGCGGCCCCCAGGTTGCCCGCATCTGCGATCAACGGCCGAGTGCTGGCGCCGCCCGCCGAGTTGAGTTGGCGCACGCGCTTCGACAGCAGATTGACCAGAGTGTTCGGGTTGCCCACTTTTTCCAGGGCTTTCCGGCAATAGTCCGCGTTCAAGGCAGTCTTCCTTTGGGTTCTTGTCCCCACCGGCTGGCGCCGACGCAGCGCTTCCCGTGGCTCCGCCGCCACGCCGACGGGGGTCGTTCGAAAACAGAACGCATAAAGTACGACTTTTCGCGGCGTTGGCAACTGGAATTTAAGGCCCGGGAAACAACGAAAGAACGGGGTCATCGCCCATGCACCCAGTAGAGCAGGGCCCCAAAGAGCGCGGAGCCGCATATTCCGACGAGAATAGCCGCAACGAGGATTCGGCGGCGATGACGCCGATTGCTCCGGCCCATTCCTGGCAGCAGGTAATACCGGTGATCGCCCTGGCTTCTGCGCGATCTTGACATGGTCGATTCCCGGCCCGCACGTTTCGCGAAGTCATCACCACCGGGGGGCCGAAGACCCCAAAAACGCGGACCAATGCGGGCTAGCGGATGCGCACGGACGCGCGCTGCTGGAGCCAGACGGCATCCCTGCTGTTGGGCACGGAGGCATTATGGCCGTGCCAGTCGATTCCCCTGGGCGGGTTGTAGGTCCGCGGATCGACCCATTTGTGGATTTCCACGTGCGCGTCCGCGAATGCGAACGTGCTCGAGGGTTTGTGATAATTGGCCGGCATGTGGTAAAAGGCCGGTCGCGACATGATCATGCCGTAGAACGGGCGGCAGATGCTGTCATGATGGATTTCGGAGAAAACAAAGATCTCCGAAGGACCGGCTTCGGTGAAGTCGCCGCTCCGCGTGTACAACTTGTAGCCGGATGGGGGATTGTCCCGGTAGCCGGATCCCTTCCATCCGACGAATGAGTTCATGCCATAACTGCGGACGACGGGCACCTTTTTGTTGCCGACCTGTTCGAGGGTTCTGTCGCTGGGGCAGCGATAGATGTCGGTCGAGCGCAGATAGGGTCCAAAAAGCGAGTACTTCGGATCGATCAGTTTGAAAATATTGGTCATGTCGGACTCGACGCTCGCGAAGCTGCCGCCGACCCAGGTGAGCGGAACCGCGGTGTCGGTCCCGCTGCCATTGAGAACCAGGACTTCGTTGTTGTCGCCGGAATACATCGTCCAGATCACGCTCAACTGTTTCAGATTGTTCGCGCATGAAATCGCGGTGGCTTTTGCCTTGGCGCGGGAGAGGGCCGGCAAGAGCATCGACGCGAGAATTGCGATGATCGCGATCACCACGAGCAACTCGATCAGGGTGAAGCCGGCTCGGGCGCGGTGTCGGGCCGTGTGTCGGGTCGATGCGAAGGACCAATCCATGTTTGTCATAATCGTATGCTCTGTCTCAACAGCAGAATTCTTGCCTGTTCATCAAGCATACGCCGCCCGGACGGCGGCAAACAAGTGTGCATTTGCCGGCACAGCGGGGGGCGCTTCGGCGCGGCTCCAGCCTCGATCAGCGCGATATCAGCCGCCCGTCCTCGAGCTCGAGCGCGTGCGGCACGCGGGCGGCGACCCGGGTGTCGTGGGTGGCGATGAGGAGGGTCGCGTGGTGCTCGGCCCGCAGATCGCAGAGCAGGTCGATGATCCCGTCGCCGGTGTGCGTGTCCAGGTTCCCCGTCGGCTCGTCGGCCAGGATCAAGTCGGGCGCGTTGACCAGGGCGCGGGCGATGGCCACGCGCTGTTGTTCGCCCCCGGACAATTCACTCGGCCGATGGTCCAGGCGATGATCGAGGCCGACACGCCGGAGCAACTGGGCGGCACGGTGCGAGGCCTCCGGCGCGGAGACACGTCCGATGCGCGCCGGAAGGCTGACGTTTTCGAGGGCGTCCAATTCGGGCAACAGGTGGTAGGCCTGGAAGACGAAGCCGATCCGGCGATTCCGGAAGACCGCCAACTCTTTCGCCGACATGAGGGCGAGGCTGCGTCCATCCACCACCACCTCGCCCGCGGTGGGTGTGTCCAATCCGCCCAGCAAATGCAGCAGCGTGCTTTTGCCGGCTCCGGAGGCGCCGCGCAAGGCGAGGAAGGCCCCGCGGGGGACTTCGAGGCTCACGCCCCGGAGGACTTCGACAGCCCGCGGCCCCATCCGGTACGCCTTGTGCAAGTCGCGTCCGACCACCAGCGCGGGCCCGGAGGCTCGAGGATCATCATTACTCATGGCGAAGGGCCTCGACCGGCTTGAGCCGGCCGGCATTCCAGGCTGGGATCAACCCCGCCAGCACGCAGATGACCAGGGACCCCCCGCAAATCACGGCGATGTCCTGCGGCAAGACAAGGGCCGGCAGCTCGTTGAAGTAGTAGATCTGCGCGGGAAAGAGATCGAACCCGGTGACCCGGCGCATGAAGAACAGGAAGTCATTGCGGTAGGCCACCGCCAGCAGCCCAAGCCCGAGCCCAGCCGTCACGCCGAGAACGCCCACGACCAGGCTTTGGCCCAGAAACAGCGCCATCACCTGGCCGGCGCTGGCGCCGATGGCTTTGAGGGTGCCGATCTCGCGCGTCTTCTGGACCACGAACGTGATCAGGCCGCTGCAGATGCCGAACGCGGCCACGATGGTGATGAAGAAGAGGAGATAGAACATCATCTGCTTCTCCACCACCAGCGCCTCGAGGATGGTCGAGTTCTCTTCCATCCAGGTGCGAATCTTGTATCGCCCGCCCAGACTGGCCAGCAGCTCGGCCTTGGCCAGGGGCGCCTGGTCGGGATCCTGCAGGGCGACCATCAGTCCGTGCGCTTCATTTTGGAGATCGAAAAAGTCCTGCGCGTTGGCCAGCGATGTCACCAGGTACGCGTAATCGAACTCGTGGAATCCCACTTCGAAGATGCCGCGCACCGTATAGTCCTCGGCGACGGGCGCCTCCTCCTCCCCCTGTTTGCGCGCCGAGTCCCATTTCTCGAACTGGCGCACGGCATAGATGGCCACCGTATCGCCCACGCGCAGTCCGAGGTTGGCGGCCAGTTGGCGTCCGGCAAGCAGGCTGTATCCGCGCAAATCGTTGGTTCCCGCCCAGAGGCTGTCCAAGAGCCGGCTGATTCTCGGCTCGAAGCGCGGATCAACCCCGCGCACCAGCGGCACGATGTAACGCGGGCTGCCGACTTCGGGCTGGGTCTTGATCATGACCTGCCCTTCGACGTACGGGGCGACCCCTCGCACGAACGGGTGCGCGGCCACGATCTCCATCAGACGCTCGTAGTCGCGCAACGGCACATCGGAATCCTCGATCCGGAGGTGTGCGCTGAACCCGAGAATCTTCTCGCGGAGCTGTTGGTCAAATCCGCTCATGACCGCGATGACGATGATCAGGACCGCCACGCCAAGCAGCACTCCCACGATGGCAATCAGGGTGATCGCCGACACGAAGGTGCGTTTGGGACGCAGGTATCGGAGGGCCAGCATGAACTCGAATGGCAGCCGAGACATCGGATTGAGCCTACGGACGCCGCTCGCGCCCGTCAATTTGGCTTTGCGCGCCGCGCGTCCGGCGCTTGTCACACCGGGCTCAAATCCCTATGGTTCGCGCGATGACTGATCAGCCCTATGGCTTTGTCCGAGAAGATCCCTGGCGCATCTTCCGGATCATGGCCGAGTTCGTGGACTCCTTCGAGACCCTTGCCAAGCTCGGGCCGGCGGTGACGATCTTCGGATCCGCGCGCACGCCGCCCGACGACAAGTACTACAAGCTGGCGGAGACGCTGGCCAGGGAGTTGGGCAAACATCGTCTGGCGCTGATCACCGGCGGCGGCGCGGGCATCATGGAGGCAGCCAACAAAGGTGCCGCCGAAAGCAAGGCGCACTCCGTCGGCCTCAACATCGAACTCCCCTTCGAGCAGAAGGGGAACCGCTTCGCCAACGTCCCGCTCCATTTCCACTACTTCTTCTCGCGCAAGGTCTGCTTCGTGAAGTACAGCGTCGCCTTTGTGTTCATGCCGGGCGGCTTCGGAACGCTCGATGAGTTCTTCGAGGTCATCACGCTGATGCAGACCCAGCGGATTCCGCGCTTCCCCTTGATCCTGTTCGGTCGGCCCTACTGGAACGGCCTGCTGCGCTGGTGCAAACGGACGGTCGAGGCGCCTGGGTTCATCAGCCGCGGCGACCTCGATCTCGTCACTCTCACCGAGGATCCCCAGGAAGCGGTCGAGATCATTCTCGATTACCTGCGCCGGGTCGGGCCGCCCGAAAACGTCCCCAAGGCCTTCTGCTGATGGACCGCCTCGCCCGCCTTTCTCATGCCGTTGTGACCGCCGCCGAGCGAATGACTCCAAGATGCGGACCACTGCGGGCGAGAAAGCAAAACCGCGCCTGGCCAGAAGATCCTGAAGAGGGCAACACTCTGTCGGAATCGAGAGGCTCCCCGACCGATCGACACTTGCCTTCCGCAGCCCATCCGGGCGCGGTTTTGCAGACTAGCCCGGATTCGGTTCAGCGCGGAGCCTGTGATCGATCCGGGCTCGTGCTTCTGGACAATGGAATCCGAGTGGCCCTGGCACCCATGCCGCACAGGGCCAGCGTGAGTCTCGGCTTCTGGATCGGGGTCGGCGGGCGGCACGAGCCGGCGGCCCTCAACGGCATCTCGCACTTCATCGAGCACATGCTCTTCAAGGGCACACGCCGCCGCTCCGCCCGCCAGATCTCCGAGGCGGTCGAGGGTATCGGCGGGTATCTCAACGCCTTCACCAGCGAGGAACACACCTGCTTCTACTCGAAGGCGCGGCACGACCGTTTCCCGGAACTGCTCGATGTCCTGACGGATATGCTCCTTCATTCCCAATTCGCCCCCGACGACATCGAGACCGAGCGCGATGTGATCCGGGACGAGATCGCGATGTATTTCGATCAACCGCAACAGCACGTCCAGGAGCTCTTGAATGCCGTCTCCTGGCCCAGGCATCCGCTCGGACGCCCATTGACGGGGACGAAGCGGACAGTCGGCGCCCTGACGCGCAGCCAACTCCAAGCCTACCACCGCCAGCATTATGTCGGGGCCACAACCGTCATCGCGGTCGCCGGGCATTTCAATCCACACTCAACCCTCCGGACGATTCGACGGCTGACGCGCGGCTGGCCGGCCGGACGGCCGGACGCCTTCCCGCCGGTCACCATTCGCAACCACGGGCCGGCGGTGCGATTGGCCACCCGCCGGGTCGAACAGACGCATTTGGCGTTGGGAATCCGGACCTGCTCCCGGCATGACGAGGGCCGGTTTGCCCTGCGCCTGCTGAATGTCATCCTGGGTGAGAACATGAGTTCGCGCTTGTTTCAGCGAATCCGTGAGGATGCCGGCCTGGCTTACTCGATCTACAGCGGCGTCAGCTTCTTCGCCGACACGGGGGATCTGGTCATCTCAGCCGGGCTCGACTCCGAGCATCTCGACCGCGTGCTGCGCCTCATCGTGGCGGAGTTGAGGCGGCTGACGGTGGAGGTGCCGGACCGCGCCGAGTTTCATCGGGCCCGGGACTACGCCCTGGGCCAGATCGACCTCGGCCTCGAAAACACGGAGAACCAGATGTTGAACGTCGGGGAGCAAGTCCTCGGCTACGGCAGACCGGTCTCGCTGCAGACCGTCAAGCGGCGCGTTGCCAGGGTCCAACCCTCCGATCTCCGCGCGGCAGCCCGCGCCTTTTTTCGCCCCGAACGCCTCAGTCTCGCGCTCGTCAGCCCCATTCGACGCGATCCCGGTTTTGGACGAATCCTCGGGCGTGTGACGCCCTGAGGTGATGAATGCCGCTGGCTGGCATCGGGACTTCCCGTGAACCGTGGGTTCGTGCGAATCGGTTCATGGTCGGCGTGCGCAGTCAACCGTTGAATGTCAAGGCTCCTCGCGAAGCTCGCGATCGGGCAGGAAAAAGGGGCGGACCGAAGTCCGCCCCTGGTCAAAACTGATGGGTGGAAACGCGCCGCTCTAGAACTTGTAGGCCACACCCGCCATCAGACGGAAGTCGTTCTCCTTGCGATCCTGGGGGGGAAGGCTGCGGTAGACATCCTGCGCCACGACACGCAGCGACAGGTGGTTGGTGATGTCGGTCTCGATGCCGGCTTCGGCGGTCAGCACGTAATCTTTGTCCCAGGCATCCACGCGGGGGACGTAATCGAGCGTCTGCCAGAAACGCGAGCGATCGTTGATCTGCCACGTGAACTTCTCGCCAAAGCGGGCTGTCCAGTAGGCCTCATCGTCCATGTTGTGGAGCCTCTCGAACACGATGCCCGGGCCGGCTTCCCCGCTCAGGGTGATCTTCTCATTCTTGATGAAGTAGTAGCCGACACCAGGGCTGAGGGCCACGCGGTAATCAACATCGGCGACGTCGTCGTGCAACGCATCGACGCGGGCATAGCCGTAGAAGCGTTCGGTGAACAGGCGGTTGTACTGGGCGAACCCGTTGACCGCCGAGGCGTTGACCGAATCTTCGTCTTCGCCGTAGGTCAAGCCGGCGCCGAGCGAGAGTTCGTTGCGGCCCCACTTCTTCTCGCTGAGGACGTTGCCGTTGACCATCAAGGTCTCGCTGTTGCCCCGCGTCAGTGCGGCGCTGATGGCAGCGGAGGACTTCCACGCCGTCGGATCCGCCAGGGGATCAGCCGCCGAGGTGAGGTAACAACCGCCAGCCAGCGCACTCGCGCCGAGGACGATCCTGCATACGTTCCGTATTGTCGTTTCGTTCATATTTAACTACGCTCTTCCAAGTATTCCCTGTTGTTTCCCGATTTGGCGTCCATCGCGCTTTTGACGCGATGCACACCGTTCTTTCTGCTCCCGTGTGCGGGACCGGACCTTCGGCTCGATGCTCCAATCCGCGCAATGTGGCGAGGTTCGTATGGGCAAAGTCAAGGTGTGTCAAGTCCACTTTTCGTCTTTCGCGCCCGCGCTTCGAGGCAGAAAACAAGTGATGTCAGACTCCACACCTGCTAGCATCCCCCCATGCCATTCACGAAACTGGGGCTCGCTAAACAGATCGTCGACGGCGTGCGGGCCGTGGGTTACACGGAGCCGACGCCCATCCAATTGCGGGCCATTCCACTCATCCTCGACGGCCGGGACCTCATCGGGAGCGCCCAAACCGGCACAGGCAAGACCGCGGCCTTCGCCCTGCCCATCCTCACGCGCCTCGAAACCCACGCCCCGGGCCCGCGCGTCCTCGTG
Source organism: uncultured Verrucomicrobiota bacterium (assembly GCA_964413865.1). Lineage (GTDB taxonomy): Bacteria > Verrucomicrobiota > Verrucomicrobiia > Limisphaerales > J093 > MWFF01. The sequence continues at coordinate 17,455 of CAYPUR010000071.1, forward strand.
CTCGAACCGACCCGCGAGCTCGCCGCGCAGGTCGAAACCGCGTTCCGCGGCTTCGCGCGGTTCACCGATTTGCGTGTCGCCGTGGTGTTCGGCGGAGTGGGATACGCCGCTCAGACCTCGGCGCTGCGCAGCGGCGTGGATGTCCTGGTTGCCACCCCCGGACGATTGCTCGATCATCTCGGGCGAGGCAATGGCCGTTTGAACTGTGTGCAATACCTCGTGCTCGACGAGGCGGACCGGATGCTCGACATGGGGTTCCTCCCCGATGTGCGCCGGATCCTCAAGCAGTGTCCGACGCAGCGCCACACCTCCCTCTTTTCGGCCACCATTCCGCCGGAAATCGAGACCCTCATCCAATGGGCGATGAAGAACCCGCAGGTCGTGCAGATCGGCACCCGCCGCTCGCCCGCCGAGACCATCCGCCATGCCATCTACCCCGTCGCCTCGAACCAGAAGTCCGAACTGCTGCTCGAGCTGCTGCGCCGGCTCGATTGGGATTCGGTGATCGTGTTCTGCCGCACCAAGCATGGGGCCGATCGCGCCGCCCACACCCTCAAGAACGCCCGGCATTCGGTCGCGGTCCTGCATTCCAATCGCACCCAGAGCGAGCGCGAGCAGGCCCTGCGCGGATTTCGCGACGGGCGCTATGATGTCCTGGTGGCCACGGACATCGCGGCGCGCGGGTTGGACATCCTGAGCGTGAGCCATGTCATCAACTACGACGTCCCCCAGCACCCCGAGGATTACGTCCACCGCATTGGCCGCACCGGGCGGGCCCAGGCCCTCGGCGACGCCATCACCATCATGACCGCCGAGGACGCCACCCACGTCCACGCCATCGAGCGTTTCATCAGCCAGAAAATCCCTCGAACCAAGATGGAGAACTTCAACTACCAGTACACCGCGCTGTTTGACGAGGGCCAGGGGGGACGCCCCGCCCTGCACGAGCAACGCGCCCGCGGCGCGCGGATCGGACGCGGCTACTTCTGCGGCCCATCCAGGCGTCGTCGCTAGAATCCTTGACCCTTTGGATTTGCCTTTTGAGATGAATACGGCGACGCTTTTCCAATCTAAACGGTTAAAACACGAAATGACGAACATGAAATCCTGGTCTGACATTGCTAGACATTGCACCGTGCTCCTCGCGGCGGGCGCCGCCTTGACACTCACCACGGCGTCGAGCGCCGATGTCGAGATGGCTCCCCTGCCCCTGAAACTGCCCATCCCCGCGTTCATGGGCACACCGACCGACATGCCGCTGGACGAAAATCTGGTCGAGAAACCCTCGGACAAGCCGCGTGCCCCCTTCATGGCCCCGAAAGGGGTCGAGAACGTCGCCTTCAAGAAAAAGGTGACCAGCAGCGACAAATCGCCCATCACCGGCACGCTCGAGTTGGTGACCGACGGCGACAAGGAGGCCAACGACAACAGCTTCGCCGAACTCCATCGCAAGACCCAGTGGGTCCAGATCGATCTCGAGAAGAAATACAAGGTCTACGCCATCATCGTCTGGCACGCCCACAACACCTACCAGGTCTATCACGACGTGATCGTTCAGGTCTCGGACGACCCGGATTTCACCCAGGGCGTGCAGGTGGTCTACAACAACGACCAGGACAACAGCTCCGGCCTGGGCATTGGCACCGACAAGGAGTACTTCGAGAATTACGAAGGCCGGCTGATGAACGCCAAAGGCGTCGAGGGCCGCTACGTGCGCCTCTACAGCAAAGGCAGCACCTATAGCGCCCTCAACCGGTACACCGAAGTCGAGGTCTACGCCCTGCCGGCGCAATGACCCGCGCCGCGACGCTCGGCCTGATCCTGATCGCCGCGATCGCTTTGGGTCTGCGGCTGCCCAGGCTGGAAGAACGTCCGCTGCACGCCGACGAGTCGGTTCACGCCATCAAGTTCCTGGGGCTGTGGGAAGGCCGGGGTTACCGCTATGACCCCGACGAATACCACGGCCCCACTCTTTATTACGCCAGCCTCCCCTTTGCCTGGCTGAGCGCGTTCGTTTCCCAGGCGCCGGACGGGCACGACCAGCCCCAGACATCCCGCCTGGGCGAAGGGACATTGCGGTTGGTTCCCCTCGCCTTTGGTCTGGGCCTGATCCTCCTGCTCCCGCTCCTGCGGGACGCTCTCGGCCGGGGAGGCGTGCTCGGGGCGGGGCTTTTCACCGCACTCTCGCCAGCCTTCGTCTACTATTCCCGCTACTACATCCACGAACTCCTGCTCGTCTTCTTTACGCTGCTCTTTGTGGCTGCCGCGTGGCGGTACTGGAAGTCGGGGACCATCGCGTGGGCCATCCTCTCCGGCGCCGCCCTTGGAGCGATGCACGCCACCAAGGAGACCTTCGTCTTTGCGCTCTTCGCATTGGCCGGAGCCGCCGCGGCGACCGTCCTGTGGGAACGATGGGGCCCGTCACCCGCGGGCCCGGAGGTTCTTCATGAGCCGCAGGGAAATCCACCACGAAGACACGAGGATCGCGATGGTCCATCTCCGACTGTTCTTCGTGCGCCTGGTGGTGAAAGAGATTGGTTCCTCTTCCCGGAATGGCGGGACCGAGCCCGCCTTCGCCTGGGCTGGAAGCCTGTGCTGGCGGCGTTGGCCGTGGCGCTGATTGTATCGAGCGTGCTGTTCACGTCGTTCTTTACGAACTGGCAGGGGCCGATCGACTCGGTGCGCACGTATCTGCCGTGGTTCGGACGCGCCGGCGGTGAATCGCCCCACATTCATCCCTGGGGTTTCTATATCGAGCGGCTTCTCTGGTTTCATTTCCCAAAAGGGCCCGTCTGGAGTGAGGCGCTCATCGTCCTGCTGGCCATCGCGGGATGGATCGCGGCCTTGTGGGGTAAAAAACCCGCGGACGGCTGTTTGCGCTTCCTGCGTTTTGCAGGTTTCTATGCATTCGGGCTGACCGCGGTTTACACCGTCATTCCTTACAAGACACCGTGGTGTCTGGTCGGCTTTCACCACGGCTTCATCCTCCTCGCCGGGGCCGCCCTCCCAATCCTGTGGGATCTTGCGCGGAAATGGAGAGGGGGGCGCCTGGTGGTCTTTGGCGCGCTCGCACTGGCGGCGGGACAGCTTGCCGTGCAGGCGTGGCGGGGCGCGTTTCCCTATGCGACGGATCGACGCAACCCGTACGTTTACGCCCACACATCGCGCGATCTGCTGCGTCTGGTCGCCACTATCCGGGACATCACGCGGTTCGCCCCGCAGGGGGACGCGGAAGTGATCAAAGTGATGGCGCCGGGCGGCGATTACTGGCCGCTCCCGTGGTACTTGCGGCACCATGCCAACGTCGGGTGGTATCCGCAGGTGCCGGAGGATCCCTACGCCACTCTGATGGTCGTGAGGTCCAGCTTCGAGGCTGAGCTGGACGAACGTTCCGAAAAGAAGTGGCTCATGATCGGGCTCTTCGAGCATCGCCCCCGCGTCTTTTTCGAACTCTATGTCGCGTTCGACTGCTGGAAGACCTACCTCGAACGCCGCCCCAAACCGCCGGACGATTAGCCCGCATGTTGCAAGGAGTTGTCTACGCCGCGAAGCCGGAGACTCCAAAACGCAGGCCAATGCGGGCTAAAGAAGCGGCGCCTATTGCATGTCGATGCACTCGGGCCGAAACCGGATTTGTCAACAAGACAGGCCTGGCTAGGAACGAGGATGATCCGGATCACGCCGCAGATGCGCATCTGATCTTGCGCAGGGGGCGCCCGGCGCTACTGGACCTCAACCAGCCGGGTCGGCGGCCGCGTACGGGCTGGGAAGGTGCGAAATCCGGCTATGTCACGGGGCTGCGCGAAAAGTGAAAGAATCTTCAAGCGCCCTGAAAACCTACCGTCATCTCGCGATTGCGCCCCGCGCCATCGCGCCGGATTGGCTGTTGGAATTGGCCAGCGGTTCTCGTTTTGAGAGCGCTCAGGGCGCCGGGTCGGGGGACC
>CAYPUR010000072.1:0-17209 GCA_964413865.1 uncultured Verrucomicrobiota bacterium
ACCCGGAAATCTCACCCACGGACCGTCAGGAATGCCGCGACCGCCCCACTGGTGTGATTTCCGGGTTAGGGTTGGATCTCGGCGCGGGTCTGCTAGAGTCGGCTCATGAAAACGATGTTGAGCGCCGTGCTGATTGCCCTGTTCGCCCTGACCGCCTGCGGGCGCAAGGAGTCGTCGCCCACGTCCGGCCAAACCAACGCCGGCGCCGGCGGCAACCCGCTGACCGCCCCTGCCGATTACCTGGGCGCGGTCGGTCAGGCGCAGAAGCATTCGCTGAAGACGGTGGACCTCGCGTCGGTGACCAAGGCGATTCAGATGTTCCGGACCGAGGAGGATCGTTTTCCGAGCGACCTGAAGGAACTGGTCAAGGAGGGGTATCTTCCGGCGCTGCCGCAACTGCCGGCAGGCATGGCCTATCAGTACGACGCCAGCACCGGCCAGGTCAAAGCCGTGCGGCAACAGCCGTGAACATGCCGGCCCGCCCGGATTTGACTTGAACGGGACGCCTCGCGGGGCGAAGTAATCTTTGCACAGACCCTTAGCCGCTGCATGAACGAACAGATCCTGATTCTCGACTTCGGGTCGCAATACACGCAGGTGATTGCGCGTCGCATCCGGGAGTGCAATGTCTATTCCACCATCGTGCGGCACGACATCCCCGCCGCCGAGATCGACGCCCTGGCGCCGAGCGGACTGATCCTGTCGGGCGGTCCGGCCAGCGTGTACGCCGAGGACGCGCCGCTGCCCGATCCGGGGATCTTCAGACTCGGGCTGCCTATTCTGGGTGTGTGCTATGGCGTCCAGCTTTTCGCCCAATTCCTTGGCGGCAAGGTCGAGCCGGGGCTCAAACGCGAGTACGGCAAAGGCACGCTCAGGGTGACCTCGCCTGCCTGTCTGTTGTTTCACAAACTCCCGGGCGCACTCCAGGTCTGGAACTCGCATGGAGACAGGCTCACCCAGCTTCCTCGAGGCTTTGTGGCCGTTGCCAGGACCGAGAACTCCGAGTATGCGGCCATCGAGGACGCGGAGAGGCATTTCTGCGGCCTGCAATTCCATCCCGAAGTTGCGCATACCCCGCGGGGCAAGGGGATCATCCGCAACTTTGTGCACCGGATCTGCGGGTGTGGGCGCACGTGGACGATGCGGCGTTACGCCGATGAGGCCATCGGCGCGATACGGGCCCAGGTCGGGAGCGAGCGCGTGATTCTGGGATTGAGTGGGGGTGTCGATTCGAGTGTGGCGGCTGCGCTGCTCCACAGGGCGATTGGCGATCAGTTGACGTGCATCTTCGTCAACAACGGCCTGTTGCGCGCCCGGGAGGCCGAGGTGGTTCGCGAGGTGTTCGGCCGCAACTTCCGCATGAAGCTCGATTATGTGGACGCCTCGGCGCAGTTCCTCTCCCGGCTCAAGGGCGTGGTCGATCCGGAACGCAAACGCAAGATCATCGGACGCACGTTCATCGAGGTGTTTCAAGGGGCAACGCGGCGGGCTGGCCAGGCACGGTTCCTGGCGCAAGGGACGCTTTATCCCGACGTGATCGAGTCGGTGCCGATCGGCGGCAATCCGGCTGCGACCATCAAGAGCCATCACAACGTGGGCGGCCTTCCGCGGAAGATGAAATTCCAGCTTGTCGAGCCGCTGAAGTGTCTGTTCAAGGACGAGGTGCGCCAGCTTGGGAAGGAACTGGGGCTGCCCGAGGAGATCGTGCTGCGCCAGCCGTTTCCCGGTCCCGGCCTGGCCGTGCGGATTCTGGGGGAAGTGACCCGCCCGCGCCTCGAGCTCCTGCGCAAAGCGGATTCGATCGTGATCGAGGAGATGAAGCGCACCGGCTGGTATCATCGGATTTGGCAGAGTTTCGCCGTGCTGTTGCCGGTGCGCAGCGTGGGGGTGATGGGCGACGAGCGGACCTACGATTTTACGATCGCGATTCGCGCCGTCGAGTCGCAGGACGGCATGACTGCCGACTGGGTGCGCCTGCCGCACCCCTTGCTCGAACGGCTCGCCCGACGGATCATCAACGAGGTCAAGGGCGTCAACCGGTGCGTCTTCGACATCACCAGCAAACCCCCGGGCACCATTGAATGGGAGTGAATCGGACCGCACCTTATGCCCAAGCGCACTGACATCCACACCGTCCTCATCGTGGGCGCCGGCCCGATCGTGATCGGCCAGGCGTGCGAATTCGACTACTCGGGCACCCAGGCGTGCAAGGCGCTGCGGGAGGAGGGCTATCGCGTCGTTCTCGTTAACTCGAATCCGGCCACGATCATGACGGATCCCGAGTTCGCCGACCGCACCTACATCGAGCCGATCACGCCCGAAATCGTTGAGGCGATCATCCTGCGCGAACTCGATGAGATGCGGCGCCTGGGCGTCGTCCCGCCCTCTTCCCCCATCTCCCATCTCCCATCTCCCATCTCCGAACTCCGATCTCCCATCTCCGATCTCCCATCTCCCATCCCCGATCTCCCATCTCCCATCTCCGACTCGCCCCACAAGCTGGCGCTGCTGCCGACGCTCGGAGGTCAGACGGCTCTGAATGTCGCGATGGCCCTGCACCGGTCCGGCGCGCTCGAACGGCACGGGATCGAGATGATCGGGGCGAACGCGGCGGCCATCGAGAGAGGGGAGGACCGGCTCGTGTTCAAGGAGCTCATGCGCTCAATTGGCCTCGATGTGCCGGTCAGCGGCGTGGCCCACACGATCGAGGAGTCGCGGCAGATCGCGGACACGATCGGGTGTTTCCCGCTCATCATCCGTCCGGCGTACACGCTGGGCGGCAGCGGAGGCGGCATCGCCTATAACCGCGAGGAATTCGAGGAGATCGCCAGACACGGCCTTGATCTGTCGCCCGTGAGCGAGATCCTCATCGAGGAATCGCTGCTTGGGTGGAAGGAATTCGAGATGGAGGTGATGCGGGACACGGCGGACAACTGCGTCATCATCTGCTCGATCGAGAACCTCGATCCTATGGGTGTCCACACCGGCGACTCGATCACGGTGGCGCCGATCCAGACGCTCACGGACAAGGAATTCCAGATCATGCGCGACGCCAGTTTTGCCGTGATTCGCGCCGTGGGGGTCGAGACCGGGGGATCGAACATCCAGTTTGCGGTCAACCCGGACACCGGGCGCATGGTGATTATTGAAATGAACCCGCGCGTGTCCCGCAGTTCGGCCCTGGCCTCGAAGGCAACCGGCTTCCCGATCGCCAAGATCGCCGCCAAACTGGCGGTCGGTTACCGGCTGGATGAAATCCGCAACGACATCACCCGCGAAACGCCGGCCAGCTTCGAGCCGGCCATTGACTACGTCGTGGTCAAGATTCCGCGGTTCGCGTTCGAGAAGTTCCCGCAGGCCGATCCGACCCTCAACACCCAGATGAAGAGCGTCGGCGAAGCGATGTCCATCGGACGCACTTTCAGGGAAAGCCTCCAGAAATGTCTGCGTTCGCTCGAAATCGGGCGCAGCGGGCTGGGAGGCGACGGCAAGCCGTGGCGCATCGGCACCGAGATCTACGGCGACCGCGACATCCTCCCGCGCGAGATCATCTCGAAGAAGCTCGCCGTGCCCAACGCCGAACGCATCTTCTTCATCCGCCACGCCCTCCGCGCCGGGTACACCGTGGAGGAGATCTCCCAACTCTCCAAGATCGATCGTTGGTTCCTGACACAAATCGAGGAAATCGTGGAGTTCGAGGAGGAATTGGCGGGAACAAGGAAATGAACGTCGAGCACGCTCTTTTCATGAAGGCGGCCGTCGCGAAATCGTCGGGTTTCTACAGATCGGACCCTCTGTGTCGTGGACGCCGTCCCGGCGCCCGAGCATGACAAACTCGCAAGCAACATATGGCGACCGATCCGCTTAAGTTAAGTAAGTATTTTGGGGATGTTGAAGTGCGAAGTCCGCCTGTGTCGCGGGGCTGTTTTGGGTTGATCGGGAGAGGGGAATGCGCACTATCACCGCATGGTATTGCGAAGGCTTTCTGGTCGCCGTCTCTGTCGAATCTTGAGGGTTTGCGCGGTGGCGCCCCTGGCTCTGCTTTCGTGCGCCTCCGCCTCCGACCCTGGCCCATTCCCGATTCCCGTGCTTGTCCTGAGTTACTTTCCCACCAACGGCAACTTGATTGACATCCGCGCGACGGGCGACTGGGACGCGCCGCTGGCCGAGACGCGGGCCAAGACACAACAACTGACGCGCGAGGTGATGGGCGCGCTCGAACAGGGCTCGCGCTTCCACGGCTACAAGAACCCTGATTCCAAACCAAGCCTGAGGTACTCGGTGGTGGGAGAGATCGAGCATCTGTGTCCGCTGCCGACGGTGGCCAAACCCGGCCACGATACCCCCATGACCGATTACGCCCGCATCATGGCCGACGCGAGTATCCGCGATTGGGTCGAGCAACGCGGCGTGCGTGAGGTCTGGATCTGGGGTTACCACGGCGGCAAGGTCGATCTTTGGGAATCGAACATGGCGAGCCCGCATGGCGACGTGAGCAACAGCGACCGTGACCCCCGCGACCTGCCGGTGCTCGATCGCACCTACACCGTCTACCACTACAACTATCAGCGCGGCGTTTCCGAGGCGGTCGAGAACCATATGCACCAGATCGAGGCGGTGCTCAACGCCATTGACGGGCGCGACCGCACGCCGCCGGAGCAATGGCCCGACCTGCTCTTCTGGGGGAAGTTTGTCGGAAGCGACCGCTCCCACAAGATCGTGCGCCCCGGCTGCGGTTGGTCACATTATCCGCCCAACGGGGAGCACGACTATGACTGGGCCAACCCGCGTTTTGTCCTGACCGACATCGAGGATTGGCGGCCGGACGGCGCGGGGCGCAAACAGAGGATGAACTGTGAGCGATGGGGGGGAGACAGCCTGAAGTGGTTTGTCTACTGGATGCAGAACCTTCCCGGTCGCGACAGCGGGCTCAGCCACCAGGGCAAGCCCCTGCGCAATTGGTGGGTCTTCCTCGGCGATTACGATACGGCCAAACGCCGAGGCATGGCGTTGGTCGCCGAATGAAAGAGCCCGCCGACCAGCGGGTCGCCAGGGTCACACCCGGGCCGTCAGACGCCGCGACGGTCGCGCTCGCGCGGGCGGCGATGCACACCCGGTTCGAGCTTCTCTTGCATGGCGCCGATCCGGTTGCGCTCCGCGCCGCCGGCGAGCAGGCTCTGGATGAAATCGAGCGGCTCGAAGCGCAGATCAGCCTCTATCGCCCCACGAGCGAGATTGCCCAGGTCAATCGCCGCGCGTCCGAACGCCCCGTGCCTGTCAGCCCGAATGTCTTCCGCGTGCTCGAACGCGCCGCCGAGTTGAGTCGCGCAACCGGGGGCGCTTTCGATCCCACCATCGCTCCGCTCGTGCGGTGCTGGGGTTTCATGGGCGGCGAGGGGCGTCGGCCTGACACGGACGCGATTGCCGTTGCGCGAGGGCAAGTCGGGATCGAGGGGGTCGAACTGGACAGCGCGAAATTCACCGTGCGGTTTCGGCGTCCGGGGATGATGCTTGATCTGGGGGCGATTGGCAAAGGCTGCGCCATTGACGCGGCGGTCGATCTGCTGCGCGAAGCGGGCATCGAGAGCGCCTTTATCCACGGCGGCACCAGCAGCAGCTTTGGCCTCGGGTTCCCCCCGGACGCACCCGCCTGGAAGGCCGCAATCCCCGAACCGCCCGATTCGACTCCACCCGGCACCGCGTGCGTACGGCGCGGCGTTCCCCCGTCGGACCACAGCCCGAATCTGCTCGGCGAAGTCGCGCTCACCGATCTCTCACTCGGCGTCTCGGGCATCTGGAGCAAGTCCTTTCGTGAAGGGGATCGCACCTTCGGGCACGTGATTGACCCACGGCTGGGCGAACCAGTCCATCGAGCTTGTCTTGCGGCCGTCGTCCTCCCTTGCGCCGCGGAAACGGACGCCCTCTCGACTGCCCTGCTGGTCCTGGGCGTCGAGGGCTTGGACGTCATCAGCCGGATCCGGCCCAACGCTCGATTCCTGGTGGCGGAAAAGGCAATGGGGTGACCCCATTGCCTTTCCCCGACAATAAACTAGCACGGTAGTACTACCCCGGTCGTCAAAACGACATCGCGTATGAGTCAGAATAAATTCCATCGCCTCGGCGACCTCCAGTTGCGCCTCATGCAGACGCTCTGGGCGCGCGGCGAGGCCTCCGTCGCGGACATCCACGCCACCCTCCCCGGTGGAGCCGATCTGGCCTAGACCACCGTCGCCACCATGCTCACCAGCGATGTCAGGGAATAACCTGGAATTCCTGATAGGCGGTGTTTTCGCCCAGCTCGGTGGCCGGTGAGACCGCCCAGACCAGCCAGCGGAATGAGCCCAACGGGCGGTCTGCCCCACCCTGCAGGCGTGTCGCATGGAAGCGCCCCTCGCATCGGCTGTCCACACTGGCGACGGGCGTGAACTTCCGCGGGATGGCCTTCGACTGTCGTCTGTTTCAGTTGCTGGCCACGCACAAATCCAACGGTTAATCCCCCGCCAGCCGCTGCGTCCCGAAGCCTCAGCACGTCGCGCACAGTCCGCGTAAGCTGCCCGTTGACGCTGAGGACCAGATCACCGCTCTGCAAGCCGCACCGTGCCGCGGCGGATGCCGGCGGGACCTCGGCCAGGTGAACTCCGCCGGATTCCCTGCTGACCCCAAACGCGGAGTACTCCTCGCCTTCGAGATCCCGGATGCGCGCCCCAAGCCAGTACCACGGCGGTCTTGGACGATTGGCGGCGCGGGTCATGTCGGCTGCGGGTCCGGCTTTTCTCAACTCCGGCATCTCCGGCGTCCGCGCGATCGCCCGCAGCGCGGGTTTCCTAACGCCGAACTGGTCCATTGGGAAATTCCGGAAGCCGAGCCGCAGCGCGGGCGACCCGTCCTTGACCCGGAAGTCGCCCCGGGCCGGGTCCACGAACAGCGGGTCGCCCACGAGGGAATGCGCGTCGCAACCTTTCTGTGCGAAGCGCAGGCGATCGGCCTCGGAGGTGGTGAACAGGTTGCGGTCCACTTCCCGCCCCCAGTGCGCGAGGCTGTCGCTCATCGCCGCGGGACGGTAGGCGCCCATCCAGATGTTGTTCGTGACCACGTCGCCGCTCTGTTCATACCAGGCGTGCGGATGGAACGAGTTGTTGACGGCGATGTTGTTCCACACCCGGCGGTGAAAGCCCTCGCGCAACTTGAGACCGCCATTGAGGAACAGGTTGTTGTAGATCTCGTAGTTCGACGAGCCGTCGTCGAGATCCACGTCCCAGCCGTGGTCGCAGCGCCAGCGGTTGTTGCGCAGGACGGTCGGCTGGACCGCGTCGAGCCGTGCGAGCCTGGGCAATTCGCCGGGAGGCACGTCCGCCAAGCCCCAGTACCGATCGCGGCCCCACGAGTTGAAGCTGCCGTGGTCGCCGGTCTCGCGCACGGTGTCGAACACGTCGCAGAACTCGATGACGTGTCCCCCGAAGGTGCCTTCGCTGATATTGATCCCGGCGCGCGAGGCTTCGTAGATCGAACAGTGCCGGACCGTGATGCCCATCGACATGGAAATCTCTATCCCTGTCGCCTGCTTCTCGACCACGCCCACCCCGCGAATGAGGCAATCCTCGACCAGACATTCCGCCGGATAATTGTCCGTCTTCGGGCCGGGCGTCTTGTCGATGTCGGCCCAACGCTGGCGTTGGTTGTACTCGAAGAGCGGATTGCGCACCGCCTGGGGGTCGCCGACGAAGGCCACCGCAGTCGCGCCGGTGTCGTGGAAGTCGCAGCCGCGGATCGTTACCCGGCGGTTGGAGTTGTTGAGCAAGACGGCATTCCCGCCGAGTTGATCGAACTCGCAATCCGCCACGGTGCAATCCTCCGCCCCATTGAAAAGCACCGCGCTACCGCGGTAAATGGTCCAATCACTGCGCAGGAGCGGCTCTTTGGTCTCCATGAATGTGCGCGCCGCGTGGCGGAAGATGAAGCCGCGCAAGGTGACGTTCCTGACGGGGTTCGGCGGCGCGCCTTGGAACTCGATGAGATGGCGCAGGCGAACGACTTCAACGGAGCCATCCCAATCCATGCCAACCGGCGGATAGAAATACAGCGTGCCGGTCTTCGGGTTGTGGAACCACTCGCCCGGCGCATCGAGTTCCTCGAAGATGTTTTCGACGTACCGATGCTGCGCGTGCATGCCCATCTGGCGATTGTTCTGCCAGCCGCCTTCGCAGGTGATTTCGCCCTTCTCGTCCCTGCCGGTGATGCGGTAGTGGTAGCCGCCCCAGTGCGCCGAGTGCATCGCATGAATGTAGCCGCCGGCCGGATCAGCCCACCGGGCGGCGCGCTCCGTGCCGAACGCATCCGCGGCGTAACCGCCGTAGGGGCGGACGCTCGCATCGTAGTTCGGATACCGCGCCATAGGCTGGCGCCGGCCCTTGACGAAGATCTGATCGGCGATCATTCCCGCCGGCACCCGGGCCTTCAGGATGCCGTCGCGGTGCGGTTCCCACTCCACATCGTGGCCGAATTCAAGCAAGGCAGTGCCAACGCAGCTTTTCTAACCCGCATTGCAGCCATCCTGCAAGGTCTGACCGCCATGTGCACTGGCGGGGAAATCCGCGGGTCGGAATCTTCCGTTCCGCTTCGCGGTGGTCACGACGCCACGAAGCGCAGGGCTAGCCCTGCATTTCACACCACTTTTTGCCACCGCCAAGCCGGGGTTCTCAAGACAAGTCAGCATGCAGGCTAGGCGGCGCGTTCGATCGCCAGGAGGATTCCGTGCAGCAGGGCCTGCGGATTGGGCGGGCAGCCGGGGATGTAGACATCCACGGGAATCACGGTGTCGACAGCGCCCCGCGTCGCGTAGTTGACGCCGAAGATGCCGCCGCTGCAGCCGCAGGCGCCCACGGCGACCACGAGCCGGGGTTCGGGAGTGGCGTCGTAGGTCTTTCTCACCGCAAGTTCCATGTTCCGCGTCACGGGGCCCGTGACCAGCAGCATGTCGGCATGACGCGGCGACGCGACGAAGTGAATGCCGAAGCGTTCGATGTCGTAGACCGGGCTGTTGAGTCCGACGATCTCGATTTCGCATCCGTTGCACGAGCCGGCATCGACCTCGCGGATGTGGAGCGAGCGGCCGAAGAGGCGGGCGGACCGGGATTGGATCTGGCGGCCCAGCGACTCGATCGAGTCGTTTCGCGTGGCGGAGGAGACGGCATCATGCATCGCTGCCGTCCCGTCGGGCCCGGCGATCAACTGCCGGTGCGTGCCGTCCTCGTGGAGGCCGTACCGCGCGGTCACGGCGAGGCGGTTCCGGTGACGCGCGGCGCACTCGCAGACGTTGCTCATGCGGATTGCCTTGTCGGTGTCGGCACACAGGCCGCAGAAGACGCACTTGGCGAGGTCGAATGTGACCGTGCGCGTCTGCGCGGCGTCGTGGCACGCGATGGCGCCTGTCGGGCACACGGCGGCGGCTGAGCGGGCGTCATTCCACTTGGGCCAGTCGATCTGGGGCCGACCGCGGGCGTGGGGGGATGCGTGGGCGGGGGTATCCGGGTAGCGGGTAGTGACGATGCCCGTCGACAACGACTTGGTTAGAATGCCCGGCATAGGTCAGCGGTCGGTGCCCGAATACGACAGGTTGAAGCTCTTGTTGATGACGGGGAAGTCGGGGACAATGTTGTCCAGGATCGCTTCGCTCAGGGCCGGCCAGTTCTGGAGAGACGGATCCTTCACGCGGCATCGGGCGAGCCGGTTGTTGGGCGCGGTGCGAATCCAGTGGAAGATCTCCCCGCGCCACCCTTCGACGTAGCCGAAGGCGACCCGGTCGGGCGGCACGTCGCCGATCTCGATGCGCAGAGGTCCGCCGGGCAGCTTTGCGATGAACGTCTGGATGAGCTCAAGGGACTCGCGCACCTCGTCCACGCGGACCCGCAGCCGGTGTCGGACGTCTCCAACCTGGTAGACGGGAACCCGGATCTGCACCTGATCGTAGGCGGCGTGCGGAAGATCGCGGCGCAGGTCGTGGGCGAATCCGGACGCCCGGCCGGCGATGCCGACGACGCCCAGGTCGCGGGCCACCTGAGGTTTGAGGATGCCCGTGGTATCGAGCCTGTCGAGCGTGGAAGACGATCCCTCCACGAGCCGGACAAGGGACTCGAACTCGGGCCGCAGGTCGCTCACCAGCCCATTGAGAGCCTTGAGCTGGTCCGCGTCCCAATCGAACCGGACTCCGCCCAGAGAGGCCATGCCGCGCAGGAGCCGGTTCCCGGTGAGGTGCTCGTTGACGCGGAGGATCTGCTCCTTGAGCCGCATGGCGTGCATGTTGGCCGTGACGAACGCGACATCGGTGCAGATCGCCCCGACGTCGGCGATGTGGTTGTACAGGCGTTCGAGTTCGAGGCAGACCGACCGCAGCACCCGCGCGCGCGGAGGCGCCTGGGCGCCCGCAGCGCGCTCGATGGCGTGACAGAAGGCCGTCGCATGGGCGAAGCTCGAATCGCCGGAGATGCTCTCGGCCAGGCGCACGCCATGAGGGATGGGCAGGCGCTCGAAGAGTTTCTCCGTGCCTTTGTGCACGTAGAACAGACGCAACTGCAAGTAGAGCACCGGTTCCCCCGCCACGCTGAACAGGAAATGCCCCGGCTCGATGATGCCCGCATGGACCGGCCCGACCGGCACCTGGAACACGCCCTCGCCCTCGACCGGGCGGAACTTGTGGCGTTCGCCCTGGAAGGGGGGCAGCACGGTGTCGAGGTCGAAATCCTTGCGCAACGGATGGACTGCCGGCCAGTCGTCGTGCAGGGCGCAGCGCCGCGGATTGGGATGGCCGATGAGCCTCAATCCGAACCAATCCTGGATCTCGCGCTCCTGCCAATTGACCGCCGGGATGGCGTTGGTCAGGGCGGTGAACTCCGGGGTTTCGGGCGAAACGGGGACGCGCAGGACGAGGAGCCCGTGCATGTCGTCGAGCACAAGCCCGTAATAGAGGTGAAACACCCCATGCCCGGCCCGGGCGTCGTCGGCAAACACGGTCACCAGACGCGCTTTCCACTTGCGGCAGAGGTGGGCGCAGAAGCCCGGCACCAGATCCATCGCGGCGTGGAAATAGACTTCGTTGAGCCGCGGGGTGACAAGGGCGTCGAACCGCCCTTCGAACCGGCGGTTAAGGTCCTCGACCACCGGACGGAGTTCGTTCGAGACGCCGGACAGGTTCATGGTTGACCTCCGATGATGGCCGCGGCCTGGCGCAACAGATCAAGCAAAGGCGCCGGCAGCCACACGCTGAAGAGCAGCAAAGCCCCCAACAGCAGAATCATCGCCGGCGCCCCATCGAGCCGGTGGACCTCAATGGGGCGGGCGTCCGGGCGGCGCGCCCCGAGCAGGATGCGGGTGAGTTGTTGGAGAATCCCGCAGAAGGAAGCGACCAGGGCGATCAGGATCAGCGCACTGACAGTGATTTCCTGTGCCGCGAGGCCGCCGCTGAGCACTGTCAGTTCGCTCAAAAACAGGCCGAAGGGCGGCAGCCCGATTGCCGACAGAGCGGCCAGCCCCATCCAGAGCGCCGTGAGCGGGAGGACCTTGACGACACCCGACCCGATGCGCCGGAATTCGAGCGAGTGGAAGGCCTGATGGATGTTGCCGGCCGCGAAGAAGAGCACCGGCTTGGTGAGCGCGTGGTAGCCCATGTGCATGAGCGCGCCCAGGATGGTTAGAGGCGTGTTCAGGCCGATGGCAGTGCAGATGAGGCCGATGTGTTCGAGGCTCGAATAGGCGAGCAGCCGCTTGAGGTTGCGCTGGACCAGGATGAACGGCGGGGCCAGGAGCATCGAGAGAAGGCCGAAGACAAGGAGCAGGCGGCGGCTGAACGGGGACTCGAGGCATGCCGTTGTCAGAATGTGGAACCGCAACAGGGCGTACAAGGCGATCTTGAGCGACACCCCGGAGAGCATGGCGCTGGTGGGCGAGGGCGCCTCGCTGTGCGCATCGGGGAGCCAGGTGTGCATCGGCGCCAGGCCGGCCTTGGTGCCGTAACCGACAAACGCGAACACAAAGGCGAGCTTGAGCAAATGCGGATCGAGCCCCCCGGCCACGGACATCAGATACGACCAATTGAGGCTGGGCAGGGCGTCCGGGGCGTTCTTGCAGGCGGCGGCATAGACGAACACCGTGCCCAGGAGGGCCAAAGCCAGACCGACGCTGCCGAGCATCACGTATTTCCAGGCCGCTTCGAGCGAGTGGCGGCGGTTGTAGAGCGCCACCAGGAGTACCGACGACAGGGCGGTGGCTTCGACCGCAGCCCACATCACGCCCAGGTTGTTGGCCAGCACCACCAGGAACATCCCCGCTCCGAAGAGCGGCGTAAGCACGTAAAACTCCCGGACCCGCGCCGGGCTGGCCACGCCCGCGTCGATGTCGCGCTGGAAGTAGCGTCCGGCGTAAAGTGCGGACGCGAAGGAAACGACCGAGACAAGGAGCACCATCCAGGCGCTGAGGGCGTCGGCGCACAGAAATCCATTCCATTCGGTCACGACGCCGCGGACCAGGACCTGGCGCACGAGGGCGACGCCCAACCCCAGGGTGGTGGCAAAGGCCAGCACGCCCAGCGCCGCCATGGCCCGTCGCGACGGCACCACCAGGCAGAGGAGCCCTGCCAGAAGGGGCGCGATGAGGATGGGCGTCAACAACGACATGTCAGCCTTTCAATTGGTTGAGCTTGCTGGTGTCCATCGACGCGAAGTTCTCGCGGATGCGGTAGACGAGGATTGCGAGCACCATCACCGCCACAAGCACGTCGAAGAAGATCCCCAACTCGACCACCAGCGGCATGCCGTAGGTGGTCAGCGCCACCGCGGCGAGCATGACCCCGTTCTCGACGGTCAGCAGCGCCAGCACCTGGGTGAGGGCCTTGCGCCGGTTGATCATCAGGAAAAAACCGGTGAGCACCAGCGCCAGCGCAACGGCCAGGGTGTTGTTCCCCAGACGTTCCATCGACGTGAACGGGCGCGCGACCACGTAGCCGAGCAGAGTCAGCCCTCCGCCGATCAACATCGAGCTTGGGGCGTTGAGCAGGGGCTCGATCTCCTGGTGGATCTGGATCCGATCAACCAGACGGGTCAGAATCCAGGGGAGCAGGACGACCTTGCCCACCAGGGTCAGGCCCGCAACCAGATAGACATGGCTGGCGGAGTGGTGGAACGCGACGACGGCCGCAATGCCGGCCAGAAGCAGCGACTGGATCGCGAAGAGGCGGATGTTGGTGAGCAGCCTGCGCTGCGCAATGATGAACAACTGCAGCACGAGCATCAATGCCGCCATGAGCGTCAGAATCTGCGACCCGATGGGCGCTGTTGCGGTTGGGCTCATGTTCACTCGAAGAGAAAAGTCGAAAGCAGCGCCAGCGTGGCCAGAACGAACGCCGCGCTGAGCAGATCCGGCACGCGGAAGAGGCGCAGTTTCGCGTTCGTGGTTTCGACCAGGACCACGGCGGCCGAGAGGGCGAGCAACTTCGCCAGGTAGGCAAGCAGGCTCAGGGCCAGCGCACCCGGACCCGCCCCCGAGACCGCGAGGCCGACCGGCACGAACACATTGGCCAGCAGCGTCATCAGCACCAGTTGCTTGATCGAGGCGCCCCATTCCATGAAGGCCAGGTAGCGGCCCGAGTATTCGAGCAGCATCGCCTCGTGCACCATCGTCAACTCGAGATGCGTGGCCGGATTGTCGACCGGGATGCGCCCGGTCTCCGCCAGCAGGACCACAAACATCGCCGCGAACGCGAGGACATGGGCGGGGTTGATCAGCCTCCAGGTCGCGCTCTGGGTGCTGCGGCAGATCTGGCTCAAATCGGTCGACCCCGCCGTGATGGCCACGGTGAAGATCGCCAGCATCAGCGCCGGCTCCGCGATTGCCGACAGCGTCATCTCCCGGCTGCTGCCCATCCCGCCAAACGCGCTGGCCGGATCGAGCCCGCCCAGCGCGAGAAAAAACCGGCCCAGCGCGAACACGCCGATCAGCGCCAGGGCGCCGCCAAAGAGGCTCAGCGGCGCCGGCGCGGCCAGCGTGGGGACCATCAGGCCCGCAAGCAGGGCGCTTGTGAACAGAACGTACGGGGCGACCGAGAAGATCCACGAGGCGTTCTCGGAAATTACCATGTCCTTGCGCAGGAACTTGGCGAGGTCGAAATAGACCTGCCACGGGCGCGGGCCGCGGCGGTTCTGGAGCTTGGCCTTCCAGTTCTTGATGATCCCGCTGATCAGCGGCGCCAGCAGGAGCAGCAGGAGAGTCTGGAGCAGTAGGGCGAGCGGGTCCGGGTTCATAGCGCGAAGAGAAGCAGCGCCAGCAGCGTGAGGAAGATATAGATGAGGTAGGCCTGGATGCTGCCCGCTTGCAGCGCGCGCGACCGCCTCGAGATCCGCAGCACAAGCCATTTGAGCGGACGGTACACCCGGGTCTGGAACACCTCCTCCACATGACTCTCGAAACGAAGGGTCGTGGCGAAGTACGGCGAGAAATCGTACTCGCGCTGCACCTCGCGCCGCGGGCGGAACAGCGCCTTGAAAATCATCCGGAGCGGCTTCGAGAATCCGGTGGCCGTGTATTGCATGTGCGGCGTCAATCCCCGCAAGCCGCAGTCCCACGTCGGCGCGATCCGCGTCCTAGCCCCGCGCGCGAACAGGGCCCACAAGACAACCGGCACAGCCAGCAACCCCGCAAGTGTGAGCACAATGCCCAGGGTCGAGACCGTGCCGCCCTGGGCGGACCCACTCGACAGCACGAGGCCCCCGGCCAGGCTCAGGCGCTGGCTCAACCGCTCGCCGATCAACTGGTGCGTCAGCGGGTCGAACAACCTCAGAAGAAGACCCGGATACAAACCGAGAACGACGCACGCCGCGGCCAGGAGGCCCTGGCCAAGCAGCATCGTCAACGGCGCCTCCCGCGCCTCCCGCGCGTGCGCGCTGCGCGGCTGGGCCAGGAACGTGATGCCGAAAGCCTTGACGAAGCAGGCTGCCGCCAAAGCGCCGGTCAGCGCCAGCATCGCCCCGCTCAGCGGGAACATCAGCCGGATGAGGCTGGGCGTGGACCCGAAGCCCTGCAGCAAGGCCTGATAGGTGAGCCATTCGCTGACGAACCCGTTGAGGGGCGGCAGCGCGGAAATGGCGGCGGCGCCCAGGAGGAAGAAGGCGGTCGTCCATTGCATGCGCTTCGCCAGCCCCCCCAGCTCCTCCATGTTGCGGGTATGGGTGGCGTGGAGGACCGCGCCGGCGCCCAGGAACAGCAGCGCCTTGAAGCAGGCGTGGTTGAGGGTGTGGTAGAGGCCCGCGATCAAGGCGAGCGATGCCAGCATCGGATGGCCCGAGTGCAGCAGCATGAGCGCCGCGCCGAGCCCCATGAGGATGATCCCGATGTTCTCGATGCTATGGTAGGCCAGCAAGCGCTTGAGATCATGTTCCATCAGCGCAAAGAGCACGCCGAGAACCGCGGAGACCGTCCCCAGGCCAAGCACCGCCACACCCCACCAGTGCGGCGGCGCACCCAGAAAATCGAAACAGACGCGGGTCAGCCCATACACGCCGGTCTTGATCAGCACGCCGGACATGAGAGCGGACACGTTGCTGGGCGCGACCGGATGGGCGGCCGGCAGCCAGATGTGCAGGGGCACCAGCCCGGCCTTGACCCCGAATCCGAACAGGAACAGCAGGAACACCCCGTCGCGCCGGCCCGCCGAGAGCTTCGCGCCCAGCGCATGAAAGTCCCCGAAGGCCAGGCTGCCGGATGCCTGGAACAGCAGCAGGAATCCCAGAATCAGAGCGGCTGTGCCGATGTGCGACATCACGAAGAAGAGCACGGCGCCGCCGCGGCTTTCGTTCTGTTCGTGCTCGAAGCAGACAAGGAGCGCGGCGCTCAGCGCCATGAGTTCCCAGGCGATGAGAAAGAAGAAGACATGGTCGGCCAGAAAAACCAGCGTGATCGACAGCAACAGCAGGTTGAATAGCGCGCCCAGCACGCCGACGTTCCTGCGTCCGAAGTAGCCGCGGGCGTAGCCCAGCGAGTAGACCGAAAGAGCCACGGCCAGGAGCGAGACGATCAGGCCAAAGAAACAGCCCAGCCCGTCCGCCCGAATCGCGAACCGGACGAACGGAATGAGCGCGGGAAACAGTTCGATCGACCGGGACGCGGCAGGCATGCCGGAAGCCAGCGCCGCGCCGCACGAGACCAGGCCGCACAGACCGCCCGCCGCGGCCATGCCGAATCCGAAGCCGTTGGCCAGTCTCTCGAAGCGCTGGAAGACCAACGCGCCGGCCGCGCCGGCCAGATAGGCCCACAAGGCAACACTCAACAGCGTCAGGGGAAAGTCGGTCATGGACGCCTCGTCTTGCCTTGAATCGCTCCGTTCTCTCAGGACCGCGCGCGGATCGGTCCGGCCCGGCGCGCGCCAGCATGTCGTGGGCGTGCTGAGGAGCGGGGCGTGCCGGCCGGGGCGTGAGGATCAGCGCGACGGGTCGAGCGGCGGGTTGCGTCCGGTGTCCGGTTCCGGGGCGATACGCCACCGCCGAGGCGCCGAATGGCGCCGAGGAGCGTGTCGCGGTCGGCCTGTGTGAGCACCATGTCCTTGAAGTCCGCATCGCGCAACGCGAACGACAGCCGCGAGAGGAGATCGAGGTGCGCGCGGGCGCTGGGGCTGACCAGGGTGAACAGCGCCCGCACAGGATGGCCATCGAGCGCGCCGAAATCGACCGCCTGTTCGAGAAAACAAAGCGCGAGGATCGGCTTGACCACGTGCAGCACGACCGGATTGCGCGCGTGCGCAATGGCGATGCCGTCGCCGATGCCGGTCGAGGCCAGGTTTTCGCGCGCGAGCAGCGCTTCGAGAAGGAACCCCCGGTCCACTTCATCCGGGAGCCGCAGCATCCCAACCGCGCTGCGGAGCGCCGATTCGCGGTTCGTGCCGCCGATCCGGTAGAAGATGCCGCCGGCTTCGAGCGCCTCGGCCAGCGTCGGCAACGGCGCGTTCGGGCCGTCCGCTTCGTGCAGGGTCCGGGCCGGCACATTGAGCCTGTTGGCCGTCGCCCACTCGAGGATCTCGGCCCGGCTGAAGCGGTACTGGCCGCTGAGCCGGTAGGCGGGGAGCCTGCCCGCGCCGAGCCAGCGATAGACCGTCTTCTCGGACACATCGAGCAACTTGGACACCCCTTTGACCGTCAGGTTCATCGTGGCTCGCGATTACCCATCATCCACC
>CAYPUR010000072.1:17309-21373 GCA_964413865.1 uncultured Verrucomicrobiota bacterium
TCCAATGACTTTCACCGAACAGGGCCTCGCGGAGGCGCGCGCCGAGGTTGCCCCGGCATGAAATGTCAACTCTTTAGATGCGACCCCATTGCAATTGCTCGGGCCAGATCAGTGTGAACCGATCGGGTTCGAGCGCGATGTCGCGCGGGGTGACGAAGCGGGCGCAGACGTCCCGGTAGGTCGGGGCGAAGGCCTGGGCCCAATCGCGGTACGCGGGCGTGACGATGAATGCGAACTGGCTGTCGGCGTCCTGGGCCAGGCCAAGAAGGGCGCTGTGCTTGTACTCGCTGGGTTCGGCGGAGACGCCCGGCTGCAGCAGGCAGCGGTCCGGGCCCCACTCGATGTGCCGTCCTTTGCAGGCATAGACCAGCAGGACCTTCTGCTCGCTCACGTGCGTCAGGTAGAAGCCGTAAAAGCTCTCGGAGCGGAGATCGAGGATGGTATCGATCTCCGGATGGCTGAAGCTCAGGACCTGGAACCGCCTGTCCGCAAAGGCGCGCGGGAGCGTCAGGAGGATGTCCTGCACCGGCATCATCAGGAGGGCCGTAAGCCGGTTGAACACGGCGAGATTGACCGCCATGGGGCTGGTCCCCTCGAAGAGCGCGAGAAACGACGGATCAACGTCCGGTTCAGGCTCGGCAGGAGGCTCAGCAGGCGGAGGCGGCGCCGGCGGTTGGGGCGGCGCCGTCGCTTTGGCGACCGGTGGTGGGGCGGGAGGCTCGGCCAGCTTTGGTGGAACAGCCGATTGCGGCGGTGCTGCGATCTCAGGCGTAACCGGCGCGGGCGCTGTCGAGGGGGCTGGGCGTGCTGGAGGCGGGGCCGGCGCGGGCGCTGAGGCGACCGGGCAGGGGGGCGGCGATGGAGGCCCGGGTGCGGGGGTTGCAGGAGGAGTTGCGGGCGGGCGCGTGGGCGCGCGGGGCCGCGGCGGTTTGAGGGCGGCGGTCAGCATGCGGCCTGCTTCGTCGAGGGTGCTGTCCGGGCTCTGGGTATCGAGGGTCAGTTTGTCATCGAGTCTGGTCTCTTTGTTGAGGATGCTCAAGACGCGGTGGTCGAGCGAGAGCGAGACATCGAGGTGGGGGAGGAAGACGCCGGCCTCCTGGAGATCGGCGATGTTGTGATGTGTGAATGCGCGGCCCGCGGGCGCGCCGCCGGCGGCGGTCGAGGTTTCGAGCCAGAGGACTTTCTTGTTCTGCGGGTTGCGGGTAACCCGCAACTCGACGGGGTCGTCGTCCTCTTCGTGGGAATGCAGAGCTGCGGCCGCGGACGACTCGCCGCCGCGCCGGATGATCGGGTGGTTGAACAGCCGCTGCAGTTCGGGGGCGGTGATGCGCCGGTACTGGATGTCGGGCAGTTCCGGGATATGCTCTTCGCCGCCGTCGGGGCGGCGCCGGCGGAACAGCATGTGAGGGGGAGTCAGGCGCAGGATGATGCCGGGCTGGAGCAGATCGCACTTCGCGGAGTCCTGGAGCAAATCGAGTTTCTCTTGGGAGAGGTGGCCTTTGACCTCGAACCGGGCTCCTGAGACCACGGTCACGAAATGAATGTCGAAACCGGTCGCCGCCGCCGGGTTTTCCTTGATTTCAATCGCGGTGTCCTGGTCGTCCTCCGGGCTCGGGGCGTAACGCGTGTTGAGGATCTCCGCCAGTTGGCGCGCGCCGTCCTGAGTCGCCTCGTAGAATGTCCCGTCCAGTTCGATGCCGCGATGCAGCGGATCGACGTGGCATTGCTGCGGAGCGAGCATCAGCCGGTTTTGGACGAGCGACGGCAGCCCGCGCAACCCGGTTTCCACGCGCTCGGCGCCGCGCGTGCAAACCACCACCAGGTGGCCGAACTGATCAAGCTTGACGTCGAAATGCGGCGCCCGCGGTCCGGAGACGGTCTGCGCCGCGGAGGTCTTGGGCGCGGCCCTCTTCTTGGGCGCGACAGCGTGGTGTTTGTTGAGTTCGTGTTCGAGCTTGGCGGCGCCTTCCGGGTCGTCCAAAGCGATCTTCTCGCCATTGATGTCGACCGTGCCGTTCGGCTCGACCTGGAACGACTGAGGAGCTTCGATCAAGCCGCGCGTGACCCACTTGTACTCGTCGGTCTTGAGCCAGCTTGTGCCCGAACGCAGCACCACGGTCTGCTCGGCGAGCGTGAGGGTGAATGCCCTCGGTGTGCCTTCGGGATCACGCTCGATCTCGACGCTGAGATGGTTGGTCCTTAAGCGCTCGGCCGATTCTTCGGGGCGGGGCGGTGGTGCGGGATCGGGGGAAGTGGTCATGGCATCGTCATTGCCCAGATGGGCCCGCGATTGGGATGGCGCAGGCAGGTGACATGCGTGCATTGATGCCGCAAGTGGCCCGCGGGTGCAAGCGCGGACAGGGACAGCGCGCACAGGGACTCCGGATCGTCCGCCGACTCGGTTTTGCTTTTCTAACCCGCATGGCAGTCCTCTTGCGAAGTCTGACCGCCCTGTGCGGCTGTATAGCGGAATCCGTGGGTCAGAATGGCGCTTCTCAAGGGCAGGCAGGCGAGTTCGTTACGCGTGGCGACCGGTGCAAGAGCATCCGCTGCCTTCGTTGCGGCTTTGCCGCGCCGCGAAATATGCAGGTTAGGGCTGAGGTTGCCGCCGGTGGATCAGCCACTTCTGGAACTCGACCAGCACCATGCCGGCCAGGCCCGCGCCGAGGATGCGCAGCCACTCGTCCCAGCCAATCGGCGCGGTCTGGAAGATCGAGTTCAGGAAGGGCAAGTACGTGAGCCCGACCTGTGCCAGCAGCACACCTGCGATGCCCAGCCACAGCCAGCCGTTGCGGAACAAACCGATGGACCAGATGCCGTGGCGCAGGGAGCGGCAGTTGACCAGATAGAGCGCCTGGACGATGGCAACGCCGATGTTGGCTTGCTTGAGGGCCGGGCCGTCATTCACCCCATCGCCGGTCATGGCGACGATGTGGCCGCGTGCCTGCAGTGCCTCGACCAGTCGCAGCTTCTGTTCCGGGGTGACTCGGGCGAAGACGGAGATGTTCTCCGCCACGTCGACCAGCGCTTCCTCCGAGAGCCCGGCAAGATCCTTGCCTGTCAATGCCGGGGGGCCGTCGGCTGCCGTGCTCTTTCCGATCAGGCCCAACTGCCGGCCGATCGCCGCGGCCGTCCCGGCAAGATCGCCTGTGATCATTTTGACCTGGATGCCCGCGCGGTGACAGGCCGCCACGGCATCGATGGCCTCCGTCCGTGGCGGATCGATCATTCCCTGGAGGCCGATGAGGGTGAAATTGCCCGGCAGGTTGTGAATGTCGAGGTGCCGGGTCTCGTGGCCAACCTCGGCGTGGGCGAAGGCCAGCAGGCGCAGCCCTCCGGAAGTCATTCGGCTGACCTGGGCCTGAACGCGACTGCGGTCGAGGCTGGCCGGTTGTCCGGCGGCATCGATGGCCGCATGGCACCGTTCGAGCACGACCTCAACCGCGCCTTTCAGGTAGATCCGCTTGCGGCCCGTGCCCGGGTCGTCATGCAGAGTGGCCATGAACTGGTGTTGCGACTCGAAAGGGATGGCGTCAAGCCGCGGCAGGCGCGACTTGACCGCCGCGTCATCGAGGGCGGCCTTGCGGGCTGCGACGATCAGGGCGACTTCGGTGGGGTCGCCCTGGGCATCCCAACGACCGTCCTTCTGGACGAGCGCGCTGTCGTTGCAGACCAGCCCGGCCAACAAACACTCCGAGATGCCCGGGACCTCGTCCGGCTCAGGGCGCACGCCCTCCCGGCGCGCCGGCCAGCGCCGGCTCGAGTCGCTTTGGAAACCCGGACGTCTGCGTCCGCTTCAGCTTGAATCCTTGAATTCCCGATCATGGCAGTCCCTGGGCAAGTTCTCGCCTCTTTGCCTCACTGATTGCAAGGATTCTGTTCAGGCATGCCGGCGCGCCGGTGCATCTGGTTGTTCTCGGTGTTCTGCCGCCCGATGAGGGCATCGGGCCTGCAACGCATGGAGACCCCGCATGCTCCACACCCCGTCAGTGCACGGGGCGGCGATCACTCCAGCAGTTCTCATTTTGCGTGCAGGGGCTTGACGCCGGGTGAGGGCACCCGGC
>CAYPUR010000073.1:0-2095 GCA_964413865.1 uncultured Verrucomicrobiota bacterium
GCCCCAGCCCGGATTTCGTTGTCATCTTCCCAGTGGTGAGAAATCCGGGCTAGCCTGCATCCTTCACACCCCGACGGGGCACAGGGCGGGAAGACTTCGCACGAGGACTGCTATGCGGGCTAGCGGGTGGGTGCTGGGCACCGTGTTGGTTGCGCTCGGTTTGTTACCACCTGCAAGCCTCGCCTCACCTCCGCCCTCGGCCCCACCGGTCGTGAGCTTGACAAACGGTGTCCTGCGATGGCGTCTGCCTGAGAGTCCCGAGCTGGGTTGGATCGTCCAACACTCTTCTGACCTGGCACGTTGGGAAGCCATGGGCGACCCGCTGGCAGTCATGCGGCGGCGCAATCCGCTCCTGGACCTGCCATTCCTCGAAGCAGGGCCGCGGTCCTTCTTTCGGGCCGTGCCGGCCGACGGCGCGGCTCGGGAGAGCCTTCTCGCAGAGCAGTGGAGCCGCTGGAAGGCCGCCGGCCTGCGCACCTACGAGTTCGAGTTCCGCTGGAGCTGTTTCTGTGTGCCCGAGTTCACCCAGTGGGTCCGGATCGCCGTCGTCGACGGCACACTGGTCTCGGTGCGGCGGGTGGCCGACGGTCGCGAACTCCCCGCGGATCTTTGGCGCCAATACCACACTCTGGACGGTGCATTCGCCTGGCTCGCCGAGGCCTTCGAACGGAGCGCTGCACGCATCGAAGTCACTTACGACGCCGGCTTGGGTTATCCGCGCTCCGGTTTCGTCGATTACCACGAGGCGATGGCGGACGAAGAGATGGGGTTTGAAGTGTGTTTCTCGGACCCGCCCGCAGCCATGCTTCTCGCCGAGCCCGCCAATTCCTGGCCGGGAGATCCTTATGTCATCGAAACCGTGCGCCGCGAGGGCGACTGGCTGCAGGTCGAGGTCGCCTATTCTGGCCGTTGTGTCGATCCTCACGGATGGGAATTGATCGCCGTCCCCGCCCCAGCGGTGCCTGAGACGCCGCGCAAGGTTTCACTTTACCTGACGCATGATGCGCGCGGCGACACCTGTGAAGCGTACCTTCACAAGCGGCTGACGTTCGGCCTGAGCCCGCTCCGCGCCTGGTGGGCCACGGACAATCCGATACCCGGCACCGGGACGGCGCGTCTGGCCTTGGCGGTGCAAGATCCTGGGGCCAGCCACCCAAGTCCTCCGAAAGCATGGGCGGTTTTGGACTACGCCTGGGATCAGGGGGCCTTCGTTGCCTGGCGCGACGTGCTCAGCGCCACCTCACAGCGCTGGTACGGGGGTGTCTTCGCCGCGGGCAGCGGCATCGATTATCAGATCACCCTCCGCTTCCCACCCGGTTGGGGCGACGCGGTCCGAGTCAGGACCTTGTGGGTCGACGGCCGCGCCTTCACGCCAGACGTCGAGTGGTCGGCTCTGCCGTCGGGCGGCGGACGGCTCGCCACCCTGCGCACGGCGTTCCGGGCCGTGCCACGGCTCGATCCGAACAATCCCGGCCAGGTTCTTGGCATCGACGAATCGCCGCCGCGTGACCCGCAGGCGCCCGAGGTTGTCGGCGCCGCACTCGTCGTCACCGAAGCGCTCGGACAAACCCAGGATTGGGCCATTCCTGCTTTCCACGAACTGCCGCCGCTCTTCTATCCTTGAACAGGCATCGCAGCGGCTGCCCGCGGAAGCCGCGGCGCAGGCGGGGATGAAGAGGCACGGTTCATGGAGAGCGTTGACATTGAACGGTTGAATGCGCACGGGGACCATCAACCGGAAACGCCCAACGCCCAACGCTCAACGCTCAACCAGAAGGCCCGTGGAAAGCCCCCTTGTCCTCGCGGCCATGCCCGGTGTTCATGAACCGCGATGGAGCGCCGGCTTCCCAGCCGTCTTTCGGCGTGGGGAAACCGACCAAGCCGGTTTGGAAATCGGCGCTCCGGACCGGTTCACAACAGGCGGTCCCCAGTTCTAACCCGCATAGCAGTCATCCTGGGAATTCTAATCGTCCTGTGCACGGAAGGGGTTTGTAAAACGGGGTCACTTGACCACCAGTTTCACGCTCTCCGAGTGGCTGTTGAACTCGGGCGCGTACCTGCATTGCCCCGTCGCAAGGCCGCTCTGGTGCTCGCC
>CAYPUR010000073.1:2105-20459 GCA_964413865.1 uncultured Verrucomicrobiota bacterium
TTGAATCCGAGTCGAGTACTCGAACACGTAGGTCCCGGTGCGCAGGCGGTCGATGAAGAAGTGGCTGGCAGTATCGCGTGTCGATTCGTAGTAGCCCAGGCCGTCCTGGTACCGGTAGCCGGAGAGGACATTGACCGGCTCGGTGCCGCTGCCGCGCTGATCTTTCAGATGCACGAACTCGATGTCCCGATCCGTCCGCAGCTCGATGCGGACCACGAGTTCGTCGCCAACGGCCAGCGGGCCGCGGACCGCTTCGAGCACCGGGCCGTTGATCGTATTGCGCTTGGCATAAAGCGTCTTGACGAGCTTCAACGGCGTCCGCTCGTGCGGCTGGACCTTGGCGATGTCTTCGAGGTATTGCCAATGGACGCTGCCCCAGGCCACGCCCGCATCCTGCTTCCGCACGGTGATCTTGCCGAACGAGGGCTTGATCTCGGCCCCCGCAAACCGGCGTTCGTAGAAACCGGTCCCCGCTTCGAGCGGGGCGGTGTCTGTCGCCGGCCTGTCTTGCGCGCGGGAAGTCGAGGAGCTGCCCGGAACAAGCGGCGTGATCGACAGGCCGCCCAGATTCACCTCGACCAACCGATCGCTCGCCAGCAGGTCGCGTCCGCGCCGCAACAGCGCGTAGACGGCGTCCGCCGTCGCCTTGGTGGTGCGCCAGTCCTGGGTCTGTTTCTGTTTGATGAGCCAAACCTGGCAACCGTCCACGACGGCGGCGTCTCTGGCCACCTCGTCGAAGGCCTCGATCATTAGCGCCTGTGTTTCGACGGGCGCGTCGTACCACCACCAGCTCGATTCCGTGTCGCGCCAATAGCGGCCCAACTCGGGATCCGTAACCGACCTCTCTTTCAACGATTTCAGGATCGCTTCGGCCGTCGCCGTGTCACCGAACCGGCTCAGCGCGAGCGCAAGGTGTCCCTGCGATTGCCGCGCGCGCATCGACAGCGCGTAGCGCTTGGCCTGGTCGAGGAAGTAGTCCAACGCCCTCCGGTGCTGCTCCGCCACGGGCTTGTCTTTGAGGTAGAAGCTGCGGGCGTACAAATAGAGGGCGATCTGTGGGGTGATCTGGTTCGCCCCCGTGGTCACCTGCCGATTCAGAATGTCGCGGTACGTCTCGTCGAGCCACGCATCGAGCCTGTCCAGCGCCCGGACTGCGGGGGCCAGATCGATGTCCACGCCGAGATGACGGAGGCGTCCGAACCCGGCGACGATGTAGAGCGTGATGTAGTCGCTGCGGCTGCCGCCGGGGAACCACGGCCAGGTCCCATCGTCCAACTGCGCCTGCCGGATCTTGTCGAGGGCGCGGGCCTGTTCGCTGTCGAGCCGGTTGTCGTCGAACAGCACGCCGACATTACGGCGCGCCTCGCTCTCCTCTTGGGCCTCGCAGACCCAGGGCGATTCCTCGAGCATGACGCCTTTGAGGTCCTGGTTCTTTTCGAGCGGGCTGTCGAGCGCCGGCGTGGCTTTCCAGAGATCGAACACCCGGCGGATCTTCGGATCCGAGTTTGCGATGAAGCGAGCGAGCGCGTTGGCATAGTACCGATTGAATACCTGCTCGTTGCACTCGTAGGGAAACTCCATCAGGTACGGCAATGCCAGCACCGAGTACCAGGCCGGGTTCGACACCATCTGCACGGTCAGCCCTTGATGGCGGAGAGTCCTCGACTTGCCCGCGTCCATGAGCGCGGTGAACTCGAAGCGGTTCGTGCCCGGCCCGACGATCGGCAGCGGGAGCGACTCGGTCACCGGAATCCGCCGCGCCAACACCGGGACCAGGCCTTCCTCGCCGTCCGAGACTGTGGCGCTCGACGCAACGGCCTTGTACGTGAGCACCGATAGCCCCTCGGGCACCGTCAGGCGCCACGCCACAGAGGTCGACGCGCCGCCCGCCAGGTCGAACGACCGCTCGGGATTTCTGTTGCCGAGCAACGTGTCGACCGATCGATTGTCGAAGCCGTTGTTGAAAGTAAGCCGCACCTTGCCGCGCTGCGGCTTGTCGCCCGAGTTCGTGACCTTGACCGTGAACTCGACCACATCGCCTTCGCGCAGGAATCGCGGCGGATTCGGCTGCACCATCAGGTCCTTGGCCGTCACCGCCTTGGCCTCGATGAAGCCGGAGCGCAGCGCGCGATCGTGGGCAAACGCCAGGACACGCCACTCGGTCAGCGCCTCCGGCATCGTGAAGCTCAGGCGCACCACACCCTGCGCGTCGGCCACAAGGTGCGGACAAAAGAACGCAGTTTCGTTGAGGTTCCGCCGCGCCGACACGAGGTTCAGATCCGGCGCGGCTGGGCCCGGCCCCCCGACGGCTGCGCCACCCACCGCCCCGGCCTCGTCCTCCGGGGCCGCCTTGAGACCGAACCTCATCAGCATCGTCATCTCGGGAGCCGCGGCGGCTGGCGCCTGCAAGGGCGCGGACCGGACCGCGGAGGTCAGGCCCAGCGATTCAACCGCGCTATCAGCCACCATACCCCGACGCGCGGGGCGACCGCCTGCCCTCATGAGCATCGCCGTCCCGGGGAATCCCCGGCCGGTCTGGATCAGGTCCGGCGGAAACGCGCGGTAGCCCTCGAGCACCGTCTCGAGTGACACCGGCCAATCCTGGCGAAACACGCCCAGGCCGCGCGCCTGATTGCCAAACGCCGCCTGACGCCCCGTCCACTCCTGGCGAAACACCGAAAAACGGTTCGGCCAGTGCAGTGGAAGGAATGCGTCGAGCGAACGGTCGTAAAGCGTCGCCACCAGTTCCGGCAGCCGCTCTGAATTCGACGCATTGCTCACACCCGCAGCCTCCGCCGACGGCGCTGCGGGCTTGATGACGAGGCTCCACGTCTCCTTCTTGCCCGGCTCGAGTTTCGATGTGAAATGCTCCCATTCGAGCGCCAGGTTCTTGTTGCTCCACGGCACCTCGATCTGCCGGGTTTCGAGATACGCCCGGTTTTCGCGGACCTGGGTGACGCGCAGCGTGACGCCGCCGCGCATGGCCTCGTCGATCGGCTGGCGGATCAGGGCCTGTGTCTCGCCCGGCGCGGTCCAGTACTTGCGCAGCGTCCGGCCCCGGGACTCGATTTCGACATACGCGCGTCCCTCGCCGTACCCCGTGCCCCAAAGCGCCGTGAACTCGGATCCGGGCTCGACGGTCCAATCCGCCGCCTGCAAGAAGCTGGGCACCTTGATCGGGAACGCCTTGTCCGAGGGACGGACGACGGTCAAGGGCAGGCGCCCGACGACCTTCTTGCCGTAACGATCCTGCGTCTCGAGCACGGCGCGGTACGCCCCGGCGGGCAGTTTGACCTTCGCCGACGCTTCGCCCTTGGCGTCGGTGGTGAAACCTTCCTCCCACACCACGGCGCCCATGTCCCAGCGGTTGGGATCGGACGCGTCGGCGCCCGGACCGCCCGCAGCGGCGCCATCGTCCCAGTCTTCGTCACCGCCCCACTGTTTGAACAAGGAGGGTCGGCTGACGCGGTCCGGGGCCTTGAGGGCATGGACTCTGAGGATTCCCTCGGCCTGCTGCGGTTCGCCATCGAGCGTGGTGGCGCGCACTCGCAACTCGACCGGTCGCTCGTCGGTGAGCCAATTGTCGGCCATCAGGCGCGCTTCGAGCGCGGTGTAGCCGAGGCGGACGGCGCGGTCGTCCGAGCGGGTCTCGCCCGCCGAATCCGTCACGTCGGCATGCACGCTGAAGATGAAGGTCGGATCGTCCTCGACCGGCACGGCGGGATCCGGCCGCGCCACGAACTCGACTGTGAATGCCCCGTCGGCCCCCGTGCGCAGGGTGCCGTGGGCGATCTCCTGGCTGACACCGGGCTGGAAGGCCCCTCGCCGCCATCCGTACCAGCCCCACCACCAGGGCATGCGCACCTCGCGCACGACGCGGTACTTGACTTCGGCATTGTCCACCGCCGCCCCGGTGTAGCTCATGGCGTGGCCGGCGACCCCGAGTGTGTCGCCCAGTTTGGCGCCTGTCTTGGGCGCATCGAGTGTCACCTGGAACTTCGGACGCTTGTACTCCTCGACATTGACCCAGCCAGCCCCTGGCGGCCCGTCGACCGCGCGCAATTCCATCCGGCCCATCAACCGATCGCGCGGCGCGGTGAAACTGCCGCTGAACGATCCGTAGTCGTTGGCGCGATGCTGCTGACGGGCGATCTCCTTGCGATTGGCGTCGCGGAACACGACGGTCAGCGTCCGGCCGGCCAAAGTCTCATAGGTGTCCTTATCCTGATCGGCCCGCAGACAAATGCCTTTGTACTGGACCGTCTGGCCCGGACGGTAGAGAGCGCGATCGGTGAAGAGGAGCGTTTGCTCGAACGGTCGCCTCTCCGGGGTGCGGCCCCAGCTCGTGAATTGGTCGGCGGTGGCGATCGATTGTCCGTTCGCGGTCGCCTTCAGCACGTAATTCTGCCGCTGCTCGCCCAAAGCCAGGGCGAACCGGCCATCCTGATCCGTGGTCAGAGCCGGGACCGGGACGCGTTGGCCCTGGCGATCGAGATGCCAGGCCTGGACCTGGGCGCCGCGGATCGGCTCGCCGGATCCGGCTTCGAGCACGAATCCATCGAGTTGGCCGGCGTCCTGGCGCAGGACGAGCGCGAGGTCGCTGACCCAAATGTCCGTCATTGCAAGCTGGTTGTCCTTTTCAGCGAAATCGGGTCTGTGGCTGGCGAGGAGAAAGTAGAAACCCGGTTTCAGATCGTCCGGCACCGTCACCTCGACCCGGTGCTCGAGGAAGTCGGTTGTCGGCGGCAGAGGACGGGACCAGGTGTAGGCCGCCGGGCGCCCCAGGATTGCGGCGCGCTCATCATCGCGCAGGCTCTCGGGCCGGCTCCGCTGCCGGTCGAGGTGGTCGTCCCAGTTCGAGGACACGAGGCGGAAATGCGCCTGGTCCACATTCCGATAGCGCACCTCGATCCCAGGCCAGGGCCGGTTCCAGATCCGCTCGGTTCGGATCGAGGCCGACTTCGACTCGATTTCGGCGACGAGGTTCGCGGCGAGCTTTCCCCCCGCGCTCTGCGGGTGAATCTGCCGGGCCCGCAGGGCGAGCTGACGCGCCTGGACGAGGTCGTTCTGATCGCGCAGGGCCTGGGCCCAGTGCCACAGGGCCATCGAGGCCAGCGTATGGTCCCCGTGGGTCTCGGCGAATTGTTTCATCGCGGCTTGAAACCGCGCCGCCTTCCCCTCGCCCACAGCGACGTTCTTGGCCCAGACCAAGCGCGCCAGGTCCAGATCGAGAAAGGCGGTCTGATCCGCGTCGCCGGCGTGGAGCCGCAGGAGGGTCTGGTAGAGCCGGATCGCCTTCACCAGGGGCGAGACCGGCTCTTCTGCCGCACTGCTCCCGGCAGTCGGATCCCAATTCAAGAACGCATTCAGCGGCCCGAGGGCCGGGCTGTCGGCGGCAACCTGGAAGGCGTCCTGGGGGAGCGCGCCCGCCTGTTCACCCGACGTGTAGAAGGAGAGCGCTTCGTGCGCGATGAAATCATGCAAGGTCGGGCGGTAGACGTCCGGCAGCGCTCCACGCGGCAGCAACTCGTCGTAGGCGCTGATCGGGATTGTGCGAAGCTGCGTCTCGGCGCTCAGGGCGATCGTGAACCGGCGGTCGATCTCGGCAAACAGTCCTGGCAGATCCCACGTCTCGAAATCCGCGCCCGGGGCCTCGGACGTGGCGGTGCGCTGCATGAAACGCCACCGGTTCTCGCGAAAGTACTGCCAGTACCAATGCGCCAGGATCGTCTGCAGGATTGGCTTGATCTCTGGCGGTGCGGACTCGATTTGAGCTTCCAACCGCCGGATTCCCTCCGCAGCCCCGTTGCCCTCGACCGAGGCTTCGAGGGCGGTCTTTCGGGCGATGGCTTTGACCGCCTCCGCCCAGGCACGCTCGGCGAGAGCAGCCTGGATGATGGGGGTCAACTCCTTGACCGCGGTCTGCGGCAGGCCCTTTTCGACCGCTTCGTCCACGCGTTTCCACTGGGCGTCTCGCGACGCCGCATGGAGGCTGGGGTTCATAAGCAACACGACGAGCAGGACAACGGCATGGCATTTCATGACTCAGGTTCCTCGAGACAGTGCACCCGGCAAGCCCGGACGGCAACCACCCGATTAGACGGCGAGAGGCGTCGGATGCTCCCAGAGATGCCCCGTTGGCCGCCCAGACTGCCGTCACCTGCGCTTCAATGGCGGGCTCCAGACTTGCAGGTGACGGCGGTTTGAATCCGGGGCGTTGGTCCAGGCGATACGCCACGCGCAGGCTTGGCCTCGCCTATTGCCCGACGCGTTTCAGCAGGATGTCCCCGGCTGGATACGAGTCGAAGAATGGAGGTTTCGGCGGTGCCACAGAGAGCAATCCCACCTGTGTAATCTTCATGCGTGCCGGGCTGCCATCCGCCATCAGGCCCTCTGCCTGCCCGACGAAGTACACGGAGAGCAACTCCTGCCCCTCCTCCGGAGCGAAGAGGATTTGACAGAAGTCTGGCAACGGCGCATTGGGCGCCGTATTGATGAACTTGAGCTGCAGCGTGCAGTCCCCAACGGCCGGCGAGAATCCCAAGAACACGACCTCCCACCAGTCGCGGCCAAACAGAAACTCGGAAGGCCAACTCCCGTCGTCCGGCATGTCGGCCGCCCAGGCCAGTGCGTTGCGGGTATGGAGAAGCACCTGAACCTCCGCACGCCCGTCCGGCAAGGGCCGTTCGGTCACCTTTCCAGAATACGTGGTTCCCAGCGAATAGCCGTAGGGCTCCATCATCGCACCTCTTAGACCCGCATAGTCGATCTCGGCCAAATCGGCGCCGTCCTTGGGCATGAGGTCTGTCCACATCACACTATAAGGCACATACCACGTGCCCTGTGTGACCAGAAAGTCCTCGATCGGACGTTGGGCTGCCTGAAGCGGTGGAGCGACGGATGCCGCGAACAGCAGCACCGCGACGCAGATCGAGCCATCCCACACGCGGGCATGATAACCCCGCTCTCTTTTGCCTGTTCTCTGAAAGCGTTGACATTCACGGATTGAATGCGCACGGGGACCAGGAACCAGAAACGCTCAACGCTCAACGCTCAACCAGCCGAATGCATGCGAGTCTTCGGATTGGACATCGCGGATGCGCCGCGCGCAGACTCGCAGCGGCAGGTCATCCGCGGGCCGGATCCGAGCCCGACGTTCCTCGATGAGCATCGGCGCCGGGCGGCTGTGGGCATGCTTGTTGGGACTCGATTTGGCAATGACAACACCTCGAGATCGAGGCAGCTACCGGGGCCGCCTGGCGCCGTCGCCGACCGGCTACCTCCACTTGGGACACGCCCGGACCTTCTGGATCGCGCAGCGGCGGGCCCAGGCTTGCGAGGGCGAGTTGGTGTTGCGCAATGAAGATCTGGACCGGAGCCGGTGCCGCGCGGTCTATGCCTCGGCGATGATCGAGGATCTGCGCTGGTTCGGCTTGAGATGGAACGAGGGGCCGGACTGCGGCGGGCCGCATGGACCGTATGCGCAGAGCCAGAGGCTGGCCCTGTACCGCCACGCCTTGGACCAGTTGCAGCGCCTCGGCCACGTGTATCCCTGCCGCTGTTCAAGACGCGATGTCCTGTCCGCACTCGCAGCGCCCCATGCCGGGGACGACGAACCGATCTATCCCGGAACCTGCCGCCCTCCGC
Organism: uncultured Verrucomicrobiota bacterium; assembly: GCA_964413865.1. GTDB lineage: Bacteria > Verrucomicrobiota > Verrucomicrobiia > Limisphaerales > J093 > MWFF01. The sequence continues at coordinate 9,753 of CAYPUR010000073.1, forward strand.
ACAGCCGGGTGCGGATGGGAATGCCGGTGGTGGCTGAGCCGGAACCGCCCGGCGAGGGTCCCGGGCGCAAGGCGCCGGGAGTGAACTGGCGATTCCTAGTGCCCGAGGGCGAGGCGATCGAGTTTGTGGACGGTTGTTGCGGTCCGCGGCGGTTCACGGCGGGCGTTGATTTTGGCGACTTCGTGGTCTGGCGGCAGGATGACGTTCCGGCCTATCAGTTGGCCTGTGTGGTCGATGACGCCGCAATGAAGATCACCGAGGTTGTGCGCGGCGCCGATCTCCTACGGTCCACCGCCCGGCAACTGCTGCTCTACCGCGCCCTGGGCATGGCGCCGCCGGCGTTCTTCCACTGCCCCCTCCTCACCGATGCGCAAGGCATCCGGCTCGCCAAGCGTCACGACGCGCTCAGTCTCAGGACCCTGCGCGGACAGGGCGCGGCTCCGGAGCCCTGGCACCGGCAATGGGGGACGCTGCTGTAGCGAAGCGCGGGAGAGAGGGTGGGGAAGCATGGAGACTGTTTGCCAGAGACATCCATTTGTCAACTATTTAGATGCGGCCCCATTGGCTTTCTTGAAATCGGAGGCTTGCCACCGGCAGCGGGAAGCGGCTGTAATCGAGTTGTTGTGCGCCTGACGCCCACCCATATCATTGCGCTGGTTGCCGCCGCGGTGTACGTGATCGACCAGGCGACCAAACTGGCCGTCTTGCGGCTGTTGGATCTTGCCGACTACCATGTCGTGATCGACGGGTTCTTCAAATTCGTCCACTGGGGCAATACGGGCGCGGCTTGGAGCCTGTTCTACGGCAACAACGGATTGCTGGCCCTGGTCTCGCTGGGCGCGCTGCTGGTCCTGTTCCTCACCCGGCATCGGTTCGACACCACGGTGGCGATGGGGCAGCTTGCCTTCGGGCTCATCTTCGGCGGCATCCTGGGCAATCTGACCGATCGGATCCGCATCGGCCACGTGGTGGATTTCATCCGCTTTTACCTCCTGCAACGCGGCGGCTGCGAGGTCGGCTCCCCCGCGTTCAACATCGCCGACAGCGCCATCTGCATCGGGGTCGGCCTCCTCTTCCTCATGTCGTGGCGGGCCGAGAACGAGGCGGGCGCCCCGGGCCGCCCCGTCCCGACCCCGTGAAGCCCGGGTCTTTGCCCGTCTTGTACCTCGCGGGGCCGACCGCCGTTGGGAAATCAGCGATTGCCCTCGCCCTGGCCGAACAGATCGGCGGCGAGATCGTCTCGGTCGACTCGATGCAGGTCTATCGCGGCCTGGACATCGGGACGGCGAAACCCACCGCTGCCGACCGGGCGCGTGTGCGGCACCACCTGATCGACGTGATCGATTTGACCGGCGGCTTCGACGCCAGCCAATTCGTCCGCCTGGCGGCGGCGGCGGTGTCGGACATCCAGGCCCGGGGACGCTCGCCGATCTTTTGCGGCGGCACGGGCCTCTACTTCAAGGCCTGGTGCGAGGGCCTCCACGAGATCCCGCCCGGCGACCCGCAATTGCGCGCCGAACTCGAAGCGGCGCCATTGCCGGTCCTGCTCGATGAACTGGCGGCGCGCGACCGCACCACGTTCGAGACGATCGACCGGCGGAATCCGCGCCGTGTCGTGCGCGCCCTGGAAGTGATCCGGTTGACCGGCAAGCCGCTCTCGGCCCAACGGACGGAACGGCGCACGGGCGCGCCCGAGGATCCGGCAGGCGCCGCCCGAATCGTGGTGTTCAGGCGCGCCCCGGACGACCTGCGCGCGCGCATCAACACCCGCGTGGACGCGATGTTCGCCACCGGTTTGATCGAAGAGACGCGGCGGTTACTGAGCGCGGGGCTGGGAGAGAATCGGACGGCGATGCAGGCGCTCGGGTACCGGCAGGTCATCGAGCATCTGCGCGGCGAGCGGGATCTGGCCGAAACAATCGCCTTGGTCAAGCTGAAGACATGGCAGTTCGCCCGGCGCCAGATGACGTGGTTTCGCCACCAGGCACGCGTGCGCTGGATCGGCCTGCAAACGCTGGACGAACCCCAGAGTGGCGTGCTTGAATTGCTGCGCTGAATATCTGCCTCCAAATGCTGGCGATGTTGCCATGAGCCCCCCAGCCGCCGTTGTCGAACTCGTCGCGCGCTTCGAGCGCAATCGTGAAGCCTACCGTTCCGGCCATTACAACGAGACGCAACTGCGCCGTGAATTCCTCGACCCCTTTTTCAAGGCACTCGGCTGGGACATCGACAACAAGCAGGGCTTGGCCGAGGCCTACAAGGACGTCGTTCACGAAGACCAACTCCGTGTCGGCGAGGCGACCAAGGCCCCGGACTACTGCTTCCGCGTCGGGGGCACGCGGAAGTTTTTCCTCGAAGCCAAGAAGCCGTCCGTCGCGGTGAAGAACGAGCCGGCGCCCGCCTTTCAACTGCGTCGCTATGCCTATACCGCCAAACTCCCCCTGAACATTCTGTCCGATTTCGAGGAGTTTGCGGTCTATGACGGACGCTGCAAGCCCCACAAGGATGACCCCGCGGCGACCGCCCGCATCTTCTACTGCACCTTCCGCGACTACGCGGGGAAATGGGATTGGCTCGCCTCGATCTTCAGCCGCGACGCCGTGCTGAAGGGCGCGTTCGACAAGTTTGCCGAATCCACCAAAGCCAAGCGCGGCACCGCGGAATTCGACGCGGACTTTCTCGCCACCATCGAAGGGTGGCGACTGGACCTGGCCCGCAACCTCGCGCTGCGCAATCCCAGACTGACGCAGCGCGAACTGAACTTCGCCGTCCAGCGCATCATCGACCGGATCATCTTCCTGCGCATCTGCGAGGCGCGGGGCATCGAAGATCATGGGCGGTTGCAGGCGCTCGTGAACGGGGACCGCATCTACCCGCGCCTGGCAGAACTGTTCCAGGCCGCCGATGTGCGCTACAACTCCGGACTCTTTCATTTCCAGCCGGAGCCGGGCCGCCTCGAGCCGCCGGACGAACTCACGCTGGGTGTCGAGATCGACGACAAGCTCCTGCGCGATTTGCTGCGCGGGCTCTACTACCCTGACAGCCCCTACGCTTTCGAGGTCGTTTCCGCCGACATCCTCGGCCAGGTCTATGAGCAGTTTCTGGGCAAGGTCATCCGCCTGACCGACGGCCACCGCGCGACGGTCGAGGAGAAGCCCGAAGTCCGTAAGGCCGGCGGCGTCTACTACACGCCCACCTACGTGGTCGACTACATCGTCCGGCAGACCGTGGGAAAGCTCGTCCAAGACAAGACGCCCAAACAGGTGTCCGCGCTACGCATTCTCGATCCGGCCTGCGGCTCAGGCTCCTTCCTCATCGGCGCCTATCAATTCCTCCTGGACTGGCATCGGGACTGGTACACCGTCCACGATCCCGCCAAGTGGGCCCGGGGCAGCCGGCCCGCGGTCGTGCAGACGAGCAAGGGCTGGGCGCTCACCATCGCCGAGCGCAAGAGGATTCTCCTGAACAACATCTTCGGCGTCGACATCGACGCTCAGGCGGTCGAAGTCACCAAGCTCTCCCTCCTGCTCAAGGTGCTCGAAGGCGAAACCGGCCAGACGCTCCAGACCATCTTCCGCCTCTTCCGCGAGCGCGCCTTGCCGGACCTCGGCAACAACATGAAGTGCGGCAACTCGCTCATCGGCTCGGATTTCTACCAACAACAGCAGCTTGGCCTGCTCGATGACGAGGAGCGCTATCGCATCAATGTCTTCGATTGGCCGGCGGAGTTTCCGAAGGTCTTCCGGCGGGCGGAGAGTGGTCCAGAACTCAAAGAGCCCGCCGCCGCCCCGCCGTTGGATTACACGCTGCCCGGGGTGCCGTTGCACGGGAACTATGCCAAAGCCCACCGACGCGCACGCAGGCCCGCCAAAGCCACCCTCCCCGCGCCGACTGCCCCGGACTGGGAAGGCGGATTCGATGTCGTGATCGGGAACCCGCCGTATGTCCTGCTCCAGGATGAATTCCGAGACGATAGGCAACTTGCGTACTTTCGCTCCAAGTTCTCGGCGGCATCCTACAAGATCGACACCTACCACCTTTTCATTGAGCAGGTGGTCCGGCTGGGCGCACGAGGCGGACGTTGTGCCATGATTACGCCCGCCAACTACCTGACGAACAATCACCTCGACATGCTCCGCCGATTGATCCTGGAGCGTTGCTCGATTGAGCAGATCGTCGTGATTGATGGCGGCGTTTTTAAGGGCATCAGCGTCGACAATGCGATCTTTGTTGTGAGTCCAGGCCAGCCCACCCGGGGCGCGTTTGAGGTCAGGCATGCGCGAATCGAAGGCGGGAACCTTTGTCCCTCTTCCGCCATCACGGTTTCCAGCCGGAACGCGCTGGCCGACGAACATGTGCTTTTCACCGGTACGAGCGGTAGCGCGCTGGGGCGACTCTGGCAGAGGAGCGCGGGTCGGAGTTGGACTTTGGGTCAAATCGCCGACGTCAGTTTCGGCAAGCAACTCCGTGATCGCAAGAAGTTCACCCAAGATGTCATTTCTGTCTCCTCCCTCGGCGCGATCCCCGCGACCCATCGGCCCTGTTACACCGGTCGCGACATTGTCCGTTATTCGCTGACGTGGGGAAGGCTCGCGTGCTTGAACGACGGAGCAGCTCGGTGTGGAGGCTGCTGGGACAGCGTCAAACACGATGCCACGAACAAGCTCCTGACCCGGCAGATTGGCCGCTGCCCGGAATTCGCGATCGACACGGCGGGCTGGCATTGCCTGAACACGATGTTCATGGTCAACCTCCGGGCCCCGAGGCCGGACCCGCTGTACGTGTTGGGGGTTCTCAATTCGAAGTTGCTCCGGGCGCTGTGGCTGCATCGGTTCTATGATCAGCGCCGGACATTTCCGAAGATCAAGGGCACCTACTTGAAGCAGTTGCCGATCGCGTGCGTCGACCACTCCGACCCCGCCGGCAAATCGCGTCATGAGCGGATGGTGCAGTTGGTCGAGCAGATGCTGGAATTGAACCGGAGGCTGCCGAGCGTCCGCACCCCGCAGAAAAAAACGGCGCTCGAACGGCAGATTGCCGCCACGGACACCCAGATTGATCGGCTCGTTTACGACCTGTACGGCCTGACGGAGGAAGAAATCAGAATCGTCGAAGGCGCAGAATAGGTGTAGACAAGCCGCTGTGAATGTCTTTCCCCAAGTTCTGCTCTCGGTGAGCCGCCTGGTGTGTTTGATGGTCGTGGCGGCAATGACCGCCCATCCCACGCGCGTCGGCGCGGCGGCGCCGCCGCAACTCGAAGCCGTGGTGGTGGTTTTCAAGACGCACTTCGACATCGGATACACCGACATGGCGAGCAATGTCGTGCAGCGCTATCGCACGACCATGATCGACCAGGCACTCGAGGTCGTGGACCAGAACCGCGCCCTGCCGCCCGACCGCCAGTTCGTCTGGACCCTGCCCGGATGGCCGCTGAGGCAGATTGTCGCGGACTGGCCCGGTCAGAGCGACGCCCGGCGCCAGCGGGTGAACACGGCGTTCAGAGAGGGGCGGTTCGTCGTCCATGCCCTGCCCTTCACCACGCACACCGAGTTGCTCGAACCGGAGGATCTGGTGCGCGGCCTCGGCTACTCATCCCGGCTCTGCCGGGATGCCGGACTCGAACTGCCGCGCGATGCCAAGATGACCGATGTTCCGTGTCACTCCTGGATCCTGCCGACATTGCTGCGGCACGCGGGGGTCGGTTTTCTCCACCTCGGCTGCAATGCCGCCAGCAGTTCGCCGCGCGTCCCGATCCTCTTCTGGTGGGAGGGGCCGGACCGGTCGCGCTTGCTCACGATGTACACGGCCGAGAGCTACGGCACCGGCCTGGTGCCGCCCGCGGACTGGCCGCACAAGACCTGGCTCGCGCTTATCCACACCGGCGACAACCACGGCCCGCCGCGTCCGGACGAGGTGAAGACGCTGCTCGAAGAGGCGGCGGTCAAGCTCCCCGGGGTGCGGGTGCGCATCGGCCGGCTCTCCGATTTCTCGGACGCGATCCTTGCGGAGAAGGCCGAGTTGCCGGTTGTGCGGGGGGATATGCCCGACACCTGGATTCACGGCCCCATGTGCGACCCGGACGGCGCCCGGCTGGCCCGGACCATCCGCCCGGCCATCGCGATCCGCGAGACGCTCGACACGCACTTGCGGAGTTGGATTGGGGGAGATCGGAGTTCGGAGATCGGAGATGGGGTGGGGATCGCGGCGGCGTATGAGAAGAGCCTGCTCTATGGCGAGCATACGTGGGGCGGCGCTTACTGGTGGATCTACGGCAAGTACATCCAGCACTACGGAGACAAATGGCGCCAGGAGCGCGGCGCCGGCCGGTTCACGCGCATCGAATCTTCGTGGGCCGAGCACACGGGGTACATCGAGGAGGCGGCCCGGCTGACGCAGCCCGCGCTCGAAGACCAGATGCGCGCCCTGGCCCGAGCGGTGGATCTCGAAGGCCTCCGCTTCGTCGTGTTCAATCCGCTCCCCTGGCCGCGCGACGGCGTGGTGGAACTTCCCGACGCGATGACTGCCGGTTTCAACACGATCCGGTCCGCCGACGACGGGCCTGCCCAGATGTTCACCGAGTGGGGCCAGGGCGTGCGCCGGTTCGTGGCGCGCTCCGTGCCTCCGTCCGGTTACCGGACGTATCGCTTGTCGCACGCGCCCTCCGCCAAACCGCCGCGGCCCAATCCGATCGAGTCTCCGGCCAGAATCCTTGAAACCCCAGACATGTGGTCATCAAACCAAGCTTCGGGCGCCCCTCTCACGTCAGGTTTCAATGATTCTACAGAGCGAGGCGCGGGAGAGAGGGCAGGGAATGCCTTGGGGACTGTTGATGAAGCTGCGGATCGGAAACTCCCTGAGGCGCGCCTCGCTAGCCGGTTCTTTCGGGCAACGCTCGACCCGGAACGCGGCGTGATCCGCTCGCTTGTCGACCGGCAGTCCAGGCGCGAGTTGGTCGATGCGACCGCGCCGCACGGTTTTGGCCAGTATTTGTACGAGCGTTTCTCCTCGAACGAGGTCCAGGCGTACGTCAATGCGTACGTGAAAATCAACTCGGATTGGGCTGCGAACGAACTGGGCAAACCGAATCTGCCGCCCGCCTCCGAGGTCCCCTACCGCGCCAGCTCGCCGCGGAACTGGGGGTTGACCATCGAACGGACACGTGCGGCCCAGACCGCCACCCTGGCGGCTCCCGCGACGACCGACCTGCCGGCCGTCACCACGCGCCTCATCCTGTACCAGGAGCAACCCTGCGCCGACATCGAGTTGACGGTGCACGACAAGCCGTCCGATCCATGGCCTGAAGCCGGTTGGCTTTGCCTGCCCTTCAACATCGAGCAACCCCGGTTCCGCCTCGGACGACTCGGGGCGATCATCGACCCCGTCCATGAGATCGTGCCCGGCGCGAACCGCAACCTGTACGGCCTCGATACGGGCCTCACAATGGCCGAGCCCGGCGGCTGGGGCGTCGGCCTGTGCGCCCTCGACAATCCGTTGGTGAGCCTGGACAGCCCCGGCTGCTGGAAGTACTCGCTCGATTTCGTCCCGCGCCGTCCGGCGGTCTACGTGAACCTTTTCAACAATCAATGGACCACGAACTTCCGCCTTTGGAACAGCGGCACGTGGACGGCCCGAGTGCGGGTCTGGTCGGTCAAGGAAGCCGGGAACATGGCCGACGCGCTGATCGCTCCCTCCCTCGAAGCGCGGTTCCCGTTGCAGGTCGCATGGGCCGACGGCCCGGGCGGGCCGCTCCCCGCCCGCCAGGCCGGCCTGGGCGTTGAACTCGCGGGGGTGCGCGTGACGGCGTTCGGTCCCAACCCGGACGGCCCCGGCACCGTGCTGCGCCTCTGGGAATACGCCGGGCGGGGCGGCCGTTGCGGCGTGCGCCTGCCTCCCGGCATGGACCCTCGATTCGTCCAGCCTGTCGACCTGCGTGGACGTCCGTTGGGCGCCCCCCTTCCTGTGCGAGCGCGCATGTTCCATCTCGAAATGAAACCGTTCGCGCCTGCGAGCGTGGTCATCCGGTAGCGCGAGATACAAGAAAGCGCCCCCGGGGCGGCCGACCGGCGAGCGGCCATCCCAATCCCGGGGGCGATTGAACGAGCGTTCCGAGTGTCTGTGTCAGCCGCCTATTGGCGAACCCGGAAGAACTGGATGGCGTCGGCTGCCGGCGTTGTATAGGGGGAAGCCACGCCTGCGACGTCTGACCATCCTCCAGGCAGGGCAGCGGTGGTCTGCAGCGTGCCGCCGCCCGTCCACTCGATCACGATGTTGGCGCCTGACGGGCGGACGGTGAGGGTGGAGCCGGCATCCGGTTGGGTGTTCAGGGCGATTTTGACGTCGTCCATCCAGTGGTTGTCGTTGAGTCCGCCTGTGCGGGCAAAAAAACCGAACCGGCCCTCGGTGATCGAGCCGAATCCGGGGACTGGCACCCCGTACATGAGCACCTTGCCGTTCCAGGCGACATCGAGCAGGCCGTCGGGCGTCACGCGCACGATCACATCGGCGTATTGATCGCCGGTGGTGATGTCGCTCAAGGCGGTCTTCACCTCGCCCACAACCGTCTCCCCCCACTTGAGGGTGATGGCGGGGGCTTCGCCGCCGCCGTTGTCGTAGATGTCGAAACAGACGCGCAGGCCCGAGCCTTGCCCTTCCTCGGCATTGCCGACGGCGGTCCCGTAGGGGAGGTCATTGGCGAAGTTGAAGCTCATGCCATCCGCTGGCACATCGGTTCCTCCGCCGATCAGCACGTCAAATCGGGCGGCCACGCCATAGACGGGGGCAGCGGCGTGCGGATCCGGGATAATGAAGGCGCCGCTCTGGCTGTTGACGTTCTCGGTCATCAGAAGGACGCCCGAGTTGTCGACCCCCCAGTACGGACTCACATAAGGCGCCCACTCGAACCCGCTTATGGCAAGACCCAAGCCGTAGACCATGGCTTCCACCGGCACCAGGCCGTCGTTGAAGTCGTACGACACGACCGCCGGATCCGGAAGATCGATCTGGACAACGGTCAGCGTGGCCTCGTCCGAAGTGACCGTGTTCGCCCCGAGAGTGACACGCGCCGAGAACTTCGCCCCGCTATCGGCCATCGAGACCGGACTCAACGTGTAGCTCGTCCCGGTCGCGCCCGGAATGATCGTGCCATCGCGCAGCCACTGGACCGTCGCGCCATCTCCATTGTTCAGCGTGACCGCGAATGTCGCGGCGCTTCCCTCGACCATGGTCAGCCTTTCCGGTTGGCGGACGATGCCGGGCTTGGGATCTGTGTAGGTCACGATGCTCAGATCGTCGATCCAGTGGTGGGCATTCAACCCCCCGGTGCGCGCGCCGAGTCCAATCCGCGCCGCGGACAAAGGCTGGTAGCCGGGGAAGAAGAACTTCGGAAAATGGACCTTGCCGTTTTGTCAAGTGGGCGCCAAAGCCCCTTGTCTCTCTGGCCAGACTGTGCTTTGGTCAGGGGCATGAAAAGCCTGATGCGATGGATGCGCCTGCCGACGCTGCTTGTGGGATGTGCCGTGCTCTGGATTGCCGGGTGCGTGACTGCGCCGGAAACAGGGCGCAGGCAATTGGTGCTGATCGGGAGCGACCAGGAGATGCAGTTGGGGCTCCAGGCGTTTTCGGACATGAAGAAGGAGACCCCGTTGAGCAAGAACGCGGCGACGAAGGCCCTGGTCGAGAAGGTCGGACGCCGGATTGCGGCGGTGGCGGATCTCCCGGGAGCGCAGTGGGAGTTCGTGGTGTTCGAGAGTCCGGAGGCCAATGCCTTCTGCCTGCCGGGCGGCAAGGTCGGAGTCTACACGGGCATCCTGCCGGTCACGAAGGACGAGGCCGGCCTGGCAACGGTGATCGGGCACGAGGTGGCGCATGCCGCGGCCCATCACGGAGCCGAACGGATGAGCCGGGCGATGATCACACAGGGCCTGGGCGAGGTCGCGTCCGCCTACGTGGGCGGCAAAGACCCGCGCTACCAGGCGGCGTTCGGCTCGCTCTACGGCATCGGCATGCAAGTCGGCGAGACCCTGCCGCACAGCCGCAAGCAGGAATCCGAGGCTGACCAGATCGGTCTGATCTACATGGCCAAGGCGGGCTACGATCCGGAGGCGGCGGTCGCGTTTTGGCAGCGGTTTGCCGAGTACAACCGTCGGCAGGGCGGCCAGACACCCGCGTTTCTGCGCACGCATCCGCTCGACGAGCGGCGCATTGCCGATCTCAAGCAATGGATGCCCCGGGCGAAAACGGCCTATCGTCCGGCTCGATGAGCAGGCGCTTCTGCCACGGCAGAAGCGCGCGTTCCTGGCGCTCGCAACCGCAGGCCAGAGCCACCAGATCCGAGCGGCTGGCGATCAGGCTCGGATCGAGATCCAAGGCCGCGGCGTGACGGTTGCGACGGGCCTCGAGTCGTTCGAGGCCCAGTCTTTGGGCATGAGTCAACCGGTGTCCGCGCGGGCGCAACGGAGAGGGCCAGTCGGCCTTTCTCAAACGCGCCCCCCGGTCCAATGCCTCGAAGAGGGCCCTGCGGCGCCGGACGGAGAAACGCTTGGGAATCAGGGCATCAACGATCTCACCCCGGGCTGCCTGTTCGGCCAGAGCGATCAGGTGATCGTGGTCCAGGATAAAGAAAGGGGGCTGATTGGCGGCTCGCGCCTCCCGGTCCCGCCACATCCAGACCTCACGGAGAATCCCCAAGGCCTTCGGTTCCAGCCGGCT
>CAYPUR010000073.1:20469-21238 GCA_964413865.1 uncultured Verrucomicrobiota bacterium
CCTGTCAGGGTCTTCTTCGGTCGCCTGGGTGCAATCGTGGACCAGTTGCGCGCACATCTGGCGGTGCCAATCGAGCCGATCCAGCGCCCGCAGGCGATCGGTCAGAAGCGTGGCCAGCGGGTGCAGGTGACGCGTGTCGCTCCGGGCGTAGACGATCATCCGGTCCGTGAGAGGGCGCCGAGACCAGTTCGCCTTTTGCGGGCCTTTGTCGAGCTTGGTTCCCAGGAGCGACTCGACAAGCGCGCTGAGCCCGAACTCGCGCATGCCAACCACGCGCGCAGCCAGCATTGTGTCGAAAATCGCGTGGGGAATGAACTGGTAGCCCCGGTAGAGCATCCGCAGATCGTAATCGGCGCCGTGCAGCAGCAGGGTCCGCCACTCGAGGGCCTGCCAGAGAGGGGCCAAGTCCATGCCGCTGAGGGGATCCACAAGGGCGTCCTCCCCAGGCATGCTGAACTGCATGAGACAGACTTTCTCCGGATACGAGTGAAGACTGTCCGCCTCCGTGTCCATGGCCACCCAGTCCGCCGCGCGGAGTCGGGCGACAAAATCAGTCAGCATCGCGGATGTGTCGATCACCGCCTCAGTAAGGGATGAAGAGCGTCAAAAGGGAAGCCGGATGTTCGGTCCCGGCTCAGTGCATCTGGAGGTTGTCGGCGGGAATCGAGTTTGCGCCGCGTGGGGGCACGCGGCCTGCAACGTCGGTGTCTGTCCCTTGTAGGCCGGGTCCCCTGACCCGGCGCCTGCACCGATGTCTGTCCTTGCGCCG
>CAYPUR010000074.1:0-18746 GCA_964413865.1 uncultured Verrucomicrobiota bacterium
GCTCGAGTTGGCGGGGGGGAAACAGGCGGGCCGAGTCCATGGGTACATCGGCGTCGGAGATCCCAATGGCGACTTCTTCCTGCTCGGCAACCAGACTGTCGGAACGCGGATTGCGCTGTCCCTCGAGAAACCGGCCACAAGCAGCCTCTCGTGGGCACTGGCCATCTATCTGGCGGACGGGACGAAGGTGGCGGAGGACGTTGGCAGCCCGGCCTCGCTGACACACGACGTGGCGGTGAATGGGACCTACTACGCGCGCGTCCTGGCGACAGCCAATGCCGGATTGCTTGCGCAGTATGTGCTGGGGATCGAGTTGGAGGACAGTGTGGCGCCGACGATTGTGTCGTGCAGTTTGCCGGGCGAGGGGACGACAGGATCGGGTGTGGTGGATCGTTTCGCGGTGGGCTTCAGCGAGGACATGCTTGCCGGAACCGTGAACGCGGCGGCCAACTACGAGTTGCGGTGCGCGGGGTTGGACGGGGTTTTCGAAAACGAGGACGATGCTCTCTACGCGGTGGCAACAAGCCCGGCGTACGCCAGCGGGTTGAGCGCCAGCTACTTCATCACGAACGGGCCCCTGCAGCCCGGGGCGTACCGGTTCAGGATCCAGGTGGATGTTCAAGACCGCAACGGCAACGGCCTGGCTGCCCCCTATACCAGGTCGTTTGTCATGCAGTCGCCGCCCGGCTTTGCGATTGAAGGCCGCGACAACGACAGCGCTGCCGGCGCGACCTCGTTGAGCCAGGCCGCGGACGGCGCCTTTGACGGCTCTTTCCTGGGCACGGCTTCCTTCAGCGTCGGCTCGAACCCCCACGGGATCGCCTCAGGCGATCTCGATGCGGATGGCAACTGGGATCTCGTTCTTGCCAATTGGGGATCGAGCAGCGCAAGCGTTCTGCTCGGAAATGGGGACGGGACCTTCCGCAGCGTCGTGCAGTACGGCGCTGGCAACAATCCGGTCGCCGTGGCGCTGGCGGACTTTGACGGCGACGATCATCTCGATTTGGCCGTGGCGAACTACAACGGCGGCGGCGTGACCGTGCGACTGGGGATTGGCGACGGCACCTTCGGCGATGCCGCGGTTCTGTCCGTTGGATCGAATCCCAACGGGATCATTGTGGCGGACTTCAACGGAGACGGCCGCGCCGACCTGGCGACGGCGAACCGGGGCAGCGACAACGTCACTGTCCTGACCGGAAACGGAGACGGGACGTTTGCGGTTGCAATGGCTTTTGCGTCGGGCGATGGCGCCGCGCGGTTGGCCGCGGGCCGGTTTGACGCCAACGACTCGCTGGACCTCGCCGTGGTGAACATCAACGAGAACACCGTGAGCGTGTTGCTGGGCGACGGTTTGGGCGCTTTTGCGGCTCCGGCGAAGTATCCCACCTCGAGCGGCCCTTACGCGGTGGCTTTGGGCGATTTCGACGGAGACGGGCACTCGGACCTGGCGGTGGCCAATCACTCGGGGTCCACGATCAGTGTGCTCCAAGGTCTGGGCAACGGGACCTTTGCGCCGAGGGTCGATTATGCCAGCGGCGGTTCGGATCCGTACCACGTGGTCGCCACCGACCTTGATGCGGACGGCCGGCCCGATTTGCTCGCGGCCAACTACGGCAACAGCCGATTGGGTGTGCTCTTCAACAACGGCGACGGCACGTTTGGCGCGCCGTCGAGTTACCCGGCGGGAGGCAGGGCGATTGCCGTGGCGGCGGGCGATTGGGACAACGACGGGCGGGTGGACATCGCCACGTCCAACTACGAGAACAGCACGGTCAGCGTGTTTCTGGGGAACGACAGCGAATGGCTGGCCTTCGACTCGGTGGGGCACGGCGTGCGGGTGGCTGCCGGTCAAGGCAATCTGAGCAGCACCAGCGACTACGATTACTGGAGCTTCAGCGCCAGAGCGGGTGAGCGGTTGGTCGTGGGGGTCGATGTGCCGGGCCGGCCCAGCGCCAGCCAGTTGTACTATCTCATCGAAGCCATCGACGGCCAGGACCTCCAGGGCTTCTACCCCGATTATCGCGGCTGGGGTCAGTCGAGTATGATCACCATTCCGCGGGACGGTACCTATCTGGTGCGGGTGAGCTACAACTACGATTACCAGGGCGAATACCAGATTCGGGTGGTGCTCACGCCGCCGGAAGTGGCGCAAGAGGGCGAGGAGAACGGCTCGGTCGGGAGTGCTTCAGTGCTGCCGTTGATCGGCAGCGACGAGACCAGGACCGGCACCGCGGTCGGGTACATCCGGACGGCGGGCGACCTGGACTACTTTGACTTGGGCACGTTGGAGAGCGGGCAGACGGTGTTCCTCAACGCCCGGTTGTTCGACAACAGCGCCCTGACGCCTGTGGTGAGCCTCTACGATGCGGCCAACGGCTACGTCGTCGAAGCGCCGGGCGGGCGCCCCTTTGATTCGGTTGCGGAAGTGCGCATCAACACCACGGGGCGCTATTACGCGGTTGTACGAGGCGGGGCGAACCAGGGCGGGCTGATGCAATGGTACGTGCTCGAAACGCAAGTGATGCCCACGGGCAGCGTCGCGTTCCCGAACCTGCAGGTGACCAGCCTCCTGCCGCCGTCGGGCGGCGGTCTCGAGAGCGGCGATCCGGTGGCCGTTTCCTTCACCGTGAAGAACGTGGGCGGATTGGGGACCGTGGGCGCCGCCTGGACCGATCGGTTGGTGATTTCGCCTGACACCATCCATGGCGACCTGAACGACATCGAGTTGGCGGTGTTCCCGCACAGTGGCGCGCTCGAACCGCTCGAAGAGTACACCGTCACCCAAACCGTGAACCTGCCGGAGGGCATCGAGGGCGAATTCTACACCATCGCCATGACCGACGCCGGCAACGCCATCGCCGAGTTTATCCTCGAGGCGGACAACCTGACCGTCTCCGACACCACCTTCCAAGTCGCTCGAGCGGCCTATCCCGACCTCAGGGTCGAGGACCTGAGCGCGGGGCTCGCGGGAGGAAGCATCGCGGTGCAATGGACGACAGCCAACCGCGGTGACGGGAGCGCTCCCGGGGTTTTTGTGGAATCCGTGTTGTTGCGGAATGTCGTGACGGGGGTTGTCGAGTACCAGACGGAGCTGGCAGTCGTGGGCGACCTCGCCCCAGGCGAGACTGCGGCGCGGTCCGCAACCCTGCCACTGCCCGCGGCTGGCGGTTACGAAGTGCGTGTCGTCACCGATTCGGACGACGCTGTGTTCGAGTATGACGCCTTTAGCCATGCCAGCGCCGAGGGCAACAATCAGGAGGCGGTGCCGCTTGATGTGGTCGTGGATCTTGTGGTTGCGAATCTCCGTGTCGAGCCCGCCGGGGCGCTGATCTCGGGCCAGAATGTCACCATCGCCTGGGAAGACAGCAACTCGGGAGATCGCTCCACCTCAGGCTCGTGGCGCGATCGGATTGTCGTGCGGAACACCACCAGCGGGCAGACATTGCACGACGCCACGATCCAGCACGATGCCCAGGCCGACGGCGATCTGGGACCCGGCGCGTCGTTCGCCCGATCCTACGCCTTTCAGTTGCCGCACTTGCAGCCGGGCGTTGGAAACATCGAATTCAGGGTGGCATGCGACGAGGCGAACCAGGTCGCCGAGTTCAACCCGCAGGGCACCGCCGAGGCTAACAACGCCTCCGCCGTCACGCGCGCCGCGACCCTCGCGCCTTATCCGGACCTCGCGGTGACGGCCCTCGTGACGTCCGAACGCGCCGATGCGGATCAGCCGTTCGAGGTGACCTACACCGTGGTGAACCAGGGTGACGCCGCCACTTCGACCGCGTGGTCTGATCACCTGTACTGGAGCACGAAGGCCGACGGCACCGACCTGCACTATCTGACCGCCGTGCCGCAGACGTCTGCATTGGCTCCCAACGGCGGTTCGATCGAGCAGACGATCGAGGTCAGCCTCCCTGCCGGTCCCAGCGGTTCCCGATACATCCTGGTCCGGGCCGACGCTTTGAACCAGGTGGGTGAAAAGTCTGAAGACCTCAATGACCGTTACAGCGACGTCATCGACCTCGATGTGCCCAATCTGACAGTGGCCGTGACCGGTTTGCCGGCGTCCGGGGAGGGCGGCCAGGATGTCGAAGTCGAATGGACGGTTCGGAACGAGGGCGACGGCGACACGTTCGCCCCCTCGTGGCGTGACCGTCTGTGGCTCGGGACGGCTTCCGATGGCAGCGGCGCACTCGACTTGCTTCGAGACGTCGAGCACACCGACACGATCGAGGCGGGGGCGAGTGTGGTCCGCACCGCCACTGTGACGCTGCCGGCCGGTCTGCCGGGCAATCGCTATTTGGTGGTGAGAACGGACGTCGGAGGCGCCATCGGTGAATCCGATGAAACCGACAACACCGCGGTGAGCGGCACGCCGCTTGATCTGAGGGCGCCCGACCTCGAGGTCGTCAGCGCTACGGCGCCTGCCAGCGCCCAGTTCGGCCAGGTGATTCCGTTCACGTACCGACTCCGCAACGCGGGCAATGGATCCGCCAATGCGGCATGGCACGATTCGATCTACTTCTCCCCCGACGGGGTTCCGGGCGGCGCCAACGCTGTCCTCTTGGCCGCGCGCCCGTCCGGCGACGCCTCGCCGCTGGGACCGGAGGCCAGCACCGCGGAGCTGGCCGTCAACGTCACGTTGCCGGCGACGGGCTACGCCGAGGGCACAAGATATCTGCTCGTGCGCGCGGACGGGTACGGGGTTGTGACCGAGTCGAACGAGAACAACAACTGGAGCGCGCCCGTCCCGATCACGCTGACCCCGCCGGCGCGACCGAACCTGGTTGTCGAAGACATCGTGGTGCCGCCGACCGCGGCCCCGGGCGCGGTATTCACCGTCACGTGGAAGACTCGGAACATGGGCGCAGCCGACCTGACCGGCTCATGGTCGGAAACGGTTGCGCTCTCGACGGACAATCTCATCGGCAACGATCAAGCGTTTGCCACGGTGGACTTCGTCGGAACATTGCCGGCGGGGGCCGCGGTGGATCGCGCCGCCCAGATCACCATTCCCCTGGATGGACCTGCCGGCCTGCTGTACGCGGTGGTGACGACGGATCGCGGCGGGAATGTGATCGAGTCGAACGAGGCTGACAACACGGCGCTGGCCGGCAGCCCGGTGGCCGTGCCGCTGCGATTGCGTTTGACGGCCAGCGCGGCCCAGGTGCCCGAGAGCGCCAGTACGCTCGGGTTCACCGTCAGCCGCAACGGGAGCCGCGACGCCGCTGTGACCGTGAACCTGAGCAGTGGCGACACGACCGAGTTGGCGGTGCCACCGACAGTGGAAATCGCGAGCGGGCAGGCTGTGGCCTACTTCAATGGCACTCCGCAGAAGGACGGCGTGGCGGATGGCGATCAGGCGGTGGCGGTGAACGCCAAAGCGACCGGGTTTGCCGACGCAGCGGCGACTGTGACCGTGAACGACGTCAACCTGCCGGTGCTGACTCTGACGATTCCGGCGGCGGTGGGCGAAGGAAAGACCGCCAATGCCACCGTCATGCGCGATACGGTCCTGCCCGCGCCGTTGGAGGTCACTCTCCGCAGCGCAAGCCCGTCCCAACTCACCGCTCCCGCGAGCGTCACGATCCCGGCGGGGGCCGATCGGGTGGACTTCCTGATCGCGGCGGTCGAGGACACGCAGATCGAGAGCGACATCGGGTATGCGCTTACCGTGAGCGCGGTGGGCGCCGTGGGCGACACAAAGAGCGTCAAGGTGGCCGACAACGATCTGCCCGTGGTCACTCTGGTCTTTGCCCAGGCCGAAATCAGCGAAGGGGCGGGGGCGAACGCGACGATGGCGACGCTGAGCCGTTCGCCCGTCAGCGATCGCGCGCTGAACGTCGCTCTCCAGAACAGCGATGCGACCGAAGTCCTGGTGCCCGGCACGCTCACCATCCCAGCCAACGCGGACTCGGTTTCCTTCCCCGTGGCGGCGGTCGACGACGTTGTGGTGGATGGGCCGCAGACCGTCACCATCCAGCCTGTCATTCTGCTCGGGGGCGCGCCGTTTGCCAACGGCACTCCGGCGGACCTGACCGTGACCGACAACGACGGGCCAACGCTGACGGTGGCGATCGCGCCGGATGTGGTGGCCGAGGGGTTGGCCGAATCCGCCATCGGGATCGTGTCTCGAAATACGGATCCGACCGAAGCTCTCGAGGTGACGCTCAGCGTCGATGTGCCGGGTGAGATCGCGGTGCCGGCGACCGTCACGATTCTCGAGGGCGAGGCCGGGGTGAGCTTTGCGATCGAGAGCCTGGATGACGGCATCACGGACGGGAACAAGACTGTGAAACTCACTGCCGCAGCCGCCGATTTCACCAGCGGTGCGGACACACTTGTGGTGACGGATACCGATTTGCCGGATCTGGCCGCGGAGTTTACGGACGTGCCCGGAACGGGCGGCTCGGAACAGATCGTTCAGGCGGCCTATCGCGTGCGCAATCAGGGCACAACCGACACGGGCGTCGGGCGTTCGTTTATCCAGAGGCTGTTTTTGTCGAATGACCCGTTGGTGGGCGGCGACAAGTTCCTGGGGCAATATGTCTTCCCGGACAATGTGCCGCCCGGACAGCATTTCGAAGTTGTCCAGTCGTTCTACCTGCCGCGGGACACGGGCCAGTACTGGTTGATTGCGGTTACGGATGCGGACAACCAGGTGGGCGAGTTGTTGGAGGACAACAACACGGCCATCTCGGTTCCGATCGTGGTGAATCCGACCTATCGCGCCACCGTCGAGGTCGATTTGCCGGTGGATCCGGGTCAGGGCAAGAAGATCGCCCTGGCGGGGACTGAAGTGCCTTTGCGGGGCCAGGCGCTCCACCGCGAGACGGGGCAGCCTGTGCCGTTCGCGCGAGTGAACGTTCACATTGGAGTGCAGGGAACGCTGCGTGTCTTCTCGGCCATGTGCAACAACCTGGGGCAATACAGCATCTCGTTCAAGCCGTTCCCGACGGAGGCCGGCGTGTACGAGGTGGGCGCCGAGCATCCCGGTGTGGCGACTGCCGAGCCTCAGGACGGTTTCACGCTGCTGGGGATGAAGTCCGAGCCTTCGCCGGCCACGATCCAGGTGGTCGAGGGGGCGAGCGCAACCCGGACGATTCAGATCGTCAATCTCGGCGATGTGCCGCTGAGCGGCCTGACCGTGACGGCGAGCAGCAACCTGCCCAATGTGCCCAATGCCAATGTCACGGCGATCTTGGACGACGCGTCGACGCTGCCGGCGCTGGGATCGCGCACGCTGACCGTCACGGTCCACGCCAACGACGCATCGTACATCAGCGGCACTCTCTTGCTCGAAGTGAACACGGTCGAAGGCGCGTCGCTCACCGTCCCGGTCACGGTCCAGGTGGTGGATTTGCGGCCGCGGTTGGTGGCGGCGCCCGCCTCCCTGACCGCCGCGATGAAGCCCGGCGTCCAGACAACCCTTCTGGTCGAGTTGCGCAACGACGGCGGCGAAGCCACCGGCCCGCTCGATGTTCAGTTGCCGCCCCTGCCGTGGCTGTCCGCGACGGCGACGCGCCTCGACTCGCTGGCGCCCGGCGAGACGACGTCGCTCATGCTCGTTCTCAAGCCAACGGCCGATGACGGTTTGACGCCCGGGGCGCCGTATCGCGGCGCGATCGGTTTCGGCAACACCCAGTACGGCATGTCGGTGCCGTTCGA
Organism: uncultured Verrucomicrobiota bacterium; assembly: GCA_964413865.1. Lineage (GTDB taxonomy): Bacteria > Verrucomicrobiota > Verrucomicrobiia > Limisphaerales > J093 > MWFF01. The sequence continues at coordinate 7,672 of CAYPUR010000074.1, forward strand.
GTTCCGCTATGTCACCGACGGCAAGGGCGATCTCTGGGTGGTTGTCGAGGACGAGTACACGTATTACGCCGAAGGTTCGCCTCGGGTGGCGGGAGCGCGGGTGAGCGTGCGCGACGCGTACACGGGCGAGGAGGTTGTTGCGGGGCTGGCCGACGCGGGCGGTGTGGCTCAGTTCACCGATCTGCTCGAAGGTTACTACCAGGTGCATGTCACGGCCGACAAACACAGCACCTACTCCCAGGTCCACTTTGTCGAACCAGGCAAGGTCAACTCGGTGGTGGCGTTCCTCTACCGGCAGACCGTCGAGTACAACTGGACGGTGGTGCCCACGGAGATCGAGGACCGGACCAAGATCACGATCGAAACGACCTTCGAGACTTATGTGCCGATGCCGGTGATCACGATTGACCCGCCGTTCATCGACATGGCGGAGCACACGCTGCCAACTCAGCAGATCCTGCTGACGATCCGCAACAGCGGCTTGGTCGCCGCTCAGGGCGCCAAGTTGCAGTTCAGCGAGCATCCCTGGTACAAGATCACTCCTCTGGTCGAAGACGTGGGTGTGATTCCGGCTCTGGGCGAGGTCAAGGTGCCTGTGACCATCGAGAACCACGAGCCCGGGCCTGGCGGCAAGGCGGGCCTGGCGGACAATGGCCGCTCTCGGGCGCAATTGGCGAGCGTGCCCTGCACCATCACATCGAGCCTCGAGTGGTTCTTGATCTGCGGGCCGGACCGGAGGTGGCACCGGGTGCTGTTGCCGGTGGTGAACGTGCATGGCGATTGCTCTTCCGGCGGGGCCAGCTGGTGGAGCGGTTGGGGTGGCGGCTACGGCGGCGGCGGACCGGTGTCGGGGGGCGGGACCAGCGGCCCCGGCAGTTACTACTCCGGGCCGGTGAGCTTCAGTCCGCCAGTCAACTGCGATCCGTGCGATCCGGAGGTTTTCGAGCCCGAGGACATCCTGACGGTCGACATCTCGAGTTTCTTCGAGCCCATTGGCGCGGCGGTCGAGGCTTACATCACCGCCCAGACGGGCGGTCTGGTTCAGCCCGAGGTGGACATCGAGGCGAGCGGCGGGGCGCGCACATGCTGTCTGGACGACGGCAGTGTGGGGATCGAGGTGTACGGCGGCGCGGGCGCATCACTCGAAGTCTCGGTCGGGCCGGGCATCGGGAAGGAGGCCTCGGCGACGATCTCGATGGGCGATAACGTTGAAGCCAGCGTGTCGGGCGAGTTCCAGGTGGGTTTGCAGGCCACGGGCAGCATCTCGCTGTCGGGCGAGGTGTCGAGCGGCTGCAATTTTTCCGGGCTCGAAGTGACGGCCAGCGGCGAAGTCGCGCTGCGGTTCTTCGGCGGGGTCATGGGTGAAGCGACCGCGACCTACACCGCCGGCCCGCTCGAAGGCGAGGTGGATGTTGCGGCCATCAATGGCAGCATCAACGGCGGCGCGCATCTTTCGTTCGAGTACAAAGACGGCGCGATGACGACCGAGGCGTGCTTCGAAGGCATCTACTATTCGGCGTACGTCAAACTGGGGGGCGGGACCTACTCGTTGTTTAACGATGCCGAAGGCAATCCGATCGAGAAGGTCTATTTGCTGCCGTCGACTTGCAGTCCCGACGATATCGGCCTGATGAATGCGTTGCGGCGCGAGGTCATCCCCGGCGTCGAGGAAGCGATCCGCGCGGCCATCGCCCGGCAGTTGGGACCCGAGGCTGCCAAGCAGCTCCACGCCAAGTCCGGCGGTGCGCCGATCAAGTTCTCGGGCCGCTCGCGCGCGACGTTGAAGTCGGCTTCGGCGATTGTCAACGGGAGCATGGGCAACCGGGGCGCAGCGCAGTTGCTCGACGGCGAAGGCGTGTGCGCGAAGGTGAAGCTGCGTCTCGAACAGGAAGCGGTCCTGACGCGGAATGCGTTCAACGCGACGCTCGAGATTGTCAACGGCGACACGATCCCGCTCGAGGGTGTCGAGGTTGCGGTGAACATCACCGATGAGAACTACAAGGACATGGGGGATGTGTTCGCGATCAGGCCGCCGACCACGCCGGTGGATGGGACGGGCGATGCCGCGGCGATGAGCACATGGAGCGCGTCGTGGATTCTGATCCCCACCCGGGAAGCGGCGCCCGAGTTCTCGAAGATCTACCTGGTGGGCGGCACCTTGAAGTTTGTGCAGGACGGGCGGCAGGTGGTGGTGCCGCTGCAGCCGGTGCCGATCACCGTTCATCCCGATCCGCTGTTGTACGTGAAGTACTTTCACCAGCGCGACGTGTATGCGGATGATCCGTTCACGCCGCAAATCGAGCCGTCGATTCCGTATTCGCTGGCCGTGCTCGTCGAGAACAGAGGCAAGGGCGAGGCCAAGAATTTCCGCATCACATCGGCTCAGCCGCAGATCGTCGAGAACGAGAAGGGACTCCTGATCGACTTCCAGATCCTGGCCTCGCAGGTCGAGGACCAGAATCTCACGCCCTCGCTGACGGTGAATCTGGGCAACATCGCGCCCGACTCGACCAAGATCGGTCGATGGCTGCTCAGTTCGACTCTGCAGGGGTTGTTCATTGACTACAGCGTCACGTTCGAGCATCTCGATGCCATCTCCGGCAAGAAGACGGCCCTCATCGACGACGTCACCATTCACGAGATGATTCGCATGGTGGCCGCCCCGGCCCCGTTTGCTGACGGGCGTCCGGATTTCCTGGTCAACGATCTGCCCGATCCGCCGACGGATTACCCGGATCGCGTGTATCTGAGCGACGGTCAGACCAACGCGGTGGCCGTGGTCACGGCGGGAGTTGCGGACGGGGCGCCCAGCGCATCCGACACCACCGTGCAGTTGACGGCCAGCTTGCCGCCCGGGTTCGTGTATCTGCGCGTGCCCGAGCCGTCCGGTGGCCAGATGAAGCTCTACGGCGTCAGGCAGGGGAATCGGGACATCCTGATGGACGTGGACCAGGTCACGGGTGTGGCCAACGCCTGGGTCACCGACCGGACGTTTGTCGGCGAGGGCAAGAAACCGGTGCGCGAGAACATCCTGCATCTGTTCGACTACAACGCGAGTGCCGTTGCAGGCCCGGTGACTTACACCCTCATCTACGAGGAACTGCCGCCGCTGGACATCAGCGCGCCGATCAGCGCCGTGAAGGCCCTGCCCGCATCAAGCGCCAGATCCTTCGCCGTTACCTGGGCGGGCCAGGACACCGACGGCTCGGCGGTCGCAGCCTACGACGTTTACGTGTCGGACAATGGCGGGCCGTTCGCGGCCTGGCTGACGAACACGCGGTTCACCGGCGGCCAGTACGCGGGTCAGATCGGCCATACCTACGCCTTTTACAGCCGGGCCAAGGACGCGGCGGGCAACCTGGAACCCGCTCCGGTCAGTCCGGATGCGAGCACCGTGGTCGCTTTCGAGACCACGGCGCCGCAAGTGTCCGAGGTGGCGCACCAGGTCATGGCCGAAGACGCGGTGGCCCAAGCCGTGCCGTTCACGGTCAGCGATCCGGACACGCCGCTCGACACGCTCCGAATCACTGTTCAGTCCTCGAACCTCACATTGCTGCCGCTGTCCGGTCTGGCGGTGAGTGGCAGCGGCGCCGACCGGGTGCTGGCGATCACGCCCCAGCCCGGGCGGTCCGGCGATGCGCAGGTGACGTTGACGGTGAGCGACGGATTCGCGAGTGCGAGCCGCACATTCGTGGCACGGGTGACAGCGGTGAACGACCCGCCGGTGGCGGGGGATGACCTGGTGCTGCGGCCATTGGATCGGAGCGTCAAGGTCGCTGTCAGCGAATTGCTGGCCAACGACCTCGATCCGGAGTTCGACCCGCTGACCCTCACGGGCATCTCGGCTGCATCGCGGAACGGGGCGGGCGTCCGGCTCGTTGGCGGCTGGGTGTTCTACGAACCGACGGAACAGAGCGGCAACGAGGCCGACGAGTTCACCTACATCGTCTCGGACGGCAAGGGCGGGCTGGGTGAAGGCCGGGTATTTGTGCAGGCCACGTCCGACGGCCCGATCGCCGCGCAACTCAAGCTCTCCGCCAATCCCGACGGGACCGTTGTCCTCGAGTTCGTGGGCATCCCGCTTCGCTGGTACGCCATCGAACGCGCATCGAGCCTCACCAATCCAGTGTGGGGAGTCGTCGACACGGTGCAAGCCGACTCGGGCGGTCTGATTCGCTACACGGACGCGAATCCGCCGGCGGGCACGGCGTTCTATCGGGCTGCTGATTTGTCCGCACCCTAACCCTGAGCGCGGTTACTGACCTATGAAGAATGCACTGTCTCTATTTGTTTGCAGTCTGGCGCCTGTCGTCGCCGCTCACGGCGCTGTGATCGACTCGGGTTTGTTGGGCGGCGGGCTCATCCCCGACAACGGCGGCGCGGTGTTCCGATGGACCTACGCGGGCGATCCCGCGCGGATCGCCGGCCTGACACTGAGCGTGGCGATCAGCGGTTCGGGGGGCGGCGGCGCCTTCAACGGCGATTTGTATGCCACGCTCCACCATTCGAGCGGAGCGACGACCGCCTTTGCGGTGCTGTTGAATCGGCCGGGGCGCGCCGATGCCGGAGCGTATGGCTATGACGACAACGGAATCACTGTGACTTTCGACGACAGTGTGACTGCGCCCGACATTCATGACTACCGCTACGCGCTATTCGGCGACCACACCGCCGCGCTCGCCGGGCCCCTCTCGGGAACATGGGCGACCGACGGACGCGCGGTCGATCCGGATGATGTCGAGAGCGGGAGTCCGCGGACCACATCGCTGCTGGACTTCCTGGGCATGGACCCGAGTGGCGAATGGCTGCTTTACATTGCGGATGTCTCGGCCGGCGGCCACGCGCAGTTGGACTCCTGGCGCCTCCAGATCGACACCGAGTCCGCCCCGATCCCCGAACCGGCCGCCGGCGCCCTCGTCGTCGCTTTGGGTCTGGCCGGGTGCGCCTGGATGCGCCGGAGCCGCGGAGAGTTCTGAAGAGCGTGGGGCGTGGAGTTGGAGCATTCCTTGGCGAGGCTCCGTTTCGGGCTGGCCAGTCCCGATCTTGCCCGGACGCTCCGCACGGAGTAGTCTTTGGGCATGCCAACCCCGCAGGACGAGCCTGGCCAGCCTTGGGTCCCTGCCTCGAGCCGACTCGCGGAATCGCTGGACCGGCACACGGCCGTGGGATCGCTCTGGCGTGTCGAGGGCGGGAAGGTCCGTTGTTTTGCCTGCGGGCATCGCTGCCTGATTGGGGTGGGGCGTCGGGGCGTCTGCAAGGTGCGGTTCAACAGCGCCGGTCAGTTGCGCGTGCCGTTCGGATATGTCTCGGGCGCCGCGTGCGATCCGGTCGAGAAGAAGCCGTTTTATCATCTGCTGCCCGGCAGCGGCGCGCTCACGTTCGGGATGTTGGGCTGCGACTTTCACTGCGCCTATTGCCAGAACTGGATCACCAGTCAGGCCTTGCGGGACGAGTCCTCCGGGACGCGCATCCAGCCGATCACCGCCGACGAGTTGGTGGGCGCCGCGCGACGACAGGGAGCGCGGCTGATGGTGTCGAGCTACAATGAGCCATTCATCACGGCGGAATGGGCGGCCGAGATCTTCGCGCGCGCCCGGCCGGCGGGGCTGGTCTGCGGGTTCGTCTCGAACGGCAACGCCACTCGAGAGGCGCTTGATTATCTCGATCCGTGGCTGCGGGCGGTGAACATCGATCTGAAGACGTTTGACGACCGCCGCTATCGGTCTTTGGGCGGCACGCTGGCGCGCGTGACTGAAACGATTCGGGATGCGCATGCCCGCGGTCTTTGGATCGAGGTGGTGACGCTCCTGGTGCCCGGCTTCAACGATACGGAGGCTGAACTGCGGGCGATGGCGCGTTTCCTGGTTTCCGTGAGCCCGGACATCCCGTGGCACGTGACGGCATTTCATCCGGATTACCGAATGACGGAACCCCGCGCCACGGCTGTGGACGATCTTGTGCGGGCCGCGGAGATGGGGGTTGCCGAAGGCCTTCGTTTCGTCTACGCGGGCAACCTGTCCGGACTCGTTGGACACTGGGAAAACACACGGTGTCCAGGGTGCGGGGAGACGCTCGTCCGGCGTCGCGGTTTTCGCGTGATCGAGGACAGGCTGAGCCCTCGAGGATGCTGTCCGGGCTGCGGGCGGTCGATCCCGGGCATCTGGGGAACGGCGGGTGAATCGCGGCAAGGATTCTGAACACGATGAATGCAGACTCGAGAGCGGAATGCCGGCGCGTGCGCCCGCCGGCGCAGGCAGGGCGATTCTACCCGGCGGATCCGGCGCAACTGCGCAAGGAGGTCAGCGATTACCTCGCCGCGGCGCCCAGGTCGGCCGGGCCGGTCCCGAAGGCCTTGATTGCACCGCATGCGGGGTACATGTACTCGGGGCCGATTGCGGGCTCAGCCTATGCGCGTCTGGAGTCCGGACGCGGCCAGATCCGGCGTGTTGTGCTGGTTGGCCCGTCTCACTTCGCTCGTTTTCACGGGGTGGCGGCGAGCGGGATGGATGCGTTCGCGACGCCGCTGGGGACGGTGCCTCTGGATCGGGCCTGGATTGCCCGCGCCGTCAGTCTGCCGGGGGTGACGATTTCCGAAGACCCGCATCGGGAGGAGCACAGTCTGGAGGTGCACATCCCGTTTCTGCAAGTGGTGTTGGGGGAGTTCGAGTTGGTGCCGCTGCTGGTGGGAGAGGCGACACAGTCGGAAGTGGCCCGTCTGATCGAGGTCCTTTGGGGCGGCCCCGAGTCGTGCATCGTCGCGAGTTCGGATCTGAGCCACTACAACGATTACAACACGGCCAGACAGCGCGATGAGGCCACCGCCCGGGCGATCGAGGCATTCGAGGGCGAAAAGCTCGACGGGTATGACGCCTGCGGTTTCCAGGGCGTGCGCGGGTTGCTCGAAGCGGCGCGGGACCGCGGACTCGAATGCCGGGCCATCGATCTGCGCAACTCGGGCGACACGGCCGGTTCGCGTTCCCGGGTGGTCGGCTACGGGGCATTTGTGCTGACGGCGCCAGGCAAGTGAATTACTACGACGCCCACAATCACCTGCAGGACGAGCGCTTTGGCGGACGGCAATCGGATCTGATCGCCGCCTGCGCGCGGGCCGGAGTCCGGCGCATGGTGGTGAACGGTTCCTGTGCCGCGGACTGGCCGCAGGTGCTGGCCCTGGCGCGAGAGCACCCGCAAGTCATTCCCAGTTTCGGCTATCATCCATGGCACCTGGGCGAGCGCGCGGCGGATTGGGAGGCGAATCTGGCCCGGTTTCTCGACGAGATCGCCGCCGGAGTGGGGGAGATCGGGCTCGACCGATGGAAGCCGGGTTTGCCCTACGATCATCAGGAGGAGGTGTTTCTGGGGCAATTGCGGCTGGCGGCCGAACGCGCCCTTCCGGCGAGCATCCATTGCCTGCGAGCCTGGGGACGCCTCGAACAGTTGCTGGCGGCAAACCCGCGTCCGGCTTGCGGTTTTCTTCTGCACAGCTACGGGGGGCCTCTTGAAATGGTGAAGCCGCTGGCGCGGCTGGGTGCGTATTTCGGCTTTCCCGGCTACTTCGCCCGACCGGGCAAGGAGCGGCAGCGCGAGGTGTTTCGGGCCGTGCCGCCGGATCGGCTACTGATCGAAACGGACGCGCCGGACCAGTGTCTGCCCAATGCGCTGGCGCAGTTTTCGCTGCATGGTCCGTGCGCCGAGACAGGGGCGGTCTGTTCCGGAAACCGTCCGGCCGGCCCGGCCCGCGCCTCGGGGCGTCCGCTGAATCATCCGGCGAACCTGGTGGTCGTTTACGATTACGTTGCCGGGATGCTGGGTGAGCCGATCCAGAGTCTGGCCGCCCGGGTTGAAGAGAATTTCCATAGATTATTTCGGGCGCTGTGATAATGCCTCTTGCCCATGACGAGCCGTTACGTTCTGGAACAGTTTGGGGTGGGTGTGGCAGCGGTCACCGGCGTCATGGCCGCGCGCGGCAAGCAGGTGGATCTTTTCGGTGTGATCGTTCTGGCGCTGGTCACGGCTTTTGGGGGCGGCACCATCCGCGACGTTGTGCTCGGCGATCATCCGGTCTTCTGGGCCAGGGACCCGCATTACGTGTACACCGCGGCTGGAGCTGCGGTGGTGACCTTTTTCCTGGCCCGGACGCACGAGATCCCTCTGCGCTCCTTGCAGGTGGCGGATGCGTTCGCGTTGGCGCTCTTCACGATCGTTGGCCTGGTCAAGGCCTTTACCTTCCATGCCCCGCCGGCCATCGCCATCATGCTCGGGGTGACCACGGGAGTGGCCGGGGGCATCCTGCGCGACCTGTTGTTGAACGAGATCCCCCTGGTGTTCCGACCGGACATCTACCTGTACGCCACGGCCGCATTCTTTGGTGCGGTGCTGTACGTGGCGCTGCAATCCGCGCGCGTCGATCCCTTGACGAACATGGTCATTTCGGTTCTCGCGATTCTCCTGGTGCGCCTCGCCGGCATCCAGTGGAAGCTGGCCCTGCCCGTGTTCAAACCCAAGGATTAGCCCGGAGCTCGTCCCTCCGGTCTTTGTCCCAAGCCCCCGTTGTCGTCCGTCGCACGGTCCCGCGAGCCCGGTCGGCCTGACTGATGAAGCGCCTTGGCGCGGCCCAGTTGGACAGCCAGCCCAAGACACGTCAGGATCATGAGTGATTTCATGTGCCTATCACTCGGCAATTCCCGACTGGCTGGGAAGCGCGATCGCCAGCGCAAGGAGTTCGCCCCATCGGAATCAAATTCGAAATCAAGCCTTGCATCTGACGGCGGATGTCCTAGATTCCGCCCTGCTTTTTCTGGAAGCGAGCGTAGCTCAGTCTGGTAGAGCGCAACCTTGCCAAGGTTGATGTCGAGGGTTCGAATCCCTTCGCTCGCTCCAATCTTCATCTCAAAATCTCGTGTGGACGCTCGTTCGAATCGGATTGGCGCTTGGCCTTCTGGCTGGGGTTATGTTTTGGCCGTGTCAGGCGGGCCCTTTTCAGAGCGGTGAGGTCTGGATTCGACAGGTTTACATTCACGCGGGCACTCTTACATCCGCGGCCGAGCAGAGGGTTCGGCGGCACATGCGGGCTTCCGCCGAGTACGCCAAGAGCGTATTTCAGCAGGCCGGCATCCGGTTGCAGGTGAGCGAGCCGGCTTTGTTCGCATCGTCCGATTCCCAGGGCCTGCCGCTGCCCGTCGGCATGACGGACGCGGACTGCGTCGCGCTTCTCACCTGGTACGATCGGGAACACCGTTCGCCCGGTGTTGTGCCGGTCTTCTTCGTGGATCATCAGGCGTCTCATCCGTCAGGTGTGGCCTGCTCGGAGGACAAGGCCGCGGAACTCGGCGCGCCGACACCCGGGGTGATCATCGATCATCCATCGGACTGGGCATTTGTCTGGCAGTTTTCGGCCGACGAACTGGCGCATCAACTGGGGCACGTGTTGCTGAACCGACATCGCTATGCGCCCTTCGGGGCCGAGAACATGCATTTGCCAGTCGCAGGCGCGCTGATGTGCAGCGCCGGGCCGCCGGTGTCTCGAAAGCGCCCCGCGTACCAAACTGCTTACGATCAAGATGAGGGCGTGGACGGCATCGATTTCGATTGGGTCCGGGATCTGGGCAGCGGGGTCCGTGGGAGCCAGGTCGAAGGCTTGTTCGCGGGCTCATCGCTGGTTCGCAAGACCGAGACCCTCGCCTGGGGGGCCGGTGTGCGTCTTGGGGAGTACACCGCCGATGAGCCGTCGCCTCCGCCTCCGTCGGTGGTGTCGATTGCGTACGGGGCGGACGCGAGCGGCTTGGTCTTTGGGGCCCGCGTTTCGGTTCCGGTGATGAAGACGATTCGGGAGAGCCGGGCCGGATCGCCTGGGCCAATCACGCGGGTCGAATCCACGGGGGCAACGGTCGAGGTTTCCGCCTGGAGCCGGCGTAAGACGGAATCGACGATCGAAGTGTGTCTGGACACCGTTTTCAACGGTCTGTCAGCCACGGACAAGCCGTCCGGGTACAGCCCTGTGCCTGTGTTGTCATTCAGCGACCCTTTGACCGTGACAGTGGGCGCGATTCCGGAGGTCGGGAGTCCTGCGCAGACGCGTGTGTATGTCCAGAGGACGCCGTCGGACGGCATGCGCGAACTCGCGCCGGCGGAGTATGTTGTCGTGGGAGCCACGAATCTGGCGGTGGAGAAGCACCTTCTCGGCGAGGGGGGCGTGTTGCGCTGGAGGTTCACCGTGCCGGATCTGACGGCGCCGCTCTGGTTTGGCGGTGACATGAACAACGACGGCGCATTCAACCTGGACGACATCCTCCGGCTGGCCGCGCGGCTGGGCAACGAATCCTCACCCTTCGACATGACCGGCGATGGACGCGTCAGTCTGGATGATCTGAGCAAGCTGGTCCGGGAGAGGATCCGGACGAAGTTTGGCGACACGAATTTGGACGGGCTGGTCGATGAACGGGACCTCGACATCGTCACGACAAACTGGATGGCCGCGGGGAACTGGCCCAACGGGGATTTCGACGGCGACCGGCTCGTGAGCGAGACGGATCTGGCAATGCTCTCGGCGAACTGGGACGGCGGGCCCGTGCGCTGGCAGGGTTATCCGATCATCCGACATACCGAAATCCCTGGGTCGATCCTGCCGATCACGGCTGCGCGTCTGGACTGGGCCTCGGTGGCTGATGACCGCTATCAATTCCTGACCTCGACCGATCTGGCGCTGTGGAGCGAGGATGGGCAGCCGGTGATTGGGACCGGCGACCCGCTCTCGCGGTGGGTCCAGGTGCGGACTGAACCGGTTCGGTTCTTCAGGCTGGCCGCGACGGACGATTCCAATTCGAGGCTGGGTGTGGGGGCGGCCGGCCCGGCTTTCCGTGCGTCCTGGGCTTCCGTCGATGCACAATGGTACCAGGTGCAAGCCTGGCTGCCAATCGATTCCCGGGACGAGTCCGCGTGGGTGAACCAGGGCGCTCCTGTGCGGGGCGACGGGTTGCTGCTGACGACCATTGTGCCCATCGGCTCGGCCGATGCGGATCGGGCGGGGTGTCGTGTCCTGCGTGTGCCGTGAGGAGGCGGCTGCGTCGGGCGGGGTG
>CAYPUR010000074.1:18756-20672 GCA_964413865.1 uncultured Verrucomicrobiota bacterium
GCCTTCTTGGCGTCCGCGGCTCCGACGGACGCTCGAGTCGCGGCCTATTCCCCGGCGAGGAGCCGGTCCCAGAGCCGCTCGTTCGTCATGGCGCGGAGCAGGAAGGCCTCGCTTTCGATCTGCGGGTTGACGGTGGTAGGCTCGAGCGGCAGCGTGATCCGGAGGCTGAGGCCGGTTCCGGTTTTGGGTTCGATGCCGACTTTTCCGCCGTGGTGGTAGATGAGGAAGTAGCATGCCATGAGCGAAAGCCCCGAGCCTTGGGCCGTACCGGTCCGGTGGATCAGCGGGTCGAGGACTGAGAGAATCGCTTCGGGGGGCAAGCCGGGTCCGTTGTCATGGACGAAGAGATCCACCTCGCGGGGTTGGCCGCGCTCGTTGCGGAGGACGGCTTCAAAGGTCACGGAGGCGCCGGTGGGGAGGTTGATCAATTCGTCGCGCAGGAGGAGGTCGAAGAGCTTGGGGAACCGCTCGCCATCGACCCGGAGAGGGGGGAGGTCGGGCGGGACATTGTTGAGGACCTGGATGTTTTTCCGCGCCAGCGACTCGGCAAGGCCGCGCGCGGCGGCGTTGATGGCTTCGTGCAGGCGGGTCTCGGTGTCGAAGCGGAACGGACGCGTGGTTTCCGAGGACAGGTCGTCAAGCATGCGGAAGGCCGTCGTGACCTGTTCCTTGACGTTGCGGTGAAAATCCTGCCAGAAGTTCGGATTGCGCAGTTGTTCGAGATCGATCTGTTCTTCACGGAGCATTTGCGGGGCGAGGTCGAGGAATCGTTGGACGGCCTCGATGGTGTTGCGCAAGCGATGTCCGAGGCCGGCGGCGAGAATGCCCAGGCTGAGAATCCGATCGGCGATCAGCACTCTGTGGAGGCTGGAGAGTTTCTCGCGCAGCAACAGATCGCGCTCGATCTGGAGCATGAAGAACTCGAGACCCCGCTTCAGGGTGGCCTCGAGGTTGGGAATGTCCCACGGTTTGGTGATGTACTTGTAGATGGCGCCGTTGTTGACGGCGGCGATGGCGGCATCCAAGTCAGTGAAGGCGGTGGCGAGCAGGCGGATGATGCGGGGCTGAAGTTTCCGCGCGCGTTCGAGGAACTGAACGCCCTGTTCGCCGGGCATGCGCTGGTCGCTCATGATCAGGCCGATTTCGTCCTGATGATCCGCCAGGATCTGGTAGCCGTCGGCGGCATTCTGGGCGGTGAAGATGCGGAACGTGCCGCCGAAGGCCTTGGCGAAGTACTTGAGGGACTTTTCCTCGTCGTCGACGTAGAGGATCGCAAAGCGTTTGTAGTCGTAGAGGGTGTTCATGCCGCGATGGTGGTGGAGGTATTGGATGACTCGATCTCGTCGGTGGCAGGATCCGGGAAAGTGATGCGGAACTCGCAGCAGACATCGGGTTCGCTCTGAACGGTGATCTGGGCGCCCACCTCCTGGAGGAGGCGGTAACAAATGCTCAGTCCCATGACTGTGCCCTGGTTGACTTCCTTGGTGGTGTAAAACGGATCGAAGATCTTCGCGATGTGCGAGTCGGGAATGCCGGGGCCGTTGTCCCAGACCGTGACGGTCTTTGTGCCGCGTTGGATTGCGGCTTCGAAGCGGATTTGCGGCTTTGTTCCCTCCGGGAATGCCTTTTCGCGAAGTGCGTCCACGGAGTTCTGAACGAGGTTCACAAACACTTGCATCAGTTTGGTGGCGACGCCTCTCACTGCAAAACCATCCGGGACTCGATTGTCGATTTCGACCTTGCCCGCCACCTCGGCCCTCAGGAATCGCAGGGCTCCCTCGATGGCATGCTTCACCTCGATGATTTCGACATCGCCTCCCCGAGGATGGGTGAACTCGCGCAGGTCGGCAACGATTTTGCCGACGCGTTGGAGGCCGTCCTTGACATCCTTCAAGGTCTCCTGGAACTCGTCACGG
>CAYPUR010000075.1:0-15368 GCA_964413865.1 uncultured Verrucomicrobiota bacterium
CGGTGGACGAGCAGGTCGTGACGCTGGATTGGACAACCGGGATGGCGCGACTGGCAGCGGGACCCGCACCCGCCGCACAGCGTCGTTGAACCACCCTCTGATGCTAAGGTTGGCGTTGGAATTCAACGACCGCACCGCGTCCGCCTCCCGCCATCACCCGACGGATACGGATGTCAGTGACGTTCGTGGGTGCGGAACCATCAGGCAGCCAAACGCGCGCCGCGCGGAGGGGGGCCAAATGCCTCAGAAGCATGGCGTCGTCCACCGTGCCGCGATCGTCCAAGGGGCCGGCGCCGGAGGCGGACTTCGCGGGGTCGGGCTGCTCGCCAATGTTGGCCAGGAACTCGAATCCCTTGGGCGCGGCTTCCTTCTTGCTCGTGTTCACATTACACCCGATGAGACCGCCGCGTGCCGGTGGCTGGGCCAAGTTGTGCCATACGTCATCGGCCGTGGTTCGCTGTTCGATCCAGAACTGGTTGTTCAACGCCAGCACACTGGCGCCGCTGCCGTCGCCGCGCAACTCGAACCGGCAACTCGCCTTGGTCTCCACCGGCATCAGGATGCAGGTGGCCAGGGTGAAGACGCCGCGAAAGCCGTCGGCGGCCACCGTGGGCGCCGCGGGGGAGGTGGCGTAGGAGAACCGGGTGGCGTCGATGCTCAAGGTGCCCGCGTCAGCCAGCCGCAGGCCGTTCACGGAATCACTGCTGCGCTCATGGTAGACGCCGCGCACGACCAGGCGTCCGCCCTGACGCACGTCGTATTGGCCCGCCGCCGAACCCGTGGCGCCGGTGAAGATGCTGATCTGGTTCGTAGCCTCCGCCTCGGTGGGTCCCCCCAGCACTTCGACCCAACGCCCGCCGTTGCCACTGCCTTGAAGGCAGCGCAGCAGCACCTCGGTGTGGTCGAGGCCGGTCAGACGCAGGGCGGCCGCGTTGGTGCTCCCGCCGGCCGGGCCGTTGACGTTGAGTTGATCGGCCAGAACGCGACCACCGGACTGATCGCAGTGTTCCACGACGAGCGCTCGCGCCGGACCGGCGTGGATGTAGAAGTCCCGCAGGGTGGCGTGGCTCGGGCCGCCCAGGCGCAGCACCACGCCATCATCCGGTCCCGTCCAATCGAGGCGAGTCCCAGTCTCGCCCGCGCTGTCGCCCACCAACTGCAGGTCGCAGCCGGCGGGGATGCGGAGCGTTCTGGCGATCGGGTACCGCCCCATCGGCAGGTGAACGATGGGTCGCTGACCCGGCAGTCTTGCGGCCTCATCAATGACTTGTTGGATCGCATCGACGTCCGCACCGGCAGGGACCTCGAACACTCTCCGCGCGCGGTGCGGCGGCGTGGCCGGCAACGCTGGGAGGTCGTCAGCAATCTCGTTCGCCGCAACGACCCTCTCCCCCAACCGACGGAACCGTCCCCGCTCCTCAACCGCGTTGGTCTTCGTGTAGAGGTTGCCGACGAGCGTCTGGTCCCCCCACGTCAGGCGCACCCCGCGCGCCGCACCCGTCAGGCGAAACTGATTGTCCACGACCAGATAGGGCCCGGCGTTGTCGAGGATGACCGCCCAATCGCCGGTCGGATCGAGCACCCGGTTGCCGGTGAGGCTTACTGGCGAACCCCAGGTGTGACCCGTGCCGAAATCGAAGAAACAGCGCGAGCCGACGCTGGTGTTGTTGACGACCGAGAACGCCATGAGATTGACACTGCTCAAATCGGCCACGCGCGAGCGGAGGAAGAGCGATTCCCAGACGTGCCAGTTGCCCATGACGTTGTGGACGCCGCGCCCGCAATCTTCGAACCGGGCATACCACACCCAGATGTCCATCGAGTTCCAGTTCACCGTCTGCACGCCCGTTCCGCAGCGCACGAACTGGCAGCGCAGCACGGCATTCTCCGCCTGCCCGGCGGTTTGCGGTCCGCCGAAGACCAAACCGTTGGTGGCGTCGCGGAAGACGAGGTCGCTGGTCTCGTTGTAGGTCGAGAAGGCCGGCCCGTACACCAACGCGGTCTCGGCGCGGCCGGCCCCGTCAAAAGTCAGGCGCGAGATTTTGGAGTACCAGGCATCCCACTGGAACATGGTCCCGCCGTTGGCTCCGTCCCAGCGGAGCACCGTACGCGCCGGGTCCTCGCCGACGACCGCGACGCCTTGGCAATCGGTGTGCGCGCGTCGGACGGTCTTGAGCGTTTCCGTCAGGCGATACGTGCCGGCCGGAAGGTACAACACACAGGCATTCGTGTATGCGGTGAGTTCATCCAAGCCACGCTGGAGGGCGGACGTGTCGTCGGCTTCTCCGTCGCCGCGCGCGCCGTAATCGCGCCGCGCATCCCGCCAACTCGGAAATGGGCCTGTGAACTCCTCGTCGCTGGCGGTGACCGCTGGCAATCCAAGGGAAATGAGCACCAGAAAGACCAGGCCTTTGCCCCAGAACGCCACTGGCTTCTTGAGATCGCGCATGAGTGTCCCCTGAGATCAGCTCACGTCCATCGCGGTGACGTATTCCTTCAACCGACCCAACCGCGCCTTGAACGCCTGGTAAAGCCCATCGGAAGTCTCGCGCAACGTTCGCTTCGAGTTCGTGTGCGGGTTGAGGGCGGTCGCGTCGTCCGTCTGTTTGATCAACTGCGGCGGAATCGAAACCGCACCCGAGAGCGCCCCCGCCATACCGCCGGCAACCGCCGTCAGACAATCCGTGTCGCGCCCCATATTGACGCCGGCCTTCATCGCTGCCCAGGTGTTGCCCCGCGTCATCCGCAGGACACAGAGGGCCTTGGTGACGATCTCGTTGGCATAGCTCTGCGCATACACCATCCCGGTCCCGCTGTACATGGTGTCGAACTTGCGCCGCATTTCACGAACATCAGCGCAGCCGTCGGTCAGCTTGAGCGCACGTTCCAACTCGCCCCGGATGCCCGCCGGCCTCATGAAACGCGAATCGACCTTGTCGCAGTTGTCGAAAACGGCATCGAAAACGCGATCCACCGTGGCGCCCGGCCTGGTGGCGGCGGCGATGGCGATGACGGTCACCTCGGCCCAGAGGATGCCGCGGCTGTTGGCGGTGTTGTAGAGTTGACCGATCTCGCGAACGTCCTCGATGGCACCCCGGACATCGCCAGCGTTGATGAGCCCGATCGGGTGGCAGGACCTCGCCAGCGACACCAGGCCCGAATAATCGCAGTACTTGCCGATGTCCGAGGCCGGGATGTGCGTCTTGGCCAACGCCAGCAAGGCGCCCTCGAACGGTTCGGACACGAGACCCGCTGCGTTGGGGTTCATGTGGTCCACCCAGGCGCGGCGCAAATCTTCGGCCTTGATGCGGTCGCTCTTCTCCAGGATGGCGGTAATCATCAGCTTCTGGCGCTCGACGCCGTCCTCCGTGGTGCCCGGTGCACGCACCCAGTCCTTCTTGCCGTAGTGGGAATAGGGCAGGAGCCGGTCGAGCAAACCGTATTCCCGTTCGATGCGTTCCCAGGACCACCCCTCGACCGGAGCCCCCATCGCCGAGCCGATGTGGCAGCCGGCGATGCAGCCAAAGAACTTCTCGCGCAGGCTGAGCTCACCGCCCGGTGGGCTAGCTGCGGAGGGTTCTTCGGCCGCGACGGCGTTACGGCCAACGGAGGCTGTGGCCACGGCCGCGAGCGCGCCGCCCAGGAAGGACCGACGGTTCAGGCAATCTGCATGTGTTTGCATAGGCTGATTGGGAGCGACGGACTACTGCCGTTTTCCGGGGAATGATCCCCTTTCCATACCCCTTGATCAACTCGGTTCCCTGAGCCAGGCTGCGGGCAGCGTTGTGAGACTGCAATGGATTACCACTATGCAAGCGCCAGCCCGCCAACCCCCTTCCCTGACTCGACGGAGATTTCTCGCTACCGCCGGAGCGGCAGGTCTGGCCTCGCCGTTGTTTCCCCTGTCCGCGCGCGCGGCGGAGGGCCCGGAAGGCGCAGGCCTGCGGAACGTCGATGCAAGGCAGGCCAAGCTCATCGAAGTCCTTCGCCAACCGGTGCTGAGGCGGGAGTTGTTCACCAGCCCCGTCATCATCCAAAGCGTCGAGCTGCTGCGTTGGGAGAACAGCTACAACATCCATCTCGTCTCTGTGCTGCCGAACGCCGGAGCCCACCACGAGTTCAAGGGACTGGACACACAGGTGCGTTTCGAGTGCAAGACCTCCCCGCTCAAAGTCGTCCACGGCAAGATCAAAGTCCCGACCGGGCCCGGCCTCGGCGTCGAGATTGATCCGGAGTTCATCCAGAAACACCGCCCGGTGACGGCGTGAACGCACCAGCGAAGTAATCCCTCAGACCGAACCCAACCATGAAAGCCAAGTCCCCCTCACACTCAATGGCCCGGCGGGAGTTCATCGCCACCGGGGCCGGGCTCAGTGCGGCCATGGCTCTCGGGTCGCTGCCGGGCGCCTCGGCGGCGCCGGCAACGCAATCACCGGCGCGCCGCAACAGCATCGGCATCCAGGTAGGCGCCGTGTCTTTCGTGGACGAAGGCACGGAACAGGTGCTCGACCTGTTTCAGAAGCGCGGCGCCGTTGACACGATCTACCTGACGACCTTCACCTACGGGCGCGGCTTGGCCGGACGACAGATTCCGGGGCAGCCGTTTCCCGACCACGGCAACCAGGAATCCGACGAGAAGACGTTCCATGGCGGCAATTACGCCACACCGCACCCCGAGTTCTATCGCGACACGTCGCTGAAGCAGACCCGCGCCCCTGATCACGGCGACCTCGACATCGTCGCCACGGTCCTGCCCGCTGCCAAGAAGCGCGGGATGCGGGTCCTCTGTTCGATTGAGGACGTGTTCCGCGGCGATGTGCCGGGCGTGAAGGAGGTCGCGGAAGTCGACCTGGAGGGCCGCAAGACCGGAACGCTCTGTCTCTGCCATCCCGGCACGCGCGCCTTCTGGACCGCCCTGGCGACGGACCTTTGCACCTCATACGACATCGACGGCATCCTCTTCTTCAACGAACGCAATGGGCCGTTGCTCAACGCGCTGGGGGCCAGCCACGCCCAGAGCATTGCCTCATCCCGTGTCACCTGCTTTTGCGAGCATCACCAGCGAGCGGCGAAGGAACGCGGCATTGACTTCGACCGCGCCCGAGAGGGCTACCGGAAACTCGACCAGTTTGTGCAGGCAGCGCTCAAAGGCCAGCGGCCGAGCGACGGTTATTTCGTCGAGTTCTGGCGCCTGCTGGTCGAATGGCCCGAGATCATCGCCTGGGACCGACTGTTCGACGCCGTGAAACACCAGGTGCTCGCCGAGGTCAACGCCGCCGTGAAGCGCGGGCGATCCGGCCTGCAGGTTGGCTTTCACCTCGAGCACGTCAACTCCTTCAACCCCATCTTCCGCGCGACCCGCAGCTACGCCGACCTGGCGACGAAGGCCGACTTCCTCAAGGTGGTGGTCTACAACAACTGCGGCGGCGAACGGTACGCCAACTTCATTCGCAACGTGGGCTCGACCGTGTTTCGCGACATGCCCAAAGAAGAGTTGCTCCGGTTCAACAATCACCTCTTGAACTACGGTGACGAGGCCAAACTGGACGAACTGGCCACCGCGGGCTTATCGCCCGACTACGTCTTCCGCGAAACGCAGCGCGCGCTAGCTGGCGTGCAAGGCAAGTGCAAGCTCTATCCGGGAATCGACATTGGCATCCCCACCGGCACGAAAAGCCGCAAAGCCTCGCCCGAGGACACCCACGCCGCCGTGGCGGCGGCGCTCAAAGCAGGCGCGGATGGACTGATCCTCTCGCGCAAGTATTCCGAGATGGCACTCGCCAACCTCGCCGCGGCGGGGCGGGCGGTGCGGGATGCGACGAAAGCATAGAAACGCGACCGTTCCCATGACACCGTCCATGCTTGTCAGCCGCCGCCGCTTTTTCAAAACCGCGGGCTTCGCCGGTGCGACAGTCGCGCTGGGCCGACTACCGTGGGCCGACCTGAGTGCGGCCGAAGCGTCCTCCCCTATCGCCCCACCGCCGAGTTGGGTGGACAAGCCGATGCGCTGGGCGCAGCTCACGCTCGTCGAGGATGATCCGGGCAAATTCGATCCGCGGTTCTGGCTCGATTACTTCCAGCGCGTGCGTTCCGACGCCGTCTGCCTGAGCGCCGGCGGGTGCGTGGCGTACTCATGAACTGCACCGTGCCCTCGGTTCTCGATCATGAAGTTGTCGCGATTGACCTATGAACACCAGGAGAACACCCCTTCCAATCCTTCGTTGCTGGCTCGCGCTGAGCATCACTCCTCCTCTGCTCGCCGCCGACGCCGTGCCCGAGGGCGCCAGCCCCGCCGACCATCTTCCACCGCACATCCGCCAGGTGACCTGGTTCGGCGAACGCGCCGACTGGTCCCACGACGGGAAGAGGATTCTCTTTCTGTCGAAGACCTTCGGCGACGCCATGGAACTGGACCTGGCCACGATGCGCATTCGCAACCGGACGGCGTATTATTCGCACCACGGCTACACGCGGGCGCTCTACCTCGCCAACGGCGACCTCCTGCTTTCCGGTCCGGACCAGTTTGACCCCAAGAAGCCCGGTGAAGCCCGGGTGCAATGTTGGTTGTATGTCCTCGACCAGAGCGGCACGAAACCCCCGGTACCGCTGGACACCAAATGCTCCGAAGGTCCGGCTGTCTCACGCAAGCGTCTGCATCTCGCCTGGACGCACGTCGCCGCGGAGTACCCCGACGAGCTGCCAGCGGGCAGTTCACGGATGCAGGAAGCGGACCTGGCGTATGAGGACGGCAAACCTCGCCTGGCCAACCAGCGCCTCATCATTGACAGTCGCGATCTGCCCTTCAAGTGCACCATGGAAACGCAGAACTACCGTCCGCCGGACGAGCGAGAGCTCATTTTCAGCGCCTATGGACATCAAGCTACGGATGTCGTTGGGATCGACCTCATGACCAAGAAGGTCGTCAACTACTCAAACGCGCCCGGTCAATACGACGAGCCGGAGGGTATCTTCCCTGACGGTCGCTCCACGCTCGTCGAATGCGACAAGCAGAATCTCAAGGGGGCCGGTAACGTTGATTTGTGGAAATTGAAGCTGGACGGCAGTGGCGAGTACGAGCGCCTCACCCACTTCAGCGACTCTCCCGGCTACAAGGCGTCGAATCCCGTCGTCAGCGACGATGGCCGGTTCATCGCCTTCCAGATGGCAAGGTCAAGCGAGTCGGCGGGTGTTGGCCACGGCATCTTTGTGCTCGAGTTGAGCAAGATGCCTTCCAAGACGCGGTGAACTGGGGGCCCACGGGCGCGACCGAAAGGTCGGAGGCGACGTGCCAACAACCGGTGCGACCGCCGGCTGCCGGGCGTGGCGCAGGAAACGCAGCTCAGAACATCGCGGCGATGTGGCTGAGGAAGGCTCGCGGCGTGAGGATTTCGATGCCGAAGGGTTTGCCCAGCCCAAGCAGGTCACGGTCGCGGGAGATGATGAACCGGGCCTGCGCCGCCACGGCGCAGGCCAAGTACGGATCGTCCTTTGCGTCGCGGCTGCGCGGCTTGCCTAGCGGAGCGGGTTCAACCCGGCGGGCGAACCCGAGATACCAGTTTAGGGTGGGCCACGGGTCGCGAGTCCGAAACCAGCCTTCGGCCTCCATGCGCCGGGCGACGCGACGCAATTCGTCGAGCGTGTCTGTGGTCGCATACGGCAACGCAACACGTTTGGCTGCGAGCGCCAAACAGTGATACGCCTCGTGGCGCCAGCCCACGCCTGACAGCACGACGCCGGCGTCGAAGACCACTCTCATGCGCGGCGCCTTTTCCCGTCACGCACCTCTCTTTGCACGGTTGCCACCCGGCTGTAAAACGCCTCGCCGGGGTCTTCGCTCGGCGCGCCGTGCATAGTCTTCTCTAGGAAGCGCACGTCTTGCTCAATGCGTTGCTCGCGGCGCTTGCGCAGCAGATCTCGCACGTATTCGTTCAGCGTGCCGTAATCCCCCAGGTTCATGTCCTGCCGTGCAAACTCCGCCAGCTCCGCTGGCAGGGAAACACTGACGGTTTCGGTCTTCATGACGCCATGATTCATGGTGAAATGCAGGCCTGTCAAACCCTGTCTTCTGTGAACCTGACCAATGCTGGCACGTGGCGTCAGCCCGTGCACGAGTTGATCCCCATCGGTCCATTCGAGGTGAGGGTGAAGGCCCCCGCGGAGGTGCGTGGCCGGCGTGCGCGTCTGCTGGTGAGCGGGAAGACCATCGCTGCCAGCCGGACGGCGGGTCAGTGCCGATTCGCCATCGAGTCCATCGTCGACCATGAAGTGGTGGTGATTGGGTAGGATTGAACTCGAGCCCACGTTTCGCTGATAATCGTAAGCACCGGTTGACAGACCTTGCACCGACACAGAAGCAAATGAGCAAAAGCCTTGCACTCATCATCTACGTAATCTGCAGTTTGCGCTGCGTCGTGGCCGCCGATGCCGGGGCGGGATCCTATTTGTCCCGCCTGCAAGAAGCCCTCAGCCGCGCGGGCACAAATATGCCCGCGTTCACTCAGTCCGCGGAGCAAGCGGCTGGGGATTTCCTGGCTGGAGGCAACCTCTGGGCGGCGGGCCGGCAGGGGGACTTCATTGCCGAGGCTTGCGGGCGCGCCGGGGGCTTGATGTCCGTCGCCCCGTTGGGCGAGCCCTCGCCAACCAACCGCGATGTTATCCTGTATGCCATGCCAGGTCGACTGGTTGAAAGTGACTCCGATAGGATCATCCAATGGGAAAAGAAGGGCGCGAGCGTGGTGGCATTCCATTCGCCGGCGGGGGTCTTTGCAGACCGTTTCCCTCTCGATACCGTCGCCAACGTCAGTGACCTGTGGATTTGGACCGGGGAGTTCGTCGCCGCCTGCACGCGGCGAGGCAAGATGCCTGTGCTCTATCAGAGCTACGGCCTGCCGGGCGGCCCCGAACGCGGGAAGAAATACCAAGGGAAGCGGTTCCATGATGATTTGACCATTCAGCCCATCGGCCCCGGCGTCCTCGGGCGAGAATACCTGAGCCAGATCAGCCGGATGCTTGCAGGAATCCAGAGCACGCAAATGCCCAGAATTGTCCAAGCCGCCAAATGGTGGCGGCAGGCTTCCTCGAACTCGACCACCATCCTGGTCACCGGCCACATGTTCCCGCGGCACGCAGAGGACCCGCGGACGATCCCGTGCGGCAGGTTCGAGCCAGCCCCGGCCTGGGAAGACAAGGTGCTGGTCGATGCGGCTCGGCCCCCGGAGTTTGTTCTGTACCTCGGCTATCAATTCGGCCCGCGCAAGCTTGTGGACTGGGCCAGCACATCGGGAGTAAAGCTGGTCTACACGACCGTGCAGCCGGTTCAACCACCGCAGCCCGCCAGCAATATCGTGTACCTGGAGCTTGGTTGGCCGCTGACAGACGCTTGCGTCCGCGTGCCGGGCTATGACGTCCCCATTCTGCCCGCGAGCGGCGTGCTGCAAGCCGCCATCTATTGGGCGCTCGCGTCCGAACGGGCCAGAGCGGCTCCGTGATCGTACGCAGTTGCCCAGCGGCGCATCGGATTCACAGCATAGAATGGGTCTCCGATACCCTGCCAACAACAGCTCACTCTTCCAACCACCGGTTCCCGGGGGCGCGCCGGCGGGTTCGCCCCAGGTCGCTTTCGACGAGGTTGAACGTGCAGAGCAGCAAGCGCAGTCTGTCGATCGCGCACGTACGGTCCATGGCCTCCTCTGTCTCCGACCGGGAGCAGGGGGGTTGGCCGGCAGGCGTCCGAAAGCCATCGCGATGATTGCAGCCAACTGCGCGGAGGCAGTGGGCCCCGCCATCAGCGAATTGCGGCGCGCAGCCCCGTGGCTCGGCGAAGCCTCGCCCTCCCGCCAAGCCTATCGGCTGATGCGCACCGGCCCCCATCTGGTCCCGCCGTGGCTGCCTTCCGGCTCTACGTCGGCGAACAGCAGGCGGGTCTGGAAGATTTCATCCATCGGCGCCCTGCCCGTGTCCCAGAACGGCATGTCCCACGGACCGTCGGCGCTGCGGTGCATGAGGACGCGCCACGACGTGCGCGTCACTTCAGCCCGAACCTGGTACTTTTCATCTGCCGTGATTTCCGGGCTGACGGAGCGCTGCCGCCACCCCGGGCTGGGATCGACCCAGCCGCCCGGCAGTTTCTTGCTCGATTGGGTATGAACGGAGAAGCGCTTGCCCGAGCACGCCATCGCGAACCGGAACGAAATGTCGGTGGGCTGGTCGGCGGCGGCGACGAGCTGGCTGTCGAGGCCGGTCGTGAGCGGCGTGAGGTCGAACTCCACGACCAACGGTCGGCGAGCGTCGAGCGGGAAGGCCCTCCGGCTCAGCACACCGCTCAGCTTGCCCCAACCGCCGGGCGCCGACGTCTCCATGACGCCATTCGTGATCCGCGGAGCGCCCAGGATCTCCCACAGCGCCGTGTCCGCCGACGTGAACCGTTCGTCGACCAGCACCTTGGCGCTGGCGGCGTTCGACGACGCCAGCCCGCGGGCCGCCAGAGCCGCGAGATGCTGTTCGATCGCTGTTGCCGATGTAGCCTGCCTCCTGGGTGTCCACCACGCCGACCACGTCGTGAAGTGCCTGATTGGCCAGTTCCTGGCGCGACTTCACCGCATCGAGCCGCTCCCATGCCGTCGCGACGGCTTCATTCGCTGCCTCGGAGCGGGTGTCGTACGTGTGACGCACGTAGGCGCGCAGGAACTCGCGCTGGTACTCGCCCTTCTCGACACGGGCCTTGGACTTCGGGCAGTAGCGCGACTGCCACTGCATGTCGATCTCGCTGCAGCCGATCCCGATGAGCGGCGCATCGGCGAACCACGCAAGCAGGTCGCGGTACAGGCCCTTGATGAACGGGTAGACCTCGGGATTGGATGGACAGACCAGACCCGGTGCGGTGGCCTCCCGGTAGCGCTCGCCTGCCGCCTTCGTCCAGACCAGTTCATGAGCCTGTGCCAGTGTCTGGAGCGAAGGCACGAGCGTCACGTGCCACTTCCGCGCCTCGGCGAAGATGCCCCGGCAGTCCTCCACCGAGAGCGACCCGGAGTCAGCACAGGCGGGGAACGACGCGTACGGGAACAGGTTGTACGCCTCAACCACCAGCGTGTTCATCTTCAGCGAGGCCAGCCGTCGGACCTGGGCCTTCAAGTAATCGGGGCGCACGATCCGGCCGAAACGCTCCTGCCCCCCTTCGATGTAGATGCCGCGCAGCCGGAACTCGGGAGAGTCACGCACGGTGACCGCCGGTATCGTCCCCTCGACCGCGCCGATCCGGGCAAGCTGCATCAGCGTCTCGGCGGCCCAAAGCAGCCCGATGGGCGACGCGGCGTGCGCCGCGACCCCGTCGGAGGTGACGGCGAGCACGTACGCCTCGCCGACGATGCCCTCAGTCGGCAGTTCCGGCAGCGGCGCGCCCTTGCCAAGGCGGAACGTGCAGCCGTCCACCGGAGGCCCGGCTGCCAAGCTTCCGCCCGCGCGTTGCACTGCGGAGCAAAGGACGGCACGACATGCTTCGTGCTCAGGACCAACGGGCAGATCGGCGGCAAGCGTTCTGCCGGCGAGCGCAAGAGCGCCGTCGCCCATGACCAGCTCGCGCGGCTCGGGCAGCAGCTTCGCGGCAAGCGCCGTATCACGCGCGGCAGCCTCTCCCATCCAAGGCACCGCGAGAAGCACTACCCAGCTTGGTATGAGACGCATTGTGTGTCCTCAGTTTCGCCTGATTGACTTTCATCGAAAACACTCGCGTGCCGTGGCCCGCAAGGCCCCCTGCACAAGCCGGTGGGTCGTCATCGCACTCCGTATCGGCCGGCAGTCTGCACTACGCTGGCGAGAAGGCCGATTCCCCTTGGCGGTACCACAGGACCATGTCCTGCGTTGACGCGGTGAGAGAAGGTCCTGCCGCGTCGGTCGCCAACACCGTCCGGTTTCAAGTCATACCTTCGGCAGCGTGAACGGCACTCGGTAGTCTTTTGTGAGGAGGGCGGTTGCGTCTTGGTCGTCCCCAAAGCTCTCCGTTTTGGGATCGAAGCGCACGGCGCGTTGGAGGCGGGTGCAAATGTTGCCCAAATGGCAGAGGGTGGTGCTGAGCCGGCCGAGTTCTACGTCGGCGTTGGGCCGCTGTCGGCTTTTCATGCACTCCAGAAAGTTCTTTGTGTGCGAGCCTCCTGAGGCTTTGGCACTCGGGCCGGGCTCCCCTTTCTTGGAATGGACCTTCCAGCCCGAGCCGTCGACGATCAACGCGGCTTCCGTGCCGTAGAAGGCAGTCCCGGCCGTGGTTCCCTCAAGCGGCAACGTATCTCCAAAGCTGCGGAGTTCCCAGACCAGCGCCAAGTCACCGTAATCGTACGTCATCACCTGCGTGTCGGGGACTTCCTTGGCGTCCTTCAGCCAGTAGATGCCGGAACTGCCAGAAACCTGTTTCGGCAGGCAGTTCTCCACTCCCCGCAACGCCTGAATTCCCCACAGGGCCACGTCGAGCATGTGCACGCCCTGGTTGCCCAATTCGGTATTGCCGTAATCCCAGAAGAACCGCCAGTTGTAGTGGAACCGGTTCCGGTTGAAGGGTCGCTTCGGCGCCGGACCGAGCCACGTGTCGTAATCGACGCCCGGTGGAACGGGACTGTCCGGGGGATTCCCGATGCTGCCGCGCACCTGGCACATCCACGCCTTGACGAGGCAGACTTTGCCGAGTTTCCCGGAGGCAACATATTCGACGGCATTCCTGAAATGTTCCGTGCTGCGCCGCTGCATGCCGACCTGCACCACGCGGTTGAACTTGCGCGCCGCATCGCGCATGAGCTGACCTTCGTGGATGGTGTGCGAGAGTGGCTTCTCGATGTAGACGTCCTTGCCTGCCTGGCAGGCCAGGAGGGTCGGAATCGCATGCCAGTGATCCGGCGTGGCAATGATCACCCCTTCGATGTCTTTGTCTTCCAACACGCGGCGGAAATCCTTTTCCGATGAGGGAGCTTTGCCCTGCGCTTTGGCCAGGTCCGCACCGGTTCTGCTGAGCACCGCGTCGTCGAGGTCGCAAAAAGTCTTGATCTCGGCGCCGTCCTTGATCGCGCTCAGAGCGACGCCGCGCCCTTGGTTGTTGCCGCCGATCAGAGCCAACACGATTCTGTCGTTGGCACCAAGGGCCGAGGGACTGAGTCCCACAAAACCTCCGGCGGCCAACACCGTGCCGGTTGTCTTAAGGAAGGTCCGCCGATTCTGGGCTGTCATAGAATGCTCCAGGATTGAGCAGACTCAGCCTTCTGTCACGCCAGGAAGTGCGCGCGATCGGCAACTTGTACCGTCGCCGCCGACACCCGCTGACGTGCCAGGCATGGGTCCCCGCAACGACCGGAGGTGGGGATTCAGCCGGCCTCCGGCCAAGTTCGTCATCCTGTTCATTTTGGCTTTTCCTTGGTTCGGGTGGGCGGAGGACTGTAATCTTCGTTCCCGATGAATCGAATCGTCGCCTTAGCCCGGACTTCTCAGCACCCGAAAGTGAACCGGAAGTCCGGGCTCTGGCAAAACCACACCCCAACAAAGGAAGAGGTCGATCGGAGCGTCCAGGAACGCGCACGCCCGTCAAAACACCCTATCCCTCTTCGCCTCGTCTCGGGTCGGGCGCGGTTTTGCTTTCTAGCCTGCAAGCATACCTCTTTCGAAGACGACGGCTTCGGGGTGGCCAAGAGTGGTGAGAAGTGCAGGCTAGCGCCAGCGGGCATGGTCATCGCGTTGCCACGGAACCCGGCTGCCACCGGCGACGCACTCCAGCCCGCCAGCTCATTCAAGCGATGAAATGGGTAAGAAATGTCCTGATGCTTCTTGCAGCCTGGGCCGCCTGGACTGCTCTGCACGCCCAGAATGTCCACCCCTGGGAGGTGGTTGAGATGACGTTCGAGGCGCGTCGAGAGTATGGCAACTGCTATGTGGACGGTTTGCCGGATCGGAGCGCGCCCCTGGCCCAGACAACCTTCACGGGAACAAGCGGGGAAGCTCGCGGGATGCGTTATACCATGGCGCTGTTCTGGGATGGTGGCAACACGTGGAAGGCCCGCTTTGCGCCACCAGCTGCCGGGGAATGGACCTGGTCCACCGCTTCGCAGGATCCCGGCCTCGATGCGGCCACGGGCAAGATTCAGGTTGTGGAGTGGACCGACGCTGAAAAGCAGGCCAACCCTGCGCGCCGAGGCTTCATCCGCGTCAGCCGGGAGGGGCCGCGGGCCGGGCGTTACTTCGAATACGCCGACGGCACACCGTTCCTCTGGGTTGGAGACACGTGGTGGAACTGGACCAAGCGGGGCATTCAGTTCAGTAGTTTCCAGAAGCTGGCTGATGACCGCTCCGCGAAGGGTTTTACTGTGGGCCAGATGTTTTTACCAGAGCCAGGTCGGCCACGGACGGTGGCGCAACGAGATGATACCGCTGGTGATTGCGGCCGATTACGCCCGCCGACCAGCCAAGCCCACCGTCGTCACCGAGCCCTGGTACGAGTTCATCGAGGGTAATCCCAGCGGGATGGAGATTCGCTACGGGGCGTGGAGCGCCATCCTCTCAGGAGCGGCTGGGCACTCTTACGGAGGAGGACATGTTTGGTGGGCGCACCTGCCGGAGTCACCCGCAAGCCAGGGCGGGTGGCCACTCGACAAGTCATTCGAAACGAACACGCTCGATTATCCAGGCGCGCGCTCGATGAGCTTCCTGGCGAAGTTTCTCGCCTCGATCCCCTGGTGGAAACTGGAACCGCACTCGGAGTTGGTGTCAGAATATGCAGCCCCCTTCTGCGGTGCCGTCCCTGGCAGTCTTTACCTGCTCTACCTGCGATACGGGGGCAGCCTGAAGGTGGATCTGCGGCCCAGCGGGGCTTCGTCACTGTTTGAATACACCTGGATCGACTTGGTACAAAGCAGGGAGAGAACACCTGGCCAAGTGAACGGCGGCGCCGTACGCGAGTTCCACACCCCTGAAGACTATCCTGGTAATCTGCAGTTCAAGGACTGGCTACTGTACATCCGACGAGCAGAGCCTTTCACCGCCCAATGAGCAACCGCCCATTCCTCCCGCTGTCGACACGGCGTGAGTTCATCCACCGGCTGGGCCTCGGGCCGGCCCTCCTGGCTGGCGCCGCCCAAGCCATCGGCGAGACTAAGCCTGCACGTCGGGTGCGGTTCGGATTGATCGCCCTACTTGACCCACGTGGCCGCGTACCGAGAACCGCTCTGGGCCTCGGTGACGCTCGACCTGGACCGTGGCGAGTTGGTCATCAAGGGGAGACGCACCCGATGGGTTGGTCCTGATCCCTGGGCTCGGGGCGAGCAGGCGCCCTGGCCGGGCGAGCAGCTTCGCCCCGCCATCGCCAGCCATCGACTGGAACTGAACACGTAAACCGTCCGCTT
>CAYPUR010000075.1:15468-20378 GCA_964413865.1 uncultured Verrucomicrobiota bacterium
CTTGGCGGCCGTGGCGGTGTTGCTGACCGGTGCAGCAGCCTCCCGAGCTGCATCGGAGAAACCCGCACGGGCTTCTTCCGTCCTGGCCCTCTCCGTCGCCACTGACAGCGCCGACACCACTTACGCGCAAGGGACTCCCGTAAGGTTCACCATCACCCTCCAGTCCGACGAGCAACGCGTGAACGATGCGGAGGTGCAATGGACGACCTCCAAGGACGGCGTGCCGCCAATCACTGACGGCATCGTGCGCCTGACCAACGGGAGTGCGACCGTCATCGGGAGGTTGGACGAGCCGGGATTCCTTCACTGCCGTGCAGTCTTCCGAGGCACGAACCAACCGACCCGCACCGCGGTCGCTGGGGCGGCCATTGACCCGCTGCAGATCAAACCCAGCCTGCCGGTGCCGGCGGATTTCGATGCATTTTGGGCGGCGCAGAAGAAGAGGCTCGCGGCAGTGCCGATCAACGCTCGTCTGACCCCCGTGAAATCGACGTCGACGAACGTCGAGTGCTTCGATCTCCAGGCTGACAGCCTCGGCGCGCCGGTGTCGGGTTACTACGCGCGGCCCGCAGGCGCTCGGCCCGGAAGCCTGCCCATCATCCTCACTGTCCACGGCGCCGGCGTCCGCAGTGCGAGCCTCAGCGGTGCTGCCGGATGGGCCAACAAAGGCATGCTGGCGCTCGATATCAACGCCCACGGCTTGCCCAACGGCCAGGCCGAGAGCTACTACACGAACCTCGCCGCAACGGATTTGAAGGACTACCGCACGCACGGGCGGGAGTCGCGCGAGACCATCTACTTCCTCGGCATGTTCCTGCGCCTGGCGCGGGCCATCGACGCCCTCACCGCACAACCGGAGTGGGACGGGCGCACGTTCATCGTTCACGGCAGCAGCCAAGGCGGCGCCCAGTCTATTGTCGCGGCGGGCCTGGACCCGCGCGTGAGCTTCTTCGCCGCGGGTGTGCCGGCGATGTGCGATCACACCGGCGTGGCCGTGGGGCGGGTGAATGGCTGGCCGAAGTTTCTGGCGAACCCGCCCGCCATACCCGACCCGAAGGTCCTGGATGCGGTGCGCTACTACGACGCGATGAACTTCGCCACGCGTGTCCGGTGCGCTGGGATTGTCACGGTCGGCTTCATTGATGCGACCTGTCCGCCGACCAGCGTCTATGCTGCCTACAACGCGTTGGCCGGGCCGAAGCAGATCTTCAACGACCCGCCCAGTACGCACACGGTATCTGCCAGGGCGGCCGAAGCCATGCGCACGGCGATCATGGCCCACATCGAAGAGCATCGCCAAGGGCGCACGTATCATGTGGACGCGGTACACGGCGACGACGCTCAGGATGGTCTCAAACCGGAGAGGGCCTGGTGATCGCTGGAGGCAGTAAACCGCGCCATGCTGGCCCCCGGCGACCGGGTGCTCTTCCGGCGGGGCCAGGCCTGGCGCGGCCAACTCATCCCCCGCAGCGGCAACGCCAGGGGCGTTGTCACGTACGGCGCCTACGGCGAGGGACCCAAGCCTGTTTTCCTGGGGTCAGTGCCTGCGGATCGGCCCACGGACTGGGAACGAGTCGGCGAACACCTCTGGGCCACGCCGCCGGCTGGATCGCCGAACGATCATGCCAATGCGTTGTCGGTGGACGTGGGCAACATCATCTTTGACCACGGCAAGTCCAGCGGGGTCAAGCGGTGGTCCGAAGCCGACCTGCACCGCGAAGGTGATTACTACGATGATCCCCGAACGAGACAGGTGCGACTCCGCTCGGACGACAATCCGGCTACGTGCCACCGCAGCATCGAGCTGGCCCTGCGCCGTCACATCATCGACCAGAGCGGACGCGGCTATGTGACCTATGAGAACCTCGATCTGCGTTATGGGGCGGCGCATGGCGTCGGCGGCGGCAATACCCACCACATCACGATTCGTGGCTGCGATCTCCCCTTCATCGGCGGCGGGCACCAATTCACCCGGGAAGACGGCACGCCGGTGCGCTTCGGCAACGGCATCGAGTTTTGGTCGGACGCGCGAGATTGCCTGGTCGAGGACTGCCGCCTCTGGGAGATCTACGACGCCGCCCTGACCAACCAGGGTGACGGCACCAACGTGCAGGAGAACATCACCTATCGCGGCAACGTCATCTGGAACTGTGAGTATTCGTTCGAGTACTGGAATCGCGGCCCCGCCAGCCGGACGCGCAACATCGTGTTTGAACACAACACCTGCGTCGATGCCGGGGCCGGCTGGGGGCATGGGCAGCGCCCCGATCCCAACGGGCGTCATCTGATGTTCTACGACAACGCAGCCGCCTCGACGAACGTGGTGATCCGCCACAACATCTTCTGCAATGCGACCGACAGCCTTATCCGGCTGAGCGGACGCGACTGGACCGCGGCGTTGGCGATGGATCACAATTGCTGGTATCAGCCCCGCGGGCCGGTACTGCTCTGGGGCCGACAGACCGTCAGGGCCGAGGAGTTTGCCCCGTTCATGCACGCGCGTGGGTTCGACCGCCACTCCCTGTTGGCTGATCCCAAGTTTCTGGATGCGCCCCAGCACGACTATCGATTGGCTCCGGACAGCCCGGCGCGCGCGCTGGCGGGCCAGGGTGCCTCCGCGGGAGCGTTGTCGGACTGACCAGACCGACCATGAAGAAGAAAGCGAACCCTGCAACAACGTCGTCGCCAAGACGGTTCGCCGTGCTGGTCGCCATCGGACTCGTGTCCTTCCTGTCACCGGGGTGTGCGCAAGATGCCACACCGCCAAATCGCAACGCGGTCAACACTGCCGCGCACGCCGGGGACATGATGGTCGATTCGCCGGTGACCTTCCCCAAAAAGGGAGACCGGTTCTACCGCGACCTCGTGCACGCCAATGAGTACGGCGAGCAGATTTTGGCGAGGATCCTGATGGCATTCTGGGCGCCGGAGACGAAGCCCAAGAGTCCTTGACCGGTTCCACTCGGGCAAGTGCGTCACGGAAGCCCCCAGATCTCCCTCACTCGGCTGGTCTCAGTTTCTGTGCGGTGAACTGAAACACGGCGTACAGACATTCGTTGATACCCAACACCTCCGGCATGCGCATCCAGACGTAAAGGCTCTTGCCTCCGCGTCTTGTTCCAGTGTGGTGCTCGACATAGGCAATGCCATCGCCATAGCTCTTCCCGTCGGCGTCCTTGAGCCGTGCCAGAGACACGTAGAGATCTTCTGGAGCCGCCTGCTCGCGCACGGCCGGCCGCCAGCGCCGGTCGCCCGTAGCCGGAAAAGCGACCGTTCGCGACAGCCCTGGCAACAACTCTGTGTCCAGATGGAACGTCAGCACCGCGTTGGCCGGTGGCGTTTCCCATCCGCCAGTGACCGGAAGGCCCACCTCGCCGGCCACGGGCGCAGGCCGCCCCGCCGCGTCATCGTAGAAAAACGGGAACGGCAGGCTCGGTATCGCCACCAGGAAACCGCCGGCAGCCAGGTAGCGTTGGAGGGCTTGCTCCACATCACGCTCAGCCTTGACACGGCGCACGTAGTGCTCGCCTCCCGCATGCAGGACCAGCGGCAGCTTCTGCGGATTGAACCGTTGCGGATCCAGCAGACTGGCCCAAGTTAGTTCCCGCACATCGACGCCGGCATCCAGCAGCCAGAACGCCGCGTCGCCGGAAAAGTCGGGCAGCAGGCCGACGGTCTTACCAGCAAACCAG
The DNA here is from genome assembly GCA_964413865.1 of uncultured Verrucomicrobiota bacterium. Taxonomy (GTDB): domain Bacteria; phylum Verrucomicrobiota; class Verrucomicrobiia; order Limisphaerales; family J093; genus MWFF01. The sequence goes on from CAYPUR010000075.1 coordinate 19,161, forward strand.
GCTTGGACTCGCCGCGCCTTCTCCGGAGTTAATGCGGCGGGAGACAAGCCGCGCGCCGTGCTCAAGGGATTGGCCCGGAACCGAGGCGCATATTCGCCGGTCAGTTTGAGGTAAGCGTCACCATCCTCCCAACTCGGCTCGATTTCCGAGCCTTCGTGCCACTCGTTCCACGACGTGATGAGCACCCAATCCGGATCGGTCTTGATCGCTTCCTCCCACAGAACACGATAGGTTTGGCCCTTCTGGCGTTCCGCGTTGATGCCGGGGCTGCGTATCTTGATGTCGTCGTAGCCAGGAATGACCGTCAGACAACTGATACGACCGTGGGTTCGTGCCAATTGGACGGCGTCGGCGAACGAACTCGCGCTCAGGGCGCGTAGTTCGTCCGGCTTCTTGCCCTGGACCCAGTCGCAGATGTTGTACGTATGAACGCCGTCGAACATCCGGGCATACCCGGCCTGGTATCCGTCGGCGATCAGCAATACATCGCCCGCCTTTGCCCGCACTCCCGTAACGATGGCCGGCCAGGACTTGAGCGGCACTTGCCCCATGACTCGGCCATAGACAAAAACCACCGGCTTGCCCTCGACCTTGAGGAAGGCCGGGCTGGAGCCATAACGTGCAAGCACATAGACAAGATCGCTGATGGCCTGATCGACCTGGCGTTGGCCGGTCCCGGGGGCCGTCTCCCAATACACGGTCACCTTGAAGTTCTTTTTCTCCGCCCGTTCCAGCAACGTGACGAACGCACGGTCGTCGTAGGTGCCCTGGCCCCACCACGTGGCGATAAAGCCCGTCAGGCCGTGCGCGTTGGCCTGGTCGATGTGCCGGTCGATCACCACCGGGTCGTGCGAATCGTAGGCGCCCAAGACCGGATAGTGCGTCGATTCGGAAATGTCATGTCGGTCCGGATCGACCTTGCCCCAATGGACCCAGCGCCCGTGCCGCTCCGGCCGGCCATACCAAGTGTAGTAAAAGGCCAACACTTCTCTCGGCACTTGTGTCAGACGCCGCTCGCGCTGCGCTCGAATGAACTCGATCACGCCGGTGTTGTCTGGGCTATCGGCTGCGAAACATGGTCCGGCTCCAGCCAGCAGAACCAGTCCGCCGATCAAAAGAACAATCCTGCGCCCTTTCAGTAATGAAGAAACGTGGACTCTAGAAAAATTCAAGATTTTTCTCTTTAACCATTATTTTAGTAATGAAATGAAATTAACA
>CAYPUR010000076.1:0-8369 GCA_964413865.1 uncultured Verrucomicrobiota bacterium
CATGCCCTGCATGGTATTTCCTTGGTTACGGCTGCTTCGGCAGCATGACGGTCTTAAGGGTCTGTGCAAGAGTTAATTCCGATTTCTGGCCATGCAGTTGACTCCTGTAGTTTTGTGGTTCCGTCGGTCTCGGGTGGAGCCTTGAATTCCTTTTCCAGAACCGGGCCAAGGTCGATCGCTTGGGTGAGCAGATTCACCAGGGGGAGAAGGTTGGCCCCACATTTGGCCGTCTTGTGAAGGACGTCATGAGGGTAGCCGAGTTCGGCCAGTCCATTGTAGCCGCGCCATCCGTCGGTGCGCACGCGACTACCTGGTTCCACCATTTCCCAAACTGCGGGTTCGAGGCTCTCCCCCGCAGCGGTCTGTGACCGAGGAGCAATCCCGCGGCCGCGGGACCAGCGAGCCGAAGCTCCCCAGCACGGCGGGGTCGGCGTGATGCACTGGACAAGTTCGGCAACCGGAGGGAAGCTCGCCCGAAAGCGAAAACGCGTCTCGCCATGGATCAGAACGACAGAACCACATCAAGACGGGGCAGACCCACGCCGTCCAGGGGCCGTTTTGTTTCGTCCATTGCACAATGAGCATGAAAGCCAAGGCGATTCCTGACGAGGTCAAGGAGGAGGCGTTGCTTGCCATCGACCGCTTCAACCGGAAGAGGCTGGCGGGCACCGGATACAGTTTCGTCGCGCGATTTCAGGGAAAGTATCTCTACTTGGATCGCGACGAGTTTGGCCAGGTTCTCCCGATCTGCCGTTTGCAGTACAGGAAGGCACAAAAGCCCTGGGGGTTTGCGATCTACAAGTACAGTTCCGAGCGCTACGACCCCGAAGAGACATGGTTTCCCGGGTTCGAGTTGGTCGATGGAACGGTCGAGGGGGCGATGAAGGCCGGCATGCGGGCTTACGAGTGAGGGGGATGGATCTCCCAGGCGTGTGGGAAGGAGCCGACATGGCTGAATATGGCGAATGGAATCGGAAGGGCGCAACGCTGAGTGACATCACGGCGCAGGCTGAATATGGCGTGTCGCGGGACTTCATCATCAAAGGGATCGAATGCGGCAAACTCGAATACCGCGAGGGCTCGATCTGGGGCAATCCGTACCTGCGCGTTCTGAGACGTCAGCTTGAGGCCTTCATCGCCGAGCAGCGGGGCAAGGGGTACTTGTCATCCGCGAAGGATCAAGCCGAGTTGCGGAAGATCAAGAAGGAGATTGCTGCGCTCAAAAAGACGTTGAGCGGCCTTCAGGCCCGAAAGGCGGAGTTGGAGCAGTCCTTGAACAAGCCTTAGCTCCGCGATGCGGACATGTCGACATGTCTTCATTTTTTTGCACAGCGGTCCGACTGAGCGCGGGCCTGGTCTTCGCCGCGCTGGTTCCGGGTCAGCCGGCCGCGTGGCCCGCCACCCTGTCGAGCGAGCGTGTGTTGGTCGGGACACGCGTGGGCGGGGAGCATGAGCGCGGCCCGCATCACCAGGTGATCGACAGCCTTGCCACATGGCGCACTCGAGACGGCGCGCTGATCACAACGACCAACCGCGTGACCGTGCTCGCCACCGGGCTGTTCTATCGCGACGGCGATCGGTGGCTCCCATCCAGAGAAGAGATCGTGTTCACCCCGCGCGCCGCGGTGGCAGAGACCGGACCGCACCGCATCGAGTGCCCGCTGGGTCTCGGGCTGGATCGCGTTCACGCGCTCGAGACCTGCGACGGGCAGGAGTTCCGCTGGCAGGTGTTGGGATTGCAGTATCGCGACCCCGAAAGCGGGCGGAGGGTCTGGATCGCCAGGACACGTTCTGCCCATGCCGAACTGGCCGGGCCGAACACGCTTGTGTATCGGGACGCTTTCGACGGGGTGAAAGCCGATTTGCTCTTCGAGTACGCAAAGGCCTCGTTTGCCCAGGACGTGGTGCTGCGGACCCAGTTGCCGGATCCGGCGCTTTGGGGTCTCTCTTCCGACCGCCTGCGCATCGAGATCGTGACCGAGTTTCTCACGGCGCCCGAGCCGCGGATCGACCGGGTGCAGGTCTGGCGGGAATCGGATCCAATCCGGGCTGCGGGCATGCGCGAACCGGCCCTTACGCACGATCGAATCGAGTTTGGGGCCTACCGGATGGCGGCCGGACAGGTCTTCTGGGTGCGAGGGACGGATCCCGAGAGCGACCTTGGGCCCGAGCTGCCGGTGCTGCATCGTTGGGCCAGAATGGACGGGTGCACCATGCTTTTCGAGAGCGTCGAGTTCGATGCGATCCGCATGCTGCTCGATGCATTGCCCCCGCATGAGCCGCCGCCCGGCTTCGGTCAGCCCGATCGGGCGGTTGCGTCGAATGCGGCTCACCTGTCCCTGGCGCGGGGTCTGGTACTCGATTGGACCATGGCCAATGGCAGCCAGAAAGACGTCACATTCCGGGGCGGCTCGACGTACCTGGTGGCGGGGGTGGTCAACCTGAGCGGGACGACGACCCTTGAAGGGGGCGCGGTGGTCAAGTACACCAACAACGGCCTCGCGCGGCTGAATGTTGAGGGCGACCTGGTCTGCGACACGGCGCCGTATCGACCGGCTGTTTTCACCGCCAACGCCGATGACAGCGTCGGCGACATCACGCCTCGGGGTGCGGCGACGGATTACTACGCGGCGGTCGCGCTTCAGATGCCGGCGGATGGGGCGGCCATTTCCAACGTGCGGATTCTCCGCGCACGAACCGCGCTGTATTTCCCGCCGACCATCAACAGCCTGCCCTCGGACCGGATCGAGCATGTGCAAGTGGTGAACTGCCAGAATGGGGTCGTAGCGTCGGGCATCCGGTATTACGACATGGTTTTGAGGCGGACCCTCCACCTGGGCAACGGGCTGTTCGCGCGCGAGGCCGGCCTGGGCGGGACCAGCAAAGCGATTGTCGGGGCCTATCTCCGGGGCACAGCCGAGCATCTGACCCTGGACGGTTGGACCTACATGGCCCAGGCCACCGGCGAATCATCGAGTTCGCTGGTCATCAGGAACTCTGTACTCGCGAACGTGGTCCACACGAGCCCGACCCCGCGTCTGCGTCTGCGGGGCAGCGGGTGGAATGGGTTCTATGCGGCGCCTGCCTTCGGCGACCAGTGCATCGAGATCCATGTCGATCCGTTCACACGGGCCGGCGCCGGCCGCTACTACCTGGGCGCCGGCAGCCCGTTCCTCGACCGGGGGACCGACGAGATCGACCCCGATCTGATGAAGGAACTCGAACAGCGGACAGTCTGGCCCCCGCTGGCGCGGGCAGCCGCGAAGCCGGTCGCGCTCGACACGACGCTCGGTCCGACCGCGCTGCGGGACAACGACGGGCGGCCGGACCTGGGGTGGCACTATGCCCCGCTTGACTGGTGCTGGACGGGGCTGAGGGTGGCGGGCACCAACGGGCCGGCGACGCTGCTGCTCACCAACGGCGTCGCTGTGGGGATCCAAGACAGTGTCGGCACCATCCTGCTCGATGGAGCCCGCTTCTTGAGTGAGGGCTCGCCATCGCGCCTCAACCGCCTGGTGCGGTGCGAGACGGTCCAGGAGCAGCCCGCGCCCCGTGACGAGACCGGACGCACTGGGGCCCTGTTCTCGGCTGCGGGCACCCGGTCCATCTCGAAGGAGGTTCAGCTCCGGTTCACGGAGGTTGCGGTTCTTCCCGGGAAGCGGGCGTTGTTTGACGACACGGCTTTCCTCCCGCTGGGGTTTCTGTCTCTGCGCGACTGCCGACTCCACGGCGTCAGCATGGACTTGTCGCTGTATCCGCCCGGCGCGGCAGGGCCTGCGACATTTGGACTGACCAACAACCTGTTCCATCGGTCGAGTTTGAGTCTGGATCAGGACACCGAGTTGCAGCGTCCATTGCTGGTTGTCCATTTGCGCAACAACCTGTTCGAGGGCGGCAGGCTGAGGCTGGCGGATTACTCGGGATCGGATTTGTGGGGGGCATACGACAACACGTTTGACACGTTGGAAAGCGTCGCATCCGAAGGGGTGCCCAACGGGCACAACGGCTACAGCGGGGAGGTTGCCCTGTCGGGATCCGGTGGAGGGGACGTCACACATCTTGCGGTCACCACCCGGACCGCCAGGTCGACCCGCGGCGCGTCGCTTGCGGGGCTCGTCAATTCGGCCGCTCTGGTCGATGCGGGCAGCCGGAGTGCCGCCGACGCCGGGCTTTACCATCACGCCACGGTGAACGGCGCCTCGAAGGAAGCCGACTCCCAGGTTGACATTGGGTACCACGAGGTCGCCGCGATTTACGGGCGTCCGTTTGACTCGGATTCGGACGGTTTGCCGGATTACATCGAGGACGCCAATGGCAACGGGGTGGCTGATGACCGGACAGATTGGACGGAGGCCGCCACCGAACCGGACGCGGCGGGCTACACCGACTTGCAGGAGCTCGAGCTGGCGTCGAACATTCTTGTGAACGATCCGGCCCAGGATTACGCCAACGAACAGAACACCCAATACCAGCCTGGAGTCGTGGTCCTCGGAAACACGGTGGTCGTCGGCTATTGGGACAGCAACCGGGGGATTTACGGACTGGCCAGCCTCGATGATCCGCCCGATCTGTGCCGCATGGTCTCGTATTCCGTCTCTCACGATGGCGGCCGGACCTTTGTGGATCGGGACGTGCTGCCGTTACCCGAGGGCGCCGCGAGCGGAGACGCCGGCGATCCCGTGCTGGCCGTGGACCGGGCGTCAGGTGTGATCTACGACGCGGCGACTTCGGAAAGGAAGCCCGGCACGTTCAAGGGAATCCCCCTCTGGAAGTCGGCCGATCGCGGCGCGCGTTTTGTCCGCTGCCCGGCTCTGGCCGAGGAGATCGAGAGGTCGGATTACCCGTGGATTGCGGTCGATGACTGGCCGGGGACGGGCCAGCACGACGTGTACGCGATCGTTCAGGGCAGCGTCGCCGGGTCGCGGCGGGGCCAGTGGCTGACAGTATCCAGGGACGGCGATGTCGGGGCGTGGTCCCGACCGGTGGCATTCGGCACCGTGCTCTCGATGATGCCGCAGATGGAGGTGGGGCCCGGCCATGTCGCCTACGTGGCGTGGAACGAACGGGGCACGCCGCAGTCACTCGAAATCTGTGCCGTGGCGGAACGCGGCGCCACGATCGGCCCCACGCACACCATCTGCAAGCTCAGGGCTCCGGTCTCGCCCATCCCGCTTCGCAGGAGCAATGCGGTTTCGGATCCGGGCGACTGGTTCAAGGCCTTTTGCCTGGCGACGCTGGCGGTGAATCCTGATCCGGCCCGGTCGAACCACCTCTACGTCACCTACGCCGACCAGGGCGCCGACCAGGGCGCCGGCCAGGGCGATCGCGCCGACATCTTTTTCGTGCAGTCGACCGATGGCGGCGTTCATTGGACTGCGAACCCCATCCGTGTGAATCTCGACGCCGGCCTGAATGATCAGTGGATGCCCGCTCTCGCCGTTCGGCCCGGCGGCGAAATGCTGTTCGTCGGATGGCACGACCGCCGGAACGACCCGGACAACTCGCTCATCGAGGTGTACGGACGCTGGGCCGCGATTGCGGGGGATGGCGTGGTTTCATTCTTCACGAACGACTTCCGAATCACATCCGAGCCGTTTCCGCCGGCCTTCTCCGGCTCCCTGCCTGGGCAGACCCAGCCGGGCCATTACGACCCGGTATGGGCGCCCGGCGGGGTGAACCTCCACTGGTGGTACCCGTGGTACGCTGAATTCGACGATTGGGGCCAGGAGGTTTTGACTTCGGACATCTACTCGCACGAGAGTGGCGAGCACAATCAGGCTGACGCCGACGCGCACTATGCCTACATGGTGTGGCCCGACAACCGCAGCCGATCCCAGGCCACACGGCATCCACCCAGGAACCAGGCCGATATTCGTCTGGCGCGTCTGCCCTGGCCGCAGCCCTGATGTTTCACATGTGGGCGATGATGTTGTCTCCGAACTGCGAGCACCGGATCTCCTCCGCCCCCTCCATGAGCCGCGCGAAATCGTAGGTCACGCGCTTGCTGGCAATGGCCCCTTCGAGCCCTTGGATGATCAGGTCCGCCGCCTCGGTCCAGCCCAGATACCGGAACATCATCTCGCCGCTGAGAACCGCGCTGCCCGGATTGACCTTGTCCAGGTTGGCATACTTGGGCGCGGTGCCGTGCGTTGCCTCGAAGAGAGCGTGGCCGCTGATGGAGTTGATGTTGCCGCCGGGCGCGATGCCGATGCCGCCCACTTGCGCCGCGAGCGCGTCGCTCAGGTAATCGCCGTTCAGGTTCAGCGTGGCGATCACATCGAAATCCTCGGGCCGGGTCAGCACCTGCTGGAGCGTGATGTCGGCGATGGCGTCCTTGATGACGATGCCGGCCCCGGGCCGGCCCTCGGGGATGCGGCACCAGGGACCGCCGTCGATCTCGACCGCGCCGAACAACTCCTTGGCGGCGAGGTAGCCCCAGTCGCGGAACGCGCCCTCGGTGTACTTCATGATGTTGCCCTTGTGGACAAGGGTGACGCTCTTGCGCCCGAACCGGATGGCGTGGGCGATTGCGCTCTGGACCAGGCGCACGCTGCCGGACCGGCTGACCGGCTTGATCCCCAGGCCGACGCAGACATCCGACGGGAGCGCGGCGCCGGCGCGCCCCCAGAACTCATCGGCCTGGGCGCGCGTTCCAAACCGGATCTTCTCGAAGGCCTGAGGAAACTCCCGGGCGAGGAACTCGAGAATCTTCCCGGCTTCGGCCGAGCCGCCCGGGAACTCGATGCCGGCGTAAATGTCCTCCGTGTTTTCCCGGAAGATCACCATGTCGACCTTCTCCGGATGCCTCACGGGAGACGGCACCCCGCGGAAGTAGCGCACCGGACGCAGACAGACGTAGAGGTCCAATCGCTGGCGCAGAGCGACGTTGAGCGATCGAATGCCCCCGCCGACAGGGGTGGTCAGAGGACCCTTGATGCCCACCAGAAAGTCCTGAAACGCAGTGATGGTGTCCTCAGGCAGCCAATCGCCAAACTTGTCCTTGGCCGCCTGGCCGGCGAAGACCTCGAACCACGCGACTTTGCGCTTGCCGCCGTAAGCCCGCTCGACCGCGGCGTCGAAGACCCGCCGGCTGGCCGCCCAGATGTCCGGGCCCGTTCCATCGCCGCGTATGAACGGCAGGATCGGGTCGTCGGGGACCACCAAGACGCCGTTTCGTATGCTGATGCTCGAGCCGCGAGGTGGAGTCATATTCGAAGAGAGGGTCAGCCCAGGGCGGCGGCCGCGGCGGCGGGCAGGCGCTGCTGCAACCTGGCCTTCACCTCGGCGACGGCGCGCTCGGCGGTCAGCCCGTACTGCTCGCGGAGATGGTCCGCGGCGGAGGCATGTTCGATGAACTGATCCGGCCAGCCGATCCGGACGACCGGAGTCGTGACACCGTGATTGCAGTACAACTCGATGACGCTGCTGCCGTAGCCGCCGGCGAGGACATGATCCTCGAATGTGACCACAGCATCCGCCGCGCGGCCAAGGAACAGGGTGGTCGCCTCATCGAGAGGCTTGATGAAGCGCGGATTGACGATGGCAACGTCGCATCCGGCGGCCTTGAGACCCACAGCCGTATCGCGGGCCAGGCGTTGCAGGTTCCCAAGCGCGAACAGGGCCACTTTCGGCCCGCCGGACTGGCTGAAGTGCTGGGTGATCTCGGCCTGGCCGATCGGGAGCAAACGCGGCTGGTTCTTGATGGCCACGCCTTCGCCGGCGCCGCGCGGATAGCGGATGAAGACCGGATGGTTCTGGTGAGTGGCGGTAAAGAGCATGTCGACCAGTTCGTCTTCGTCCTTGGGCGCCATGGCGATGATGTTGGGCACGCAGCGCAGGAAGGCGATGTCGAAGAGGCCATGGTGGGTTGGGCCGTCATTGGCGGCGAGGCCGGAACGGTCCATGGCAAAGATCACGGGCAAATCCTGGAGGGCGATATCGTGGATGATGCCATCGTAGGACCGCTGGAGGAAAGTCGAGTAGATGGCGACGACGGGGTGAAAGCCCAGCGTGGCCATGCCGGCGGCGAACAACACCGCGTGGCCCTCGGCTATCCCGACGTCGTAGTAGCGCTGGGGCTTGGCCTGTTCGAGGAACTTCAAGCCGGTTCCGGCGGGCATCGCAGCGGTAATGCCGACCAGGGTGCTATCGCGCTGGCAGAACCGGACGAGCGCCTGGCCGAACACATCCTGGTAGTTCTTGGGCGTGCCTGGCGCCGCGGCGATCGGATCGCCAGTGAGCAGGTCGTAGGGGCCGACCCCGTGGAACTTCTCCGGCGACTTGAGCGCGGCCTCGTACCCCTGTCCTTTGCGCGTGACCACGTGGAGAACGACCGGGCGATCGCACTGCTTGGCGTAGGTGAGGGAATC
>CAYPUR010000076.1:8379-14703 GCA_964413865.1 uncultured Verrucomicrobiota bacterium
GCATATTATGTCCATCGATGGTCCCGAGGTAGTGGAGGCCCATCTCCTCGAAGATCAGGCTGCTGCCGTAGCCTCCGCGCCCCTCGGCGCCGGGCTGGCGGGTGCCCGGTTCGAGAGCGACGCCCGAGACTGCTCCCTTGAGCGCTTCCTCGGCTTTGTGGCCCAGTTTAATGGCCAGATCCCCTTTGGGCATGCGCCGCAAAAGGCGCTCGAAATCCTTCTGCAGCCGCGCGTAACGCGGATTCCGGATCAACTGGTTGAGGTAATTGGCGATGGCGCCGACGTTCTTGGCGATGCTCCATTCGTTGTCGTTGAGGATGCCGATGAACCTGCGCGTTGTATGGCTGATGTTGTTCAGCGCCTCGAAGGACATCCCGTTGGTGAGCGCCGCATCGCCAAAAATGCAGACCACGTCCTCATCACTCCCACGCAGATCCCGCGCCGCGCAAATGCCCAGGGCGGCGGACAGAGCGGTCCCGGCGTGGCCGGCGCCGTAGGCGTCGTGCTCGCTCTCGGCCCGCATGGCGAATCCGCTCAACCCGCCGGTCGTGCGGATGGTATGAAAACGATCCTTCCGCCCGGTGAGAAGTTTGTGGGCATAGCATTGGTGGCTCACGTCCCAGACGAACTTGTCCTTGGGCGTCGAGAAGACCCGGTGCAAAGCGATGGTCAATTCCACCACGCCGAGGTTGGGACCCAAGTGTCCGCCGTTCTTCGAGAGCACGGTGATGAGCTCGTGGCGGATTTCCTCGGCCAGCAGGTTGAGCTGCTCGAGCGTCAGTTTCTTCACGTGGTCCGGACTGTCGACCATGTCCAGGTAGCGACTCATGGTGTCTGCGTGTGTGTGTCTCTGCCCGTCACTCGGTCTCCCTGCCGCCCTCCGGAGCCATTGGGGTCAGCGTCGCCGGGCCGGACGCGCTTTGTTCGAGCTGGCTGATTCTGAGCTCGGCAGCGGCAAGCTTGACCTGACAGGCTTCGCGCAGCCTGACGCCCTACTCATACAGAGCCAGAAGGGCCTACAGAGGAAGGTCGTCCGACTCCATCGCTTCCACGACGGATTCGAGGTGCTGCAGAGCTTGCTCGAAGGGCATCTCGCTCAGGGCATCGCCCGACGCCTCCGGTTTCTTGGCCGCTTTCGACATCAGGCGGGCAGGATAGGACAAGTCGGGCGGGCCGTCCAGCGCGTTGCTTGGCCGGGCATATCCGGCCGGCGATTTGGCCGACGATTTGACTTGCGTCGGAAAGGATGATGATGAATAGGTAACGCCGTTCTCGCTGTCCAATTGACGGCATGCAAGTTGAGCCGACAACGCATGAATGAGCTTCAACCGGGGAGGGCTTCTTGAGCCTACCCTTCTTTTCGCATCGTTACTCTCCCCCCGCAGGTTCCTTCGTTCGGATCAATGGAAAGATTCGTGCCCGCGAGGTTCGTGTCATCGGTCCTGACGGCCAGCAGGTGGGCGTTATTTCGCTGCACGAGGCGATCAATCTCGCCCGCCGCAGCGCCATGGATCTTGTCGAGGTCGCCCCAAACGCGACACCCCCAGTCTGCCGGGTCGTCGACTACGGCAAGTACCGATACGAGCAAGCCAAGAAAGAGAAGGAATCCAAGAAGCACCAGCACGCCAATCGCGTGAAGGAAATCCAGCTCACCGCCACGATCGACGACAACGATTTCGGCGTGAAGCTGGGGCATGCGACGGGGTTCCTATGCGAGGACATGCGGGTAAAGGTCAGCTTGCGGTTCCGGGGCCGCGAGATGGCCCATCAGGAATATGGCATGCAGGTCATGCAACGTTTCGTCAAGGAGCTGGACGTTTACGGGCAGGCGGTCGAGGTGCCCAAACTCGTCGGGCGCAACCTGCACGTCATGCTCACTCCTCTGCCGAGGAGCAAACGCGCCAGAAATCCGTTCGAGGCCGAGGCTGACGCTGCCCCAAAGACGGAAGCCCACGGCGCGGAAAGGCCGAATCCGCCCGACACAGACGACCGTGTCGTCGATTTCCCCGCTTCGGATGGCGCGGCGGACGAGAGCGGGCCCTCCGGTTTCACCAACAATCCGTTCTCCCAACTGAGCGCCCAGAGCGAGGAGAAGTCCGTCTCCTGACAGCCCATGACAAATTCAGTGCCAGGCGGCCCGCCGTCGCCTGAGGAGTTTCAGCGTCAACTGGCGGAGTTGATGCGGCAGGCTTTTCCGGCGGGGGCGAGCGGTTTCACACAGCCCAATTCGGCTCGCGGCGGGGGCGGTGAGGGTGATTCCTCGGGGGAGACCGAGTTCGCGTTCAACCAGAAGCCGCGGGAGGTCAAGGCCTACCTGGACCGGTTTGTCATTCGGCAGGAGGAGGCGAAGAAGGTGTTGAGCGTGGCCCTGTGCGATCACTATCACCACGTGCGCCTGGCCCTGGACGGACAGGACCAGCCCAACTACGCCAAACAGAACGTCATTCTCGTCGGGCCCACGGGGGTCGGCAAGACCTACCTCGTCCGGAGCATTGCCGATCTCATTGGGGTGCCCTTCGTCAAGGGCGACGCCACCAAGTTTTCCGAGACCGGGTATGTGGGGGCCGACGTCGAGGATCTGGTGCGCGAGTTGTTCCGGCGCGCCAACGGCGACGTGAAACGGGCCCAATACGGAATCATCTATATCGACGAGATCGACAAGATCGCGGCGTCCGTGAACCATTCCGGGCGCGACGTGAGCGGGCGGGGCGTTCAGACCAACCTGCTCAAGCTCATGGAGGAGACGGACGTTCCGGCGCGATCGCCCAACGACATTGCCGGCCAATTGCAGGCGATGATGGAGATGACGCAGCGGGGCAGGAAACCCGTGGACGTCATCAACACCAAGCATATCCTCTTCATCGTCAGCGGCGCTTTCCCCGGCTTCGACAAAGTGGTCCGCAAACGCCTGCGCGAGGCGACCATCGGTTTCGCGGCCCGCACCGCATCGGTCGGGGAAGGCAACGAGGTGCTGGCGAGCGCCCAAACGCGCGATTTCATCGAGTTCGGCTTCGAACCCGAGTTCATCGGGCGCCTGCCGGTGCGCGTCTACTGCCATCCGCTCTCGGTCGACGACCTCTTCACCATCCTGAAAACGTCCGAGGGCAGCATCATCCGGCAGTACGAGCAGACCTTCGCCGCCTATGGGATCGAGGTGTTGTTCCGCGACGACGGCCTGCGCCGGATCGCGGAACTGGCGAACGAGGAGCAGACCGGCGCGCGCGGCTTGATGACGGTGTGCGAGCGCGTGTTCCGCGAGTTCAAGTACGAGCTGCCCTCCACCCCCGTCAAACGGTTCGTCGTCACCCGGGACCTGGTCGACCAACCGATGCCGGCCCTGGCGAAACTGCTGGCCGAGCACGCCCAGGAAGAACGCGTTGTCCTGCGGCAGTTGGTGAATGACTTCGCCCAACGGTTCACCAAGGATCATGGGATTCAAATCGCCTTCACGCCAGCCGCCGCCGACCGCCTCGTCGCGCTCGCTTCGGATAGCGGCCGTCCGGTGCGCGATCTCTGCGCCGAGCGCTTCCGCGATTACCAGTTCGGGCTCAAGTTGATCACTCAGAATACCGGCCAGCGCGAATTCCATCTCGACCTCGATGCGGTGGAGAGCCCCGACGAGACGCTCAGCACGTGGGTCGTCGCCAGCTACCGACCCGCGGCATCCGAACCCGCCTAGCCCGCATGTTTACACCTGTCTGTGCACATGGAGACGAGACTTGGCAGGATGAATGTCATGCGGGCTATGCAGAGCGACATCAATGATGCAGCGTCGGGTCAGCGCCGGGTCAGGGGACCCGGCCCGCAAACCTGTAGGCCGCGTGCCCTCACGCGGCGGAACTTCTGACGCTGTGTATAGAACAAGCAAAACCGCGCCGGGCACGAACCCAACCCGCCCGCACCCTCCCCAGACAATCGAGTCACGGCCAGCAGACCGCATCGCCCGGATCGCCGCCACCGTCATTGCCCGGGCGGATCGCGATCATCCGGCCGACGCGGTGCTGAGAGCGACTCTCCGTGAGGCGCGCGGACTGCCCCGCGCCGAGGGGCGCATGGTGAGCCGGGCAGTCTTCGCCTACTACAGGTGGTTGGGATGGCACGACCCGGCCCAGGGCGCGATGCCCGGCATCGAGTCCGCCTCGATGCTGGCGGAGCGATACCGCCATGAGCCGGAGAGTTTCCCGATCGAAGAGTTGCGCGCCCGCGCCGTCCCGGCCTGGACGCACGGGGAGGCGGACGTGACAGGCGCCTGGTTGCAGTCGCTCCAGGCAGAACCGGCCTTGTGGATTCGGGCGCGCCCCGGCCAGGGCGATCTGCTGGCCAGGCAACTGGGAAACTGCCGTCCCGCCGGCAATGGCCCGGCCGGCGACGCCTTGCGGTATCTGGGGCGAGTCGACCTTCATCGAACGCGTGAATTCAACGAGGGGCGTTTCGAGATCCAGGATCTTCATTCGCAAGCGGTCGGCTGGCTGTGCGCGCCGCGCCCGGGGGAGACCTGGTGGGATGCGTGCGCCGGCGAAGGCGGGAAGACGCTTCATCTGGCCGACCTGATGCAGAATCGCGGGCTTGTCTGGGCCTCGGACAGGGCCTCGTGGCGTCTGGCGCAGCTCAAGCGGCGGGCGGCGCGGGCGGGCCTTTTCAACTACCGCGCCCGCCTCTGGGAGGGCGGCGCGGCGCTCCCGACCAGGACGCGTTTTGACGGAGTGCTGGTCGATGCGCCGTGCAGCAATCTGGGGACGTGGCATCGGAATCCGCACGCCCGCTGGACGATGCGTCCGGAGGATGTGGAGGAGCTTGCGCAGATCCAACTCCGTCTGCTGCGTCACGCCGTTTCGGCTCTGAAGCCGGGGGGCCGGTTGGTCTACGCCGTCTGCACGTTGACACGAGCCGAAACCACGGCGGTCGCGGATGCGCTCACGCATGAGCGTCCGGAACTCGAACGTCTGCCTCTGCCGGCCCTGGTGCCGTCGGCTCGAAGCACTCCGGCCGGCCTTTGGCTTGACGGGACGCTGGGGGGAGGGAACGGGATGTTTGTCGCGGCATGGCGGCGGCGCGTTTCGATCACCACGCTTGCCAACGAGGGGTGTCCGCCTCTTTAATGGCCGCGTGGTCCAACAACAAACTCTGCGCGAACCGGTGCGGCTGAGCGGCATCGGTTTGCATAGCGGCAACCGGGTCGCCATGGGGCTGCTGCCCGCCCCGCCCCACTCCGGGATCCGCTTTCGCCGCATCGACCTCGAAGGCCAGCCCGAAATCGAGGCCCACATCGACAACGTGGTCGAGACCACGCGCTCGACCACGCTGGGCAAAGGGAATGTCCGGGTCCACACCGTCGAGCACATCCTGGCGGCCCTGACCGGATGCGGGGTCGACAATGCGCTGGTCGAACTCGATGCGGGCGAACCGCCGGTGACCGACGGGAGCGCGCGGGAGTACTCGCGCGTGATCGAGGCGGCTGGAATTGTCCCCCAGGGCGAGGCGCGTGAGATCTACTCGGTCACCGAACCCATCGAGATGTCCAGCGGGGACACGTTCATGGCCATGTTCCCCCATGACCGTCTCAAGGTGACATGCACCAGTTCAGACCGGCAAGGCCGCCACACCCAATGCCGTTCGATCGAACTCTCGGCGGAGACCTGGGCCCGCGAGATCGCGCCGGCGCGGACCTTCTGCTTCTTCGAAGAGATCGAGTACCTGATCAAGAACGGTTTGATCAAGGGCGGGGGCCTGGAAAACGCCGTGGTGATCCGCGATGACGCCGTCCTGACGACCGAACCCTTGCGGTTTGCCGATGAATTCGTGCGGCACAAGATCCTGGACATCGTGGGCGACCTCAGCCTGGTGGGCCGGCCGGTGGCAGGCCACGTGGTCGCAGTCCGCCCGAGCCACGCGTCCAATTGCGAACTGGCCCGCCTCATCAGCACCCAGGTGCGCAAGGTCCAAGCGGCCACGCAGGCCTTCGCCCCGCCGCCGCATCCGCGGGATCCGGCCCCGGCGGCGGGCGGCAAACCTCTGGCACCGCTCACGGACGGCTCCACGCTCGATGCCGACGAGTTGCTCAAGATCCTCCCCCACCGCTATCCCTTCCTCATGGTGGATCGGGTGACGCGGATCGAGGGCAACACGATCACCGGCGTGAAGAACGTGACGGTCAACGAGCCGTTCTTCGCCGGTCATTTCCCCGGACACCCGATCATGCCGGGCGTGCTTCAACTCGAAGCGATCGCCCAGGTGGCAGGAATCCTGATGCTGCGCCAGGCCGAGTATTCGCACAAACTCGCCTACTTCATGTCGGCCGAGGTGGTTAAGTGGCGCCGCCCGGTC
>CAYPUR010000076.1:14713-15360 GCA_964413865.1 uncultured Verrucomicrobiota bacterium
GGCGACACCTTGATCATCCAGGTTGAACTCACCAAATGGCGCGGGAAGATCGGGCGGGCAAAAGGGGTGTGTTTGGTGGGAGAGGACGTTGTCAGCGAGGCCGAGGTGACGTTCATGCTCGTCGATGCCTGAGATGCCGGAAACAACACTTCATGCAGACTGACAACCCACCCCATATCTCGAAGAAGCCGCGCCCCCGCATCAAGCGCCCGCCGGTGCTCTTCAATCGCACCCAGAAGATCGTCGAGCGGATCGAGCGGCAGGTCGGACGCTGCTTCCTGACGTACTGGAACTCGAACAACGGGTCGGTCTGCCAGAACGACGTCATCGCGATCTACGGCCTGCTCCGGCGACTGGGGCCCCAGCCGCAAATCACCCTCTTCGTCAAGTCCGACGGCGGATCTGGCCAGGCATCCCTGATGATGGTGAATCTGCTTCGCCAATTCACCAGGCGCCTGGTCGTGCTTGTGCCGCTCGAATGCCAGTCGGCCGCAACCATGCTCGCCCTCGGCGCCGACGCCATCGAGATGGGGCCTCTGGCCCACCTCTCGGCCGTGGACACCTCGCTCGCCCACGCCCTCTCCCCGCTCGACCGGGACAACGAACGTGTCAGTGTCAGCCAGGACGAGCTCATGCGCGTCATCCGC
>CAYPUR010000076.1:15370-20212 GCA_964413865.1 uncultured Verrucomicrobiota bacterium
GAAAGAGGTCAAGGCCGACGCCGTGAATCCGTACCAGGCCGTCTTCCCCTACATCCACCCCCTGGTCATCGGGGCAGTCCACCGGATCAGCTCGCTCTCGGTCAAACTCTGCATGGAGATCCTCTCCTATCACATGAAGGATCGGAAGAAGGCCGCGGCGATCAGCCAATGCCTCAACTCGAGCTACCCCTCCCACAGCTACCCCATCACCCTGCGCGAGGCCCAGCGGATCGGACTGGCCGCCCGCCCCCTCGACAGCGGGCTCAACGACCTGTTGCTCGAACTCAACGAGCTCTATTCCGAGATGGGCCAGCGGGCTGTCACCGACTATGACGCCTTGAACAATCACGACAGCCAGATCTGCAACATCATCGAAGGGCGAGGACTCCAGGCTTTCTACCAGTCCGACCGCGACTGGCATTACCGCAAGGAAGAACGCCGCTGGGTGACCCTCAACGACCACAGCGCCTGGCGCAAAGTGGAGAAGATCCGGGGACGCACCGTGTCGTCCGTGTTCCACATCAGTTGACGCGAGTGTTCCATGACCCATCTGAAAGGCAAAACGGCTCTCCTGACCGGGGCCAACGGCGGCATTGGAAGCCATCTGGCCGCTGCCTTGGCAGCCGAAGGCGTCAATCTTTTCCTGGTCGGGTTCGGGGAGCACGGTTTGGCTGCTCTCGTCGATGCCGCCGCGGCCCAAGGCGTGCGCGCGAAATCCACCCACGCTGATCTTCGGGATCCGTCGCAACGCCAGGATGTCGTTGCCGCTGCGCGGCGGGAGTTCGGCGATATCGACCTGCTCGTCAACAATGCCGGCGTCGAGTATTCGTGCCCCTATCACGAACTGACGCCTGTGCAGATCGACGACGTGCTGCAGGTCAATCTCACCGCCTCGATGATGCTCGCTCACCTCGTCCTGCCGGACATGCTCCGCCGTCGCTCGGGCCACATCATCAACATGTCCTCCCTCGCCGGCAAATCCGGCCCTGCATTCCAGGAGCCGTATGCAGCCACCAAAGCGGCCCTGACAGCCTTCACTTATTCTCTGCGCGCCTCCTACCGGCCCGCTGGCGTAAGCGCCTCCGTCATCACGCCAGGCTTCGTTGACACGGGGATCTATGCCCGTCTCAAGAACCGAACACACTGCAGCGCGCCGTTTCTGCTTAGTCCCGTAAGCCCGGACCGGGTGGCCCGAGCGCTTGTGCGAGCGATCCGGAATGACCTGCCGGAGGTCCTGGTCAGTCGCTACCCGGTTCAGCCGATCCTCATGACACTGGCGCTCATGCCTCGCTTGGGCCTGTGGATGATCGCTCGGCTCGGCACTCATGAGTTCTTTCGCCGAGTGGTGGCGGCCTCCAAACGAGAGCCGCGCGTGCCGTCCGGGTCAAACTAACGCCGTCATCTGCACACAATGCCAGCACGTGTCTTTCTAACCGGGGCAAGCGGTTACGTGGGCGGTGTCCTGACCGAGCACTTGGCGCGTTTGCCTGAGGTGGAGCGGATTACTGCGGTTGATCGGACACGCCCTTCCCGGAGCTACTCGGCCAAGGTGTGCTTCAGGGAAATGGACATCCGGTCGCCTTCGCTGTCAGGCCTGATGGCTGGACACAACGTGGTCGTACATGCAGCCGCGGTTGTGCTTTGGTCGCGCAGCATGTCGGAGCAGACACGGGATGATATCAACCTGAACGGCACCAGGAATGTTGCTGTGGCCGCCCTCGCGAACCGGGTGGAACGGTTCCTACAGACCAGCAGTATGGCTGTTTACGACCCTCACCTGGCGCGCGGGCAGTCCGGAGTCACCGAGGATTTCCCGAAGGGCAAAGAGGATCGGTTCTTCTACTACTGGAGCAACAAAGCTGCTGCCGAGAAGATTGTTGCAGAGGTGTTTGCCCAGTCTTCAACGCTGGTGACCTGTCTTCGCCCAATCTACATTGTCGGGCCGCATTGCCGAGCAACAGTGTCAGGCCTGCGAGACAACTCGATCAACTTCGTTGGACACGATCCCCGTCGACAGTTCGTGCATGAGGACGACGTTGCGTCCGCGTTCAGCCAGGCTCTCCGATTCGAGATGCCCGGTGCCTACAACGTTGTTCCAGACGATTTCCTGCGCATGAGCGAGGTGTGGCGTCTTGTTGGAGCCCGATCGGTCAGAACGGTCCCGGTCTGGTTAGCACGCACGATTACGGCCTTCCGATGGCGTTTCTTGGGATCGCCTGTTCATCCGTCCTGGGTGCAGGACATCCTGGTCGACTTCACGGGTAGCAGTGCGAAGCTGAAATCCACAGGCTGGAGCCCTCGGTACAAAAGCGCCGAAGCGTTGCGCTCGGCGCTCTAACAACCCGCTGCCCCGACAATATGTATTGCCATTCTGGCTCACTGCGGGCGGCGCAAGATTTGGTTCACGGGTTCGGCCTTTGGTATCACTCTTTGTGAAGACTTGACGTTCAAACACGTTCCTCTATACAGCACGGCCATGAAGCCTCCCTTTTCAACCTCGTTGAGGGTCTGTGTGGCAACCGCACTGGGCTCAACTTCAACCTCCCTATTGGCCACCGGCTTCGACTTGCCCGATCAGGATGCCTTTGCCGTGGGTCGGGGCATGGCCTTCGTTGCCACGGCGGACAACCCGTCGGCGATCTACTACAATCCTGCGGGAATCAGCCAGTTGGACGGCCATCATCTGCGCGGAGGCGTGTATGGCCTGCACCTGGGCGTCGAATACGATTCGCCCACGGGCCGATCGTTCGACAACGAGAACCCCTGGCACGCCGTCCCGCAGATCTTTTACACCTACGGCCCCCAGAAGCTGCCGTTGACGTTCGGGTTGGGCGTCTTTTCGCCTTTTGGCCTCAGCATGGAATGGCCGCAGGACACCGGCTTCCGCACCGTGGCCACCGAAGGCAGCCTGACCTACATGACGGTCAACCCGGTCGTCGCCTGGGAGGTCCGTCCGAATCTCTCGATTGCCGCCGGTCTGACTGTCAACTACGCCGAAATCGATCTGCGCCAGGGATTGCTGTGGCCGAGCCAGTCCTATGATGCATTCCGGGTCAAGGGTGACGGATGGGATCTGGGCTACAACCTGGGTGTGCTCTGGAAACCGTGCGAGAAACTCTCTTTCGGCGCCTCCTTCCGCAGCATCACAACCCCCAACCTCGAAGGCCGCACATCGTTCCGAAATGGTGTCGCCCTGCCCCTGCCCGGCGGCGCAGCCATCCCTTCGTTTCCCCAACAGAAGGTCGATGCCGAGGCCGACTTCCCGTTTCCCCTCAAGACCATCGTCGGTGTTTCCTACCGCCCCAATCCGCGCTGGAACTTCGAGTTCAACGCGGACTACACGGACTGGAACCGTCTCAACACCGTGACTGTCAAGCAAGCCGCGGCCTTCCCGCCGCTGCTCCCCCAGGACATCCCTCTGACATTCGACTGGGAATCGAGCTGGTATTTCGAATGGGGCGCCACTCGCTACTTCGACAATGGCTGGCATGTGAGCGGCGGCTATATCTTCAACCAGAATTCGGTCCCGGACGCCCACTACACCCCGCTTGTCTCCGACCTGGACCGACACTTCTTCAGCCTCGGTGTCGGCCGCAAGGGGAAGCAGATCAGCTTCGATCTGGCCTATCAGTTCGGGTACGGACCCACCCGCACCGTCAGGGGCAGCGCGCCGTCCGCAACCGGCCAGACGGCCGACGGGGACTACACGTTCCTGAGCCATGCTTTGATGCTGACGCTGGGGTATCACTTCTAACGAGGCGCGCCTCGGGCCAGGATGACACTTGACGGGCCTGTTGCATGTTTTGACATTCGAGGATTCTTCGTCGGTGAAACCTGTAGTGGACACGCACCGAGCTCGCCGAACTCCTGTTGGTTGGAAGTTGAACGTTGAGCGTTGAGCGTTGAGCGTTGAACGTTGAGCGTTGAGCGTTGAACGTTGAGCGTTGAACGTTGAACGTTGAACGTTGAACGTTGTTTATTAACAACGATTTGCGAAGACGGTGGTTGGAAAACCCTATGAAAACACCTTCTTTCCGTCCTCTCTGCTTCTGGTCTCTCCTGTGGTCTCTGCTCGCCGGCGGGGCGAGTGCGCCCGAAGGTCGGGCTCAGATCCTGTTGAATGTCGATTTCTGCGCCGGTTCGGCGAGTGGCAAAGTTGGCTTCGCCGCGGCCGGCCAGCAGACAAATGACTTCTGGAATGCCTACGGCCACTACCAGCCGAAGTACCAGCCCGGCACCGCCCCCGTCCCGGACGGGCGTTTGGAAGGCCTGAGATACGCCGACGGCTCGACATCGCCCGTCGCCGTGGCTGTCAGCAATGCGCCGGGTGTCTGGGGAAATGCTACGGGCGATCCGATGCTCGACTCGTATATGTTCGCCCCGAACGGGTCGAACATGGTCGTCACGCTCACCGGCCTCGACGCCGGTCGGTATCACTTCTACCTCTATGGTTGGGCCGCGCCCGATGTGGCGGGCGAACAAGCCTCGAGTTTCATCCTGCGCTCAGGGACGAATACCCTCGGGCCTTTGAGGGCCCCGGCGCAGGAGGAGGCACCCGTGCTGCTCCCGGGCCGCATGCGGATGCCGGTGGTTGTCCAACGCGACTTTCCAGTTGAAACAAGCCAGCCCGTGGTGATTGAGGTCGTTCCGTCGCCGGGGGGCGTGGCGGTGCTTAACGGGCTGCAGGTGCTTTCCCGCGGCACGGGCCCTCCCAGGCTGGCCATGCCTGACGCGGGTCCGTCCGCGGTCGGTCTCACCAATCTGCTGGTCCACTCGATCGCCTACACCGGCGAGGTCGCGGCCGCCAGTGCCCGGTTCCTGGTTTCGATCCATGCGACATCC
>CAYPUR010000077.1:0-11555 GCA_964413865.1 uncultured Verrucomicrobiota bacterium
GGTGGCGCTCCCGCCAAAATCGGAAGTAATTCTTGCACAAACCCTTAGGTCGGCCGGACAGGGTTTATCAATTATCGGACGAAGCGCTATACTCAGTAGTTCGCCTGCACGAGGACTTTGCCGGTCAGGCCCTTCAGCCTGATCGACTCCTTATCCGGGTCGAAGTCCCGCCAGGGCTTTCCGCCCAGCTCGACACTCCGGATGCGGGCGGCCCGGGGATGGCGGAATCGCAACAGCACCGCCTGGGGCGCCAAGCGGGACGGTAGTTCGACGGTCGCGCGAATCGCGGCCTGGTCCACATCGGAGACAATTTCGTACGCGACGGTGCCGAAACAACTCGGCGCGTTTCTCACTGAGATTTTCCTGCCCTGGGCCAACCAGGCCCGCGGGGTGGCCCGCGCCAGCCAGAGCTGGTTGCCCTCTTCCAGAACGAACATGGCGCGCATCCGCTCGAGGAAAGCGCCAACCTCGAACGTCTTGTCGCCTCCGTTGCCCTCCCCGGTGCGGTTGGGATGTTCGCGGAACTGGTACCACTTGTCCGGGTCCACGTCCGCCGCGTACTGGTTGAAAGTCGATCGCAAATAGTTGGGCACGTCATCGCGGAGAAGATGCGCCAGCGCCGATTCCGAGTAGCCGCATTGGTAGTAGTAGCCCCCGATGCTGAACCAGGCTTCCGGGTTGGACGGTTGCCGTGCCTGCGTGTGCAACCGAACCATCCAGTTGTCCCGGTACAGGTTGTCTTCGAGCACGTCGAGCCACTCGTCGAGGCGCGGATCATCCGCCGGCACCACGCCCAGACCGAGCGCCACCGCGCCCAGGTCGCTGTCCATGACGAGGCTGCCTGCATGGGCCCCGCCAAACGGATTGCCGATTTCGCTAAAAAGACCGCGCAAATAAGGCGCCGGCGGGATGGACCGGCGATAAGTGCCGTCGCCGACGCGAATCACGGGGGCGACGGCGCTCGAACGGTCCGCTGCCCGAATGATCGCCTGGCGCAACTGCTCGGCCTCATCGCGATACCTGGCCCCCGTGTCCGGCTCCAACTCCGCGATGGCTTCGGCAGCATGCTTCAGTCCCCGCCAGTAGAACACGCTGGTCTGGTAGAGACAGCGCCAGTCGGCGTAGTCGCCCATCTCGCATGGGGGAATGAGTCCCGCGGACCACGTATCGGGCCCGGCGGTCTCGATCCACCGCTGGCGTTGTTGGACGATCCACTCGCAGGCCGCCTTGAAGTTCGCTAGGTGTTCCGTCAGCCACGGCTGATCGCCCGAAAGCCGATAGTGCTGGGCCATGGCGTAGAGCATCGAGCCGTGTCCCTGCGCGTGGTTCAGGTCCCACCCACTGACGTTGAGCGCACCCGCTTGGCCGGAAAACATGCCGCGCGCCACCATAGACCCCTGCGCCTTGAACCAGGGACCAAAGCCCGATCGCGGGATGTCGTGTTCCCCCAACTGATCGAGCGCATTGAAGATGCGCCAGGACTCCTGCCCGAGCAGGGCTCGGTAAGGCCAGATCACGAGCTGATAGGTGCCGTCCTCGAGCAGACACCGCCGTTTGACGTGCCAGAAAGCCAGCCGCCAGGCGGCCGAGGCCAACTCATCAGGCACCTCGATTTGCATGGGCGGCTCTGCCTCCGGATTCGGATACGCCGGTCGCTGGGCCGTGTAATGGTCGTCCAAAACCTGCGCGAGGCTTTGCTCAGGCCTCTGCCGCGCGCGCCGTCGGGTCGTCGCGAGTTTCTTGTCCGCCAACTGCCGCGAGAACAGGCTGGCGGATTGGCCGCGGCCAGCTCGGGTCACGAAGAAACCCAAGCTGGGAACGAAGATCGGCTCACCTGCTTCGAGGTCTCGCGGCGCAAAGGAGAAGATCCCACCCGCCGTTCGCACCGTGACCACCGTGCGGTTGGGGTGATACGTCAGCAAACCATTGGAACCGGTCGGAAGATCGCCTGCCGGCTTGAACCGGACCTCCTGCGCGTCATTGGCGACATAGAAGAGCTCGGCCGCAATCCCGCGTCGGCCTCGGGCCGCCGGGGCCGAACGCCATGCGTCCGGCCCATTGAGGGTTACGCCCACTCCGTCCGCGAGTGGTCTGAGGGATCCCAACCGCCCGTTGTAGATCTCCAGGCGTCCGTCGAAGGCCAGGCTTCGCTGCCCGGTCCGCAGGCCCCATTCGATCTCGACGCGCAAGGGGGTAACGGAGGAAACGCCGTACGCGCGCAACGCGGTGACCGCTGGCCGCGGTCCCGTTCCCTGGAAGCGCAGCCGGAGCTTGTCGATCAAGATCAGCCCTTGCGGATCCGCTTCGTAGCGAAAGCCGCTGGCATACTGGCCTAACCGCTGGACAATCGCCTCGCGTTCCGTCGTGTAGACCACCCGGCGTCCACCTGCGTCTCTCGTCGCGGACCCCGGGAATGGCTCGTATTTCCTGGTCCACCACGTCGGCCGGTTGTCTTGCTTCTCGGTGGGCGTATTCGTCGCGATTTCGAGGATCAGGTGCGACAGATCCAGGACGTCCTGGGCGAAGCTCACTTCCACTTGCCGTACGGGGCGATGTTCCTCCCACATCACGCCAGCCAACGTGTCTTCCTTACCCTCGGTCAGCCACTGCGTCTCCTTGGGGTTCTGGCCCGCCGGGGCGCCAGCCTGGAACACATAGCCGAAGGGGACCAAGTCCAAGAACGAACCACTCGCACCACCACCGGCGTCCTCCGCCGCCTCCGGCGTGACCTGGGATAGTCCCTCCGCCCGCAGGCATCGTGTGGCCTGGTGTTGGACGCCCCACGCCGCTCCGGCCAGAACGGCCGTCCCCTTGATGAACTCACGACGCGTTTTCTGCTTCATGCACTCAAGAGCTTCCTTCTACGTAACCAGCGCCCGGCATTTTCTCGCTACATAACTGGTCAGAGCCCGACGGAGCCAAGCCAGTCGCCCGGCGGCCAACGCCTCGCGGATGCGCTGCTTGAGCTCGTCCATGCCGGGGACCCGGTTGGCAGACGTTCGAGCTTTTGCCATCGCCGCGAGAGTTCGTTCCGCCTCCGTACGCAGTTGCGACACGATCGGCCCCGGGGGTGTTACCGCGAAACCCGCGATTTGCACGTCTGGAGCCATCGCCAGGCTGCGCAACTCATAAGGCCCGAGGACAAATGACCAGCGTTGCGAAATGTCCAGCGTCAACCCAGTCGCCAAGTCCCTAGCCCCGGTCGGTTTGCCGCTGAAAGTCATCTCGAGCGGTATGGAATAGTAATCACGATTCACCGCGTAAACATAACGCCGGCCGTCGCGTACGAGTGTGCGCACCGCCACCGGATCAGTACTGGAACCGACCGTGGTGAACTTATGCTTCGGCAGCGCGCGATACGCCCGAGCGAACTGCTGGAGTTGCTCGGTGTGGGCCTTGTCGAGGAAGAGGCCGCCGCGCGTGATCCGGCAGGCGTCCAGGTCGGCCACGGCGGCGGCGTAGGGCTCCAGGAAATGCACGCCCGCCTGAAAACCGGGGGTGATCCGCAACTGGCTGTCCCACCAGAAACCGTCCTTGGGATAGGCCGAGTTCATGCCGAAAATGCCTTCGGCTGGTCGGCCGTCCATGACGGCGACCGCGGGCAGGTTCGGGTCGTTCTCGGCCGGGCGGAACCAGCGCATATCGCCCCACGCTTCGACCCAACAGTTGAAGAGAAAGGCGCCCGGCTGGTCGAGCCGGGCAAAGGCGTCGATCGCCGGTTGGTCGAGAAAGGCGAAATCGCGGTACATCGTTTGCGTGGCCAAGGGCGCGCCGGCACCGTCGTTGCCGTGGCCGCCACGGTCGCGCGCTTCGGTCGTGCCGCGATCGATTTCCAAGCCCGGTTCATTGATGTACAGTGCAGGGTCGATACCGGCCTCACGGTACAGCTCCAACATGGACGGCCGGGCGTCGAGTTGGAGCGCCGGCATCGGGCCGCGGGTGAAGTTCACAAACGTCTCATCCCACAGCGTCAGGGTGACGCGGAGATCGGCGCGCCCTTCGGCCAACGCACGGCGGATGCGTCCGAACAAATCGCGGATCTTCCCACACCGCCAGTCCACCCACGCGGACCGGCAGACGAAGGTGAGGAACTCGTAACGGCGTGAAAACCGGTCTGGCGCTTTCGGATCCACCGGCACGTCGATGCCGGTTTCCTTCTGAAACAGACTGACGGTGTAGTCGTCGTAGCCGGAATGGATCGAACCGAACCAGGGCATGGCGGACGCGAACATATTGAAGGAAATGCCCTTGAAAGCGGGATATTTCGCGTAGCGCTCGCCGATTTCACGGGCAAAGCCGACAATAGCCTCTTGCACGGTTGGGTGCAGGGGGTTGAACATCGGCCCGGCGTGGCCCGGATTGCCCACCTCACCGTAGGCCAGCCGCGACGGGTTCTGCCCCCACGGCTCCAGCGGTTTCTTGTTCTGGTTGTCCGCGGTGAGCGTCCGATAATTGCGGGCGTTGTAGATGGGCGTCCAATCGTTCGTGCT
The DNA here is from genome assembly GCA_964413865.1 of uncultured Verrucomicrobiota bacterium. Classification (GTDB taxonomy): domain Bacteria; phylum Verrucomicrobiota; class Verrucomicrobiia; order Limisphaerales; family J093; genus MWFF01. The sequence goes on from CAYPUR010000077.1 coordinate 4,491, forward strand.
CGACTGCACGCAGTTGTTCCAAAGCATGTTGTTGTAGGTCTCGGCGCCGCCCTTGATGGCGTCGAGATTGATGTTCATCTTTTCCATCAGGCTGCCCAGCCGCATGAGGGTCATGGCTCCCTGGAACTCCAGGCCTTCCTGGCCGAACCGTTCGAGCAGTGTCGCATACCAGTCGGTGGGCGTGGTCGTCCAGCGGGTGTATTGCTTCCGATCGCGTGCGACCACCCAATCAAACGCTCCGGACGGCTCGCGTTGGGAGGGAAACAGCGGACCATGATACCAGGCGATGGGGTAGATCAACAGATTCTGGCCGCTGTGGCGGGCGTATTGCACCAGGTGGTCGATCCACTCGTCGCGAGACAGGGCTCCCTCCGAGCCGCCGGTGCCGCAGGGGTCTTCGTACTGAATGCCCAACTCGCGGCGCGTGCCGTCACCCGGATCGCCGGGCACGTGAGCGGCAGGCAGGTCGGGCAGTTCGTAAACCTCGATCGAGGCCACCGCGGCCGGCTCGCCCGCGCCCCAGGTCATGAAAACGACGGAGCAATCCTTCCACCGCGGCCAAAACACCTGCCACAGTTCCAGCATCGTGTTGCTGATGGGCTGGGCCCAGCCGGTGAATACGCCCGTGGTGAGGTCGTAGCACGTGCCGTCGTTGATGCACATGTAGCGGCGTTTGTCGTCGGGATATCGGATCACGGCGACATGCGGCCGGCCGCTGTGCTCAATCGGAAAACGATACCCAAACCGGGCCGTGGGGGGATTGCCGCGTGCCTCTCGATAGCGTCCGATCGGACTGTCGACGACCGTCACCTCGCCGAGAGCGAAGTACTTTTCCGGCGGGAGTTCTTGTGTGCAGTCGATGCGATGGAGCAGTTTGCCCCTGCCGATGTCTTGGGCCGAAACCGTGCGCCACTGCGGGCTCAACACCAACCCGGCCGCCGCGCCCGACATCAGGACCAGAAAGTCACGCCGCGTGCTGTCCAGGTTACTGATGCTCATAGCAGGAATGTGCCTTGAGGCGCCCCGGCCTTTGATTGTCGGTGCGCGGGTGAGGGAGAATGGCTTGTTGCCCGCGGTCATGGTGGCCGCATGGTGCCGAGTCATCGGCGCAACGTCAATGAATCGGCGAGGTGCCCCGGAGGTGAGGTTCGGGCTCAGGCGTCCGTCACGAATGGCCGCCGCAACTTGCTCCTGGAAAACCTGGCTCTCCGTCGGTTCTGGAAATGGAGGAGTCGCCCTCGGCGTGTCGGTCGCAAGTCCGTCGACGCAGACACCATCAACTTGATTCGCCAAACCAGTCGCGCCAATCCACTCTGGGGTGCTCCCCGGATTCAGGTCATGGTTCATACACCTTGACGAGTTTCACCAACGCGCGGTCGGGGGCAACGCAGGTGAACGAAACGCGGTTCGATCCGCTTTTCAGAATGGGTAGGGCGACGGTGAGATCGCCTTCTGCGATTTGTGCTCGCTGCGCGTCCATGATGTGCCAATGACGGTCACCGCGGCAGAGCAGCCGCTGGGTGGGCTTGAGCACGACCGGGAAGCGGAGGACATCTCCGTTCACGGTCAGGGCGGGCGAATCCATGCCGCCGCTCAGTTCGATTTGGAGCCGGGCGTGCTCGCCCGGACGAACCGAGAAGTCCCAGATGTTGTCTGCGCCTTCCGGTGCGGTGATCCAGCGGGGCATCTCGTATTCACGCGTCAGGTGCGACCAGCCGATTTGGGCGCGTGGATTGGCTGTGCCGAACGACGTGCCGAAGGCGTTGAGTGTTACTTCAGCGCGGGCGCTCGCGCCGGTCGGCTTATCGCAATCGAACACGATCCCGTTTTCGCCCGACTTTAGCACCGGCCAATTCTCGACGGCAACGGGGCGTACTCGCGCCACGAGGTCGCCTTGATCGTCGTAACGCGCGCAGTCACCGGCGGATTCGACTTCCAGGAAATCGCCGGATTCCAGCGTGACGGGCAGGGTGAGCTTCTGACCGTTGATCGTGAGAACCGGGTTCTTCAATTGGGCGGGTTGGACGGCGAGCGCCATCACCGGGCTGACGATTACCTCCGTGCTTGTGGCGGGAGGTAGGTTGTTAAGATAGAGGTTGACATCGGAAACGTGGGCCATGTCCAGCGGGTTGCGGTACAGGTCGTAGTGGCCGCCGTAGGGCCACTGGTAATCGGACATCTGTTCCACGTCGCGCTCGCGCACGAGAAGTTCGACGTAGCGCCAGCCCGTGAAATCAAGCACCACGTAGTGATCGGACAGCGCCTCCATGTATTCCCGCGGCGTGCCCAGTTGGATATTCAGCAGCGCGCCTTGGCCGTCGCCTTTGACCCAGACGCCAACCGCGCCAGAGCCGGAGAGATTGCGATAGGGAGCGGGGAAGCTCAGGGCGGCCTTGGCCCAAGCGCCGCGACGCGTTGTACCCTTGTTCTCGGCCCGCAGCCGCAGGTTGCGGTCGCCGCCGCGCGTTTCGCCGGTCGCCACTTCGAGCCGAAGCGACACCGCTGACGCGCTGGTCGTCGTCTGAAATGCGGTCAGATCGGCGAAATCGGTCACGCAGATGCGTTTGGGACTGTCGTACGCGGCCACCGAGTAGAGCGCCTCGATGCGGGCGCTCAGCGGCTGGTCGGTGAACGGGTTTTGACTGGTCCAGCGTTCCGAGCCGTTGCCCAACGCGCTGATGCGGTGGGCGGACATTCTGACCGGCGTGAACCTCCACGCGCCATCGCGGTCTTGTCGCAGGCGGAACTCATCGCCCGGCACGGCCACGCGCGCGACTGTCTTGGTGTCGAAGTAGCGCGCCAGCCGCAGTTGCTCGTACCACCCGAGGACCGTGAACTGTCTCTCGATATGAAAGGGCAGCGGCTGCCGCGAGACGTTCACGCCCTGAATCGACATCGCGGCGTCAAGGCCAAGATTCTTCGCCCCGAAATACTCCATCTCGTCCAGGAAATGACCGCGCGCCTGCGGCGTCGGCCCGCGTGGCGCCCACCAGCCCATCTGTGGTCCAAGCAGGTCGGAATCGCGGAATCTGGCGGCGGAGGCGACGTGCAGGTCGTGAAACCGTTTGGCCGCCCAGACGGGATGATCCCACGCGCCGAGCCGGGAATGAAACCACCAGTTGTGCGCACCCCATTCACTGGCCTCGACCAGCACCTCACCACGCAGGCGTTTGAAAATCGCATGCCGCATGAAGTCGATGCCGTAACGGTTCATCATGCCTTCGGAACCATCAAAATAGAGCTGGTCGAGTTGGCAGGTGTTGAAGACGTTGGCGATGTGGTCCGCCAAATCATCCGCCAGCGGTGAGCCGGGTTCGGGATAGAACGCGAGGTAGCGTTGTTGCAGATAATCGGCGCGGTCGCCCGCCGCGTGAGCCGCGGGGACGGTCTTGAAGGCGCCGCGCTGGCAGTTCGCGAAGGCATACGGCGGCTCAGAGATGATTTCGGTGTACTGGACAATCTCCGTGCCGATGCGCATGGCGTTGCCGTTGCCCGCGTAGCTCCAGATGACATCGTGGCCGGGTAGCGGTTTCTCCTTCACGTAGATCACGGTGTCGGCCGGTGACAGGGGCCGAGCCAGGGTGTAGGACGCGGTGGCGATCAGATGCGGACTGGCCTCGGGTGTCACCCAGGCGTCACGCGGCTCGATGCAGGCGGTCAGCGTGTGGATGCCCGCCTTTAGACCGGCGGCATGGATGCGCGCCACGGCCTCCTTCAAGTCCGCCAGCCCGTTGGGAAACAGGTTGGTATGGACGCCGTAGTGGCCCAGCGTGTCCCACCAGCCGTGAATGTGGATGTGTGTGAACCCGCCCCGGCGCGCGAGCTCGATCCAGTCGTCCATGGAAGCCAGCGAGAGATCGGCGAAGAGGTAGGAGCCGCGGTTCGCCTCAGCCCCCAGAGCCCAAGGCCCGCCCTGCTTCGAGAGGGGCACACCGGCCTCGGCGGCCATCGCGCGCAACATCGCGGGCATCTCAGTCTTGGGGCCCACCGCCAGACCCGCCCGCCAACCGGTAAGGCCGCGCTCCGCCGTGGTCCAAGCACGCAGCGCGACGGGGTTGTTGTTCACCGCCATTTCCACGGGCAGCTCATATCCGCGGAGGCAGACGGCATCCGTGTCATCGGAAAGCATGTTGGCCATGCCGCCCCGGTATTTCGCCGCCTTCACCGGCACGTTGAGGAACGTGAGAGCCGCCACGTCAGGCACGCTCGACGAGCGAATCGTGAAGGTGAAGAAGTCCGGGCGGGCATCGACCGCCAGCACGGCCGCACCCTGCCCGCGTGCGAATTCAAAGGCGAGCGCGTCTCTGCTGCGTGTGACTTTGCGCGCGGTGATCTGGCGTCCGTCTTTGAGTCTGGCCGATACCAGCTCCTGCGGGCGGGCCAACAACTCGCGGCCGGACGCTTTGTTGCGGAGAGAAGTGATCCGGCCTTGCGTGTCGATTGCGAGTGTGGCGTGGCGATTCTCAAAACTCGCCGCCAGTGGCGGCGCGTACGCGGATTCGTCCACCAGGGTGTACGCAGCGTTGGTGCGCGTGGAATTCTGCGCGAGGTTGCTGACCTCGTCTCCGGTGAGGGCACGACTGTAGATGCGCAAGTCGCTGATGAGTCCATTGTGGCAGACCGGACCAGACCATCCGCCGACCCGAAGCCCCTTCGCCTCGACGGGGTAGGGCCAGGTTCGCTGCTCGACAGGCTTGCCGTTCACATACGTGGTGATCTGCGGCAGAGCGAAGACAACGCAAAGGTGGACCCATTGCCGCAGGGGAAGCGGTTGGAGTAATCCGACGCCGGTCTCCGTCCAATCGTTACCAGGTACGCCAGCGCGGTGGCCGGGACGCCCGAGGCGGAATGAACAGGTGTCGTCGCTGACAAACAGCATCAAGCCGCCGGGGCTCCAATTGTGCGTCGTCAGTAGATTGGGATAGCGCCCTGTCCCTTCCCATGTTGCCCAGACCGAGATGGTGCATTGCGTTGCGCCGTTCAGGGAAGGAACGGGCGGAAGATCGATGAACGCATTGGTGCCGCCGAAATGGGCGGCTGTGCCGAAGGCGCCTTTCGCCCACTGCACGTTGGCAAGTTCGGCCTCGAGTTGATTCGGCGAGCGATCAATGGCGAGGCCGCCAACCCCTTCATCCAGTGGCAGCCAGACCGAGAGCGATGAATCAGGTTCGGACGCGCCGCACCGGGGGGCGAGCAGCCCCAGGCAAACCAGCGTTATGAGCAGGATTGGTTTCATTCCGGCTTTCTCTAAGGCTCTGCTCGTCGGATGTACAGCAGCCAGTCCTTGAACTGCAAACTGCCGGGATAGTCCTCAGGGGCATGAAACTCGCGTACTGCGCCGCCGTTCACCTTGCCACGTGTTCTCTCCCGGCTCTGTTCCAGGTCAATCCAGGTATATTCAAACAGGGACGAAGCCCCGCTGGGCCGCAGATCCACCGCCAGCGTGCCCCCAAATCGCAGGTAGAGTAGGCAAAGACTGCCAGGGGCTGCACCGCAGAAGGGGGCCGCATATTCTGAGGTTGTCGGGCGGTAAACCGGATCATGAAGACCACACGACGCCAGTTCCTGGGAACAGCAGCCGGCATTGCCGGGTCGGTCGCGTTCGGCACTACCGGTTCGGGTTGGGAGGTCGAGAGCGCCGAAAGCGTAGCAACTCGCGTGATCACCTACCGCGGACTCCGCCCGACGGATCCCGGCGGGCGCCTCGGGCTGCGTAATCCAGAGCCCGGTTGGTGCATCGAAACGGTGATTGCGGAACCAGCCCGAAAGACCTTCGGACCCGCGCATCACCTGGCCGGCAAAGCACTTGCAGGGGACAATTCTGCCGCGTGTCGCCTTGCATCACGCCTTCTGGACAGCCACACTTCAGCCACGTCGAAAAAGCAAACTCCTATCATTCATGTCAATCCGTGAACTGCTGTCCTTCTCCTGTCTCCTCGCGTCCGCTTTTGCGGCCGGTGCGTCGGCCGCGTCCGATCTCGTGACGATTGCCGCGGAAAACGGCCGCTACTCCGCCTGGCCGACGGTCTGCCGCCGCGCCAACGGCGAGATCGTCGTGACCTATTCCGGCGATCGCATCGGCCATGTCTGCCGTTGCGGCAAGGTGCGCATGGTGAGGTCTTCCGACGAAGGCAAGACCTGGTCCGCCCCCGTGACCGTGTGGGACGGGATCCTCGATGACCGCGATTCCGGCATCACCGAGCTGAAGGACGGCACGCTCTTCGTCAACTGGTTCACGTCGGACGAGTTCGCGACCTACGCCAACGGACGCGGAGTCAATCCCGGCGACCGCGCCTATTACGACCAACTCGACCGGAAGGCGGCCGACGCCGCCATCGGCTGCTGGTGTGCGCGTTCGACGGACGACGGCAAGACCTGGTCGGCGCCGGTCCGCATGCCGGTGACGCTGCCGCATTCGCCCGCGGTGCTGAAGGACGGGCGCCTCCTGTGCGTCGGGCGCCGTTATGAGGAACTCCACCAGCCGGCCAACGACCTCCTGTGCGTCGCGTCTTCGGACGGCGGCCGCACCTGGGAGACGCTCTACGCCTTCAAGGACGACGAGTGGTTCAAGATGGTGTCTGCCCATGAGCCCAGCGTGGCGGAGCTTCCGGACGCCCGCCTCGTCTGCCACCTGCGGTACAACGACGGCGTCTACGGCGGACTGCTGCAGTCCGAGTCTGCCGACGGCGGCCGCACCTGGTCTGCGCCGCACACGACCTGCTTCACGGACGAGCGCTACCCGGGGCATCTGCTGGTGCTTGGCGACGGACGTCTGCTCGCGACCTACGGTCGTCGCGCAAAGGGCGCCTTTGGCGAGTGCGCGTGCATTTCTGAGGACGGCGGCAAGACCTGGGACCTCTCGAAGGAGATCCGGCTCACCGAGTCCTTCACTACCGATCTCGGATATCCGTCCTCGGCGCAGTCGCCGTCCGGCGATGTCCTCAGCGTCTTCTACGAACCAGAGCGTCCGCGGGGACCGGCTAGCATCCGCATGGTTCGTTGGACGCCTCCGCTCAAAACCGACAAGGGAGAAAGCAAATGACAGCAGTTCTCATTTTGGGTGCA
>CAYPUR010000077.1:11618-19997 GCA_964413865.1 uncultured Verrucomicrobiota bacterium
CGCCCTGAGCGATCTCAAAACGAGAACCGCTGAGCAAATGATACTGGCAGTTGCGCTGGAAGTGCTCACTCTGGCCCTCGGACGCTTTCCCGAACCGGGGGACGACGAACTGCTAGCCGGACCGTCCCGCGGCTTCCAGGTGTTCGATCCCTTGGATTTCCTGGGTGTCATGCTTGAGTTGGGGAGAGAAGAAAAGCCCGCGCAGCGGTGGCGTCGTCAACGTCAATTTGTCACCAAGGAGCAGTTGCGCGAAAACATTACCCGGTCGGGGCATCGGAGTCTGGCACTCGACCTCGCGCCCGGTCTCGTCTTCCAGCGGCGCCAGAGGCTTTGGGAAACGCTTCGCGGGTATCTGCTGCGATTCGGGCGTCAGGCGGCAGGCCGTCTTGCCCACCTGAAACCGCTTCGTCGTCGCATGAACTCAACCACCCCACTCCATGAACACCACCAAACGCCTGAATGCTGGGCGAGCGACGCCAACGTGAACGCCACCTGCGGCCCCCGCGGAGATGGCGAATGGATCCAAAACACCGGACGCAAAAATTCACGCAGATCGCTCTTGCCCCTTAGCTGTTTGCCGGTTTACCCTTTTGCTCACGTACTCCCAAGCAAGAACAACAGCACATCATGGAACGACTTATGAAGCGTCTATCGATTGCGGCGGTGGCGGCCACGGCCTTTGTGGCGGCGTCTCTCACCGTTGGAGCCAAAGACATTATCGTCACGACGACGAACAGTGATTCCCCGCCCGCGGGGCAGACATCGCTCAAGCAAGCCATCAGCCAATTGGCAGACGGCGACACCATCAAGTTCAACATCCCGGGGACCGGGCCGCACATCCTGGTCACGCCGATGGGCGGGTATCCGCTGATCACGGCGAATGACGTCACGATCGACGGCTACACGCAACCGGACTCGAAGCCGAACGGCAACGGCATTCTCGGCGGCAACAATGCTGTGATCCAGATCGTGCTCGATTCGACGAGCGAGGAAGCCCAAGACAGCCCCGACCCCCTCAACCCGGACCTGCTGGTTCGACGTTCCACGCGTCTGCCCTACTCCGGGTACGGCGACAGCGAGAACGCGATCCTCGGCGTCCTGGGGGGCGACAACTTCAAGATCCGCGGGATCAGCTTCATCGGCCGCCACACGGTCGGGGACGACCCGGATCCCTCTCTGTATGCGATCGCTCTGATCAACGAAGCCAAGAATGCCAAGGTGCAAGGATGCTGGTTCGGCCTGACCCCGGGCGACCCCTACCTTCAGGAGAACCTCAAACCGGTCATCAACGCCGTAGCCGCCTTTCGGTGGCGCGATGGCGGTGATGTCTACTCGGAGGGCTTGGTGGTTGGGACCGATGGCGACAAGGTCAACGACGTCCAGGAGTTCAACGTCATCCTCGGCTGCCATATTGCCCTGGCCCTCGAAGCCCCCAATGTGCGTGTGTCCGGCAACTATGTGAACGTCTTTCCCGATGGCCTCACGTTCGTGGACGTGGAAGCCGTCAGCAGCAGCCTCGAATCGGTTGGCCGCACGGGCAATGACGCCAGCGTCGAGTTCTTCGAAAACGGACGAGTCACCGACAACACGGTGATCGGCACCAACGGCGACGGGAACAGCGACGGCAACGAGCGGAACATCGTGGCCCATTGCGTCTATGACCACGACATCGAGTTTTACAGTGCCGCCAACAATGCCGTGGTGGCCGGCAACTACTTCGGCGTCGGCGTGGACGGAACCACGGCCCAGAAGGCGTTGACCCTCAGGGCGCCCAACTTCATCAATCTGCCCGGCACGGCCCAGGTCCGGATCGGATCGAACGGCGACGGCAAGAGCGACGATATCGAGGGCAACATCATCGCCGGGGTTCCGGGGACTCTCTTCGTCGATGCGGGTGCGACGGTGCCCATCACCGCGCGCCGCAACAAGATGTCCGGGAACTTCTTCACCGCATTCCCATTTTTCAGTGGCGAGAACGGCCGCAACTACGAGGACTATTACGCCGCTGCCATCCTCGATCCGTGGACCTCTGGTGTGGTCCCGATCGTCGACGCCGTCACCGACGGCATCATGACCGGCAGCCTGCCGACGCCGAACACCACCGCCACTTACACCAAGCACGTCGTCGATATCTATGTCATCGATCCCTTGGCCGAAGCGATGGCCTTGACCCATCCGGGCACCTATGTCGGCTCGTTCGTCGACAATGGCACCAATGACAAGGACCCCGCTGCCGACAAGTTCAACGTGGATCTGCGCGCCATGCCTATCAAGCCCGGCGTCTACATTGCTCTGGCCGTCACGTACACCGGGGACGCCGCAGGAACCTCCGGCACCAACTCGATCACCGCCCCGCTCTCGTTCGCCGCCTTGGCGAACATGCCGATTCTGATCCCCGGCAGCATCGAGTCCGTGGGTTTGAGCCGGATTGTTCCGGACAAGCCGGTGATCGTTCCGCGGAACGACAAGCTCGGCAACTGGGAGCCCAACGCCAGCGTGCTGGGTACTTCAACTTTCCTAATTGAAGGCAATACGTTCGCCGAAGGCTGGGATATGCCCTCGCCCGATGGCAAACAACGGTATGTGGTCGCTCTTCAACCGGTCGATGGCTCAGCCGGCAAACTGGCCGAGGGTTTCTATTCGGACGACTTCAAGCCGTACACGGATGCGATCAACGCCTCGCGTCAAAACGGCAACCCGGGCCGTGTTGCCGGCGACAAACGCCCCGGTGCGAAAAACTACATCGTCGGCGGCGAAGCCTCTCCGCACGCCTTCCCGGCGGCGTTCGGCTCTGACAACCGCTGGACGCTCGGGTTTGACCGGCTCAGCGACGGTCGTTACGGGACGGTCCAGACCTTTGAGTTGGACACAGCCACCCTCGTGCCGACGCCGCTGATGAAGGCTGTTGACTCGGCCAACGGTCGGATGGCATCAGGTGCGGCGTCCGGAAGCGAGGTCACTCGTTTCGGCGGCGATCTGGTGTGCCTGGACAACGGCAACTTCGTTTCGGTGGTGGAAGACCGGACCAAGAATGATGTTCGCTCCGCCAAGAACTGCATCACCGCCACGATTTTTGCCCCCGACGGCACGGTGGTGAAAGATAGTTGGATGATTGTCTCCAGCGAGACGGCAGACCGGGATATCTGGTCGAATGTCGCTGCTTACAAAGGCGGCTTCGCCGTCCGCTGCCAGCCTCAAGACGGCTCGGGCACTCGCCACATTTACCTGTTCGACAACGCCGGCAACCTGGTGAACACCATCCCGCAGACCTCGTCGGGGCTCAACTTCGACAACAGCCGCGGCGACGGCACACGCATCGCGGGCCACATCAATTCGCCCTATCTGTTCCTCGCCGGCAAGATGACCGACGCCACGCTGGTGAAGATGGCGGTCTGGGACACTCGCGATCCTCAGCGCGTCGCCACGTTCGAGGTGAGCGAGCCGGCGTTCATCGGGAATAGCGACCGCGTCAACCTCGCGGTCGACGCCTTGAACCGCGTGGTGGTGGCCTGGGACTCGACACCCGATGGCTACGAAGCGGTCCAGGTCGCAGCCCGCGTGCTGGCCCTCAACGAGGAGACCATGACGGTCAGTTCGCTGACCCCGAGCTTTTTCCCCTTCATCAATGTGGCCACCACAGGCGGCATCCGTTCGACGCGGATGACCATCGCCATGACGACCAAGCAGATCTGCGTGGCCGCCAAGGGCGAAATCAACCTCGACAACAAGCCCGCTGAAGGGGCCTTCATCAATCCCGACTCTGGCGCTCCGCTGAGCGAGATCAACTTCTACACCGTGTTCACACACCCGGCGCCTGCCGATGACCCGACCCCGCCCGTGAGCAGTGAAGCGCCGACGCTCACGATTGCCCGGGAAGCCGCTGCCGGAACCCTGACCATCGGCTGGGCGCCCGCCGCCGCGGGATTCAGCCTCTACTCGACGCCGTCGCTCGTGGCGCCCACATGGACGCTGGTTGGCACGCAGAATCCGACGACCGTGACAGTCGGCGCCGGCAACCAGTTCTTCCAGTTGCGGAAGTGACGCCAGCGCGCGTCGCGGAGTCCTCGGGACTCCGCCGGCGCGCCACCAATTGATGCGCGCGCCCGGGCGGTCACCGCCCGGGCGCTTTCGTTTTTCGGTCGTTCAGAGATCTCTTCAGATCTCAACAGCAGCGCCCCTTCAGCGCAGCACAAGCGCCGCGGCGCCGATCATGCCGGCGGCGTTGCCCAGTTGCGCCCGCACGATCTCGACCGCCTGCGGCGTGAATTGCGTCGCTCCCCGCAGGCGCGCATTCATGGCTGCGGCAAACAGGTCGAAGTGCTCTTCCGCAATGCCCCCGCCCAGAATCAGGCGCCGCGGCAGGAAGGTGTGAAAGACCGTCCACGCTCCTGCCGCGGCGGCAGAAAGCGCGCGATCCACGATCGCCTGCGCGCCGGCCCTCCCGTTGCGCGCGGCGGCGAACACCGCCGGTGCGTCGGCAAAGCCTTCCGTCTGGCCAAAGGCGCCGATCGCCGTGCCCGACGCGAGCGATTCGAGGCAGCCGCGACAGCCGCAATAGCATGGCGGGCCGTCGTTCGAGACAATCACGTGCCCGAGCTCGGGGTGTTCGCCGTTCGCACCGCGGTAGATCTCACCGCGGACGATCGCCGCCCCACCAACACCCGTGCCGAGCGTGAGCATCACAACCGGATCGAATCCGCGCCCGGCTCCCGCGAAAAACTCGCCCATCGCCGCGGCATCCGCGTCGTTCTCGAGTCGCACGCGCACACCAAACCGGGCCTGCAGCGGCGTGACGATGTCGCACTTGTCCCATCCCGCAAGCGTGTAGGGATTGTTGATCAATCCGCGAGCCGGATCGAGCGGCCCGGCGCACCCGATGCCGATTCCGGCCAGATCGCGCACCCGGGCCCCCGCCTCCGCGCACAACGCCTCGATGGCATCCCCCAGTCTCGTGACCGCCTGCTCAAACCCGGCCTGGGCGTGCGTCGGGAGAACGGCCTGCGCGCGGACGACTCCCGAGCCAACGAGGATCCCCAGGGCCATCTTCGTGCCGCCGATGTCAATCCCGATTACCGTTGCTGTCGCGCGCTCTGCACTCATAAAGCCGCATTGGAAAGCATCTCCTCGAAAAAGGCTGCGTATTGCCGCGCCAGGTCGTCCCAACTGAACCGGCGGGCAAAGGCCTTGGCCGCTCGCCCCAGCGCGCTGCGCCGGGCTTGGTCCGTCACCAGATCGAGCACCGCTTCGCCAAAAGCCCGGGTGTCGAATGCGGGCACTTTCACGCAGCAATCGCCGGGGATATCGCCCAACTCGGGGATATCGAACACCACCACCGGCACGGCGTGACAGAACGCCTCGATCAGGACCAACGGCGAGGCCTCGTACCGCGATGGCATGACCATCAGGAAAGACTGCCGAAGCAACTCTCTCTTCGCCTCATCATCGGCCCTCCCCAGGAGGCGGACCTTGCCGGCCAGGCCGAGCGACGCGATGCGCCGGCGCAGTTGCTGTTCCTGGCGGGCGGGGCCGGCCCCGGCGATCAGGACCGGCGGGGCGAGGCGGGGCGAGATGGCCGCAAGCGCCTCGATCCAGAGATCCAGTCCTTTCTGTTCAATATCGATCCGCCCGAGAAAGAGCAGGTGCCTCTCATCGCGCCGGACAGGCAGGTCGATCAGGCCGGGGCTCACGCCGTTGGGAATGACCACCGTCCGGAGGCGGGGGTTGGCGCGCGTCACGACGCCGCGCAAATGGGTCGAGAGGACGATTGCGTGGCGATAAGCGCGCAGGCCCAACCGTTCGAGTGTGGCGAAGGGCAGCCTGTACTTGCGGGTCATCCCCGCCCCGGCCAGGACCTGCGTCAGGGCCGCAACCGGCTTGCGAGTGAACCACGGGAGGCACGCCGTGGAGAATGGAGGCGTCAGGCTCTCGACCCAGAGGTCATAATCGCCGCGGGCCGCCCGCCACGGCAGGCAGAACTGAAAGAGGATCTGTCCCAGGTAAGGGCCGGCCCGGCGCAAGCCGATCGGCTCGTACGCCACACCGTCCACGATCCGGGCGCGATTGCCCGGGAATTGGCCTGTTACAACACGGACGTCATAGGATGAGGTCAGACGGCGCGCGATCTCGTGGATCGCCCGGGCGCCGCCGCCGTCGTAATAGGGATTGCCCACCGAGTCGTAATTGGAAAACACCACCCGGCGCATCGGACCGGCGGGCGGGCTGTCCGGACTCACGGAGCGTTCTCTGACTGGCGGCATCGGCGCCGCCCATCGTCGCACAGCCGCGCAAAACGTAAAGCCGGCAGAATCCTCGACCGGTGAAACGCGGTGCATCTGGTTGTTGTCGGTGTTCTGTCGCCCGGTGAGGGCACCGGGCCTACATCGGATGGAGACTCCCGCTGTAGGCCGCGTGCCCTGCCTGCGCCGCGGAGCGCAACGGCGCGGCAGGCAGGCCCCACGCGGCGCAAACTCCATTCCCACCGACAACCTCCAGATGCACTGGGTGAAACGTGTTGGCGCCAAAAGGCGGAACTTGGCACAAAGATTGCCTTGAGGCATAGTATCGGCGCATCCGGCATGTTTGGCTTTGGCAAAAGACACGACGACGACGACGACGGCGGGCATCGGCAGCCCGGTCCGCTGGGTCCGTATTTCCTGCACGAACTGATCAACAGCGGCGGCATGGCCGACATCTGGCTGGCCCAGGATCAGAACCAGCAGACGTGCGCCATTCGGTGTCTGCACTCGAATCACCGGCACAACTTCACGGCGCGACGCCGCTTCATTCGCGGGTGTCAGATCCTCGCAGAGATCCACAACCACGAGTTTGTCATTGGCTATCGCAGCCACGGGAAATACGACGGCTGCCTGTATCTGGCCATGGAGTACGTCGAAGGCGCCAACCTCAAGCTCCTGATGGCCCAAAGCGATCCCGTCCTGCAGGAATACATCGGGAACATCCTGATCGACATGGCCATCGCGCTCGAACACGTGCACGAGAGCCGCTATATGCATCTGGATTTCAAACCCGAGAACGTCCTGGTCACCCGCAACGGAAGCGTCCGGCTCATCGATTTCGACCTGGCCCTTCCACGCCCGGAGTACCCCAAGAAACTCGCCAAGAACCCCGGCACCCCCGCCTACATGTCGCCCGAGCAACTCCTGCGCGAACCGGTCGATCATCGGGCCGACATCTTCGCGTTCGGCGTTGCGGCTTACGAACTCCTGACTTTTCAGAAACCGTTCCCCGGCGATTCGCCCGACGAGGTCCTGCGCCGCCAACTCGACCGAACCATCGACTTCACGCCGCCCCGGACCTTGAATCCCGACATCCCGGTAGTCGCCGAGCGCACGATTCTGCGCTGCCTGGAGCGCGAGCCGGACAAACGCTATCCGTTCATGAGCGTCGTGGTGCGCGATCTGCAGAGCGCCCTCTACGTTTAGACTTCGTTCAGGCTGCCGCGTCGATAGCCTTCGAGATCGAGGGTGACGTGGGCGTAACCGAGGGCCCGCAGCGCTTGCGCCACCCGGATGTGGAGGCCGCCCGACACAAGACGCCCCAATTCGCCCGGCCCAAGCTCGATGCGCGCCATGTGCCGCACCAAACCGCCGTTCGCATCCTTCCACTCATGGTGGCGCACCCGGATGTCATGGAAGTCCAGATCCCGCAGCACAGCCTCCGCCTCCTCGATCATCCGCAGTTTGCCCGGCGAGAGGGCCTCCCCGTAAGGGACCCGCGAACTCAGGCAGGCCATCTCCGGTTTGTCCGCCGTGGGCAACCCGAACTGAGCCGACAAGGCCCGAATGTCGGCCTTCGTCAATCCCGCGTCCTTGAGAGGCGCCCGCACACCGAGTTCGTCCGCGGCGCGAACCCCCGGACGATGGTCGCCGACGTCGCTGGCATTCTCGCCATAGGCGACCACCGCAAGCCCTTCCCGCCTGGCCAATTCACACAACTGGCCCATCACAAGCTGCTTGCAGAAATAGCAGCGCTCGCGCGAATTGGCCAGGTAGTCCGGATTCGCGAATTCAGCGGTCTGGACCACGCGGACCGGGATGTCCAACCGGGCTGCCAACGCCAGCGCCTCATCGAGATCGCGCCTGGGCAGACTTGGAGAATCGCAGATTGCCGCAAGAAGCGAGTCGCCCAGGACCTGGCGCGCCACGTATGCCAGAAGGACTGAGTCGACTCCACCGGAATAGGCGACCAGGCACGAGCCATAGCCGCGCAGCAGGGCGCGGAGCCCTTCGAGTTTTTCGTTCAGAGCCATGGGCGCCAAAGTGGCACGCCTCCAGCCAGTTGTCGAGGACATGACGCGCTCTGGCCAGCGCATCTGGAGGTTGTCGGTATGAATCAAGTTCGCGCCGCGTGGGGCCTGCC
>CAYPUR010000078.1:0-4532 GCA_964413865.1 uncultured Verrucomicrobiota bacterium
TGCTGACTTCTCTTGAGAACCCCGGCTTCGCGGTGGCAAAGAGTGGTGAGAAATGCAGGCTAGCGGCCCACGACCCGATAGAAGCGTCGGGGTGTCCCGGGCTTGTTGGCCGCGCTGTCAATGAGGTAGTTCGAGGCCGTCGTGGCCAGCATGGTCCACGAGCCAGGCAGGCCCGGATTTTCGGTCACATCCACCTGGTAGCTGGTCAGGCCGCTGCCTTTGGTCCAGGTCAACAACGCTCCGTCCTTGCTGACGGTGATCTTGAAATCCTTAATGCTCGGCTTGTCGGGCACGCTGTCCGGGTGGTTCGTCTCGAACACGCGGATGAACTCGGCCGCCACCGGAAACTCATCGAGCGGGGGTGTGTCGAGCTGCTTGGATGTGATCTGAACCGCAATCCCCCGGCCCGGGCGGAGCCAGTAGTAATTCCGGATGTACTGGGTCGAGATCGTCTGGAATCCGTCTCCCAGACCAAGGTCAGCCGCGGTGTCCCATTGCGCAAGCTCGTTGACGCGGATGCATTCCCCGAAGCCAATCCCGGGCTGGTTGGCGATCCCGTAGGCATCCGCTTTTGCCGACGCGCTGTAAGTGATTTGCAGTGGAATCACGTAGTCCCCGCCGCCGCCTTCGTCATCCCCGATGTCCGGAATCCTGAGTTCGGAAAGGAAGACGGTCGCCACCGACCAGCCGTCGCCGTAGCCGATCGACTCTGGGAAATCGCGAATGGGCGGTGTGAACGGGCATGAGGGGAGAGTGTCGCTGAACGCCAAGTCGTAGAAACCGTAGTTCATCCGTCCCCGACCGGTCGCCTGTTCAAGGTACATCCACGCCGTCGAGCTGTCGCTTTCGTTCGTCTTCCTCTCCGCAAAGGTGGCGCCCGGAAAATCGGCGGCATGGTCGGCCTGGCCGATCGCAATGTAATCGAACCGGAGCGTGATGTCTTGCGGTCCGCTCGTGAAATCCCACGCCTGGGGTCCGCCAGTCCCGCCCAAACGTCCGGAAACGTCGACGTCCGAGCTGCCGGCATAAGCCCTGTAGTATTGACCGGGTTGATTGAACATGTCGCTGGCGTTGATCTGCACCTGGGCACGCGTCGTTTGCGGCGCCAGCACAGCCAGCAAAGCCACCACGCTCAGGGTCTTGAAAGGAAGACGAGTGTTCATGATCAGGTTTCTATGCTCTGCATTCTGACACACGCGAAGCCAGAATTCCACTTTGTTCCTGGTTATCACCAGCATCCCAGGTCCGCCGGCGATCTCGGTGCGTGCCCAGGGTCAACGCGCCCGCTGAATCCGAGTCTAAGCTCAATCCGTGCCAGATTTCGCATCGGACAACCTTGTGATCGAAAGCGAAATGCACAACGGACAGTTTGTCGCGATCCGTTCCACACGCTGCATCCTCCCGTCTGTTGTTGTGTTTGGGCATACGCTTGATGCACAGCCACTTGGATGTTGTTTGCGTGAGAATGGTCGTACAACAGGGCGCCTTTCAAGCGGAATCGGGCTCGAGTGCCATGATCTTCTGGCGCAAGCCAGGGGGTGTCGGGGGCGGTGCCGCCACCCTGAATTCCGTTGACGCTTGGGCGGTGCCCGGTAACATTTGACCTCTGATGACTCGGCTAGTGAGCTAGTGATTAACCACATCTGAAAACGAAAGAGAACGTGTATGGCAGTGAAAGTCGCAATTAATGGTTTCGGGCGGATCGGTCGGTTGGTCTTCCGCGCGATGGTGGAGCAAGGTCTTGTTGGCAAAGACGTTCAGGTCGTTGCAGTGGGCGATATCGTCCCCGCAGGCAACCTCGGCTACTTGCTCAAGTACGATTCCGTCCAGGGTCGCTGCGCGGCAACCATTTCATCGGAGAAGTCCTCCCCGGACAAGGCGGACGATGATGTTCTTGTGGTCAACGGGCAGAAGATCCAGGTAGTGAGCGCGAAGGATCCGTCCCAATTGCCTTGGAAAGCAATGGGAGTAGACATCGTCATCGAATCCACCGGCCTGTTCACCAACGTCGAAATGGCCAAGGGCCACCTCGCCGCGGGAGCCAAAAAGGTGATCATCACGGCCCCCGCCAAGGGCGATTGCCCCACCCTCGTCATGGGCGTGAACGAAAATGTCTACAACCCCGCCCAGCACCATGTCGTGTCGAATGCCTCCTGCACGACCAACTGCCTCGCTCCGATTGTCCACGTCCTCCTGAAAGAGCGATTCGGCGTCGAGGAAGGCCTGATGACGACGATTCACTCTTACACGGCGACCCAGAAGACCGTCGACGGACCGAGCAAGAAGGACTGGAAAGGCGGGCGCACCGCGGCCATCAACCTCATCCCCTCGACCACCGGTGCGGCCAAGGCGGTCGGATTGGTGCTGCCGGAAGTCAAGGGCAAGCTCACCGGTATGGCCGTCCGGGTCCCGACCCCGACCGTCTCGGTTGTGGATCTGACGGTTCGCACGGTGAAGGAAACGAGCTATGCCGAGATCAGCGCCGCCATGAAGCGCGCCAGCGAGACCTATCTCAAGGGCATCCTCGACTACACCGAGGACGAGGTCGTGAGCACCGATTTCATCCATTGCCCGGCGTCCTCCATCTATGACAAGGGATCGGGCATCGAACTCAACAAGCGTTTCTTCAAGCTCGTGAGCTGGTACGACAACGAGTGGGGGTATAGCTGCCGGGTTTCTGAACTTGTGAAGTTCATGATCGCCAAGGGCCTCTGAGCCTCCGCGCCACTCTTTCCCCATCGAGCCAACGGCGGCCTCGTGTCGAGGCCGCCGTTGCGCTTTCCGCACCGATCTCTATCCCTTCACCAGGATTCGGTTGCCGGATGAGCGGACGATCCGGCCAATCCGCGCAGCGCTGAGTGTCCCATGGGCCCGGAGCCCCGCCAGGACACCCGCCAGGTTTCTGTCGGGCACGCAGAGGAGAAGCCCGCCGCTGGTCTGGGCATCGGCCAGGAGCAGCTTCTGTCCCTCGCTGACGTTCAACCAGTCGGTGACCGACTCGGCGCACCTGAGGTTCTGCCGGGTGCCCCCCGGGACGCAACCTCGTGCGATCAGGTCCCAAACGCCCCGTCCCAGCACAGGCACAGCGCTGACATCGATCTCCGCGCCCACACCGCTTTGGCGGCACAGTGACTCAAGATGCCCGAGCAGTCCGAAGCCGGTAATGTCGGTCCCCGCGCGCACCAGCCGGCGCTCCGCGAGGTCCGGCCCCGCACTGTTCAGGCGCCGCATGGATGACACGGCCCGGCGTGCCAGAGCGGACAGGGTCGGCCCTTGCTTGATAGCGGTCGTCACAATGCCTGTGCCCAGCGGCTTGGTCAGCAGCAGATGGTCGTTGGGCCGCGCAGACGCGTTGGTGATGAGGCGGCGGGGGTCGACAATCCCGGTCACCGCCAAGCCGTAGATCGGTTCCGGACTCTTGATGCTGTGGCCGCCAATGATAGGGCAGCGGGCTTCCCGGGCCTTGGCCGCGCCACCGAGGAGGATCTTTCTGACGCTCTCGGGACGGAGATGCTTCTCGGGCACGCACAGGATGTTGAGCGCCGTGAGCGGACGCCCGCCCATCGCAAACACGTCCGAGAGCGCGTTGGCCGCCGCAATCTGGCCATAATCGTACGGGTCATCGACCACCGGCGTGAAGAAGTCGACCGTCTGGATGAGGGCGCGTCGGGCCTCGAGACGGTACACCCCGGCATCGTCGGCCGCATCGGCGCCGATCAGCACACGCGCATCGCGAGTCTGCGGGATCTGTCGCAGGACCTGCGACAGGGCCTCCTGGCCGAGCTTGGACGCTCAGCCAGCGCAGGAAGACATCGCGGTCAGCTTCAGAATCTGGTCTCTTGACATGAGATGCCCGCCGGACCGCTTTCGGCCTGCAGAGATGCCTTGGTCCGGACGATCTCGGGCAAGTTGAAAGAAGGTCCGAGCGGGGGTCAAGAGGATTACGCGATTGACAGGTGACATCTTGACGTTTGGCCGCGGTTTTTTCACAATCGGCGTGTCGTTCCGGGTTATGCCGATCTACGAATTTGCCTGTCCCAAGTGCCGGGTCATCTTCAACTTTCTGTCCAAGAAGGTGAATCCCGAGCATACCCCCAAATGCCCCAAGTGCGGCAACCCCAGGCTGACCAGGCAGGTGAGCCGCTTCGCCGCCCCCAAAGGCGTGCCTGAGCCCAAGGGCACACCGGACATCGCTGGCGACGAAGGGCCGATGCCCGACATCGACGAGGCGCGCATGGAGCGGGCCATGGCCGAATTGGAACGCGACATGGACCATCTGGACGAGAACAACCCGCGGCACATGGCGCACATGATGAAGAAGATGAAAGACATCATGCCGCCGGGCACCATGCCGAAGGAAATGGACGTCGCCATCAAACGGCTCGAGAAAGGCGAGGATCCCGAGAAGATCGAGGAGGACATGGGGGATGTGCTCGGGGATCTCATGGGCGGACCCGAAGAGGGCGACGACGGGTACGGAGGCATGGGGAGCAGCGGGTACAGCCGCGACAGCGGCCTCTACGACTACTGAC
>CAYPUR010000078.1:4632-19983 GCA_964413865.1 uncultured Verrucomicrobiota bacterium
AAGGCGTCGACCAGACGCTGGGCGACAGGGGCGGCGAAGTTGTATGTGCTGCCGACGGCGCTGCGCGCTCCGCAGGCGAGCGCGCCGATCAGCGCCTCGTCGACGCCCCAGGCGATGTCGTGCGACTCGAGGTCGAGGCAGAGCTGGAGCTGGGCGAAATCCAGGTTGGTGAACTTGATCCCTGCCAGGGTCGGAATGACGCGCGGCGCGCGCTCGAGAAACTCGGGCATCGAAAGCGACACGCCGGTGAGCGCCGGGATGTCGTAGAAGAAAAATGGCAAAGCCGGCGCCTGGGCCGCAATGGCGGCGCAACAGGCAATCAGGGCGTCGAGATCGCGCGGCTTGAAGTAGCTCGGGGCGAGGGCGGCAATCGCCGACGCGCCCGCTTCCTGCGCGTGCGCCGCCAGAGCGCAGGCGTCGTTCAGGCAATTCGAGCCGACATGGACGATGATGCGGAGGGGGGTGCCGCGCGCAACCTCTGTCCAGCGCGCTGTCAGGTGTCGGCGCTCCTCGAAGGTGAGCGAGTGGCTTTCACCGGTGCTCCCGGCGATGAACACGGTGTGCAGTCGGTGGTGGAGAAAGTGCCGGGCCTGATCCGGTACGCGATCGAGGTCAACGACGCCGGCCTTTGTGAAGGGGGTGTGCGCGGCCGGGATGAGGCCTTCGAGTGCGAATGCGTGCATTGGGGATCGGATGGTAGCCTCCTCGCGCGATGCCACGCAATCCCCATCGAGAATCCCTCTCGAGATTCAAGGCCCGGCGACTTCGTGCTTTCTTGATCGGCCCGCTGGCGCTACACGAAGGCCCCATGCAACCGATCGACCATTGCCTGTTGTACGGCTTCGTCGACACCGCCTGTCTGCGCGGCCGTTCGCCGGAGCGCGTTGCGCGTGACCTCTGCGAGGGCGGGGCGGACCTGATCCAGCTCCGGGCCAAGAGACTGCCATCCGCCGAGGTCCGGCGATTGGCCGAGCGCCTTCAGCCGATCGCGGAGGAGGCCGCAGTGGGTTTGGTCATCAACGATTTCCCGGAGGTGGCTTTGGATGTGGGCGCTCCACTGTGCCACCTGGGCCAGGAGGATTTCTTCGATCACGGCCATACCCACGTGCGCGAGTTGTTCGGCCAGGCCCCCGGCCGCCGAGCTTCCCCCGGTGTCGGCCTGAGCACGCACGCGCCCGCCCAGGCGCAACGCGCGCTGGCAGCCGGACCCGCCTACATTGCCATCGGCCCGGTTTTTGCCACGGGGACCAAGCCGACAGCGACTCCCGTGACCCTCGAGTATGTTCGCTGGGCCGCCGCCCATGTGTCGATTCCCTGGTTCGCAATCGGCGGCATCACATTGGACAACCTGGACGACGTGCTGGCGGCGGGTGCGCGGCGCGTCTGCGTCGTGTCCGCCATTCTGGGCGCGGATGACGTTGTCCGCGCTTGTCAGGCCTTCAAGCAGCGCCTAGTCTCGAACGCCCGAGAGTGCCCGTGAAGAACGTATCCATGTCATGAGTGTCCTCATTGTCGGATCAACCGCGCTCGATTCCATCAAGACGCCCCGCCGCGCCTGCGCGAGGCTGCTGGGCGGCTCTGCGAGCCACGCCAGCGTGGCCGCCAGCTTCTTCGCCCCGGTCAAGCTGGTCGGCATCGTTGGGAGTGACTTCCCGGCGCGCTACATCGCGCTCTATCGGCGGCACGGCATCGATCTCGCCGGGTTGCAGCGCGTCGAGGGCCAGACCTTCCACTGGTCCGGAGAATACGAGGTCAACATGAACAACCGGCGCACCCTGACAACCGAGTTGGGCGTGTTCGAGCACTTCCGTCCGGTCCTGCCTCCGGCCCACCAAACAACTCCGTATGTGTTGCTGGCGAACATCGCCCCCGCCCTCCAGCACCATGTTCTGGACCAGATGCGGCGGCGCAGATTCGTCGTGGCGGATACCATGGATCTCTGGCTCAGGATCGCGCGCGCCGATCTCTTGCGTTTGCTCAGGCGCGTGGACGCGCTGGTGTTGAACGACAGCGAAGCGCGGGACCTGGCCGGCACGGACAACCTCTTCACGGCCGCCGGGCGGATCCGTCGCATGGGGCCGCGTTACGTCATCATCAAGAAGGGCGAGCATGGCGCGGTCTTGTCGTGCCCCGACAGCCTCTTTGTTTGCCCGGCCTATCCGCTGACGCGCGTCGCCGATCCCACCGGTGCGGGCGATTCGTTTGCGGGGGGTCTCGTGGGCTATCTGGCAAGCGTCAAGGGGCCCGTCGAGCGGCACCTGCGTCGGGCCATGGTGTGTGGCAGCGCGGTGGCGTCCTTCTGTTGCGAGGGCTTTGGGCTGAGTCGGACCGACCGCATCACACGCGCCGACATCGACGCGCGCGTGGACGAACTCGAGCGGTTGGCTCGATTCTGAGCGCAGCACGGCGATGGTGTGGGCTTGCCGTGTCTGGGGCCACTGACGCGTCAGAGCCAGAGGGTTTCCGCACGCTTTACCTCTCCTTCGGCTGTCGCGGATGCGGCGCTCAATGACACGACCAGCGTCGGGGCTTGGAACGTCCGTTCATGGCGAGCCATCCCGGCCGACATTAGCGAGGAGCAAGTGTCCGCCCTGCTTCCAACCACGAGACCCATGACGGAGAGAATGAGCATCTCCTGCCCGCGTATCTGAGACAGAAGTGCCAACGAGGTGAGCTCACCGACCGCCGCCGGCAACGGGCGGCGGCGGCGGTCGAAACGGGGGTGAAGCCGGGGCTCAGAGTCTGGTCTCAGCGGCATTGCGAGCGTTTCATCCGGTATGTCCGGCCCAGGCGGTTGCGGGGAGTACAGCCCGAGGACGTGGCACGGTTTCTGGAGCGGTTGTGGATGGGCGGCGATTGGGAGCCGTGGCAGGAGCGGAAAGACTCCGAACTGGGGTCGCTGTCGCCGCGCGACGTGAAAAGCTTTGGCCGCCGTGCGGGTCGGCTGCTAAGCTGGCGGGCGCGAACTGAATGCTACGCATGAATCATAACCTGATCTTCCCTCGAAACTACAAGCCGTTGCTCGGTGTCAAGGAGACGGAGCGCGCGATTAAGGATCTCAAGGACTTCTTCGAACTCAACCTGGCGACTGAACTCAATCTGAGCCGGGTCACCGCCCCGCTTTTTGTCAAAGGCGGCACGGGGATTAATGACGACCTCAATGGCATCGAGCAGCCGGTGGCCTTCGCCGTCAAAGGGATGCCGGGTGTCCGCGCCGAGATCGTCCAGTCCCTCGCTAAGTGGAAGCGCATGCAGCTCGCCGACCTTGGCCTCGAGCCCGGCTACGGACTGTACACGGACATGAACGCGATTCGACCGGACGAGACCCTGGACAACACCCACTCGATCTACGTCGATCAATGGGACTGGGAGCGTGTGATCGCGCCCGCCGAACGCACCCTCGATTTTCTCAAGAAGATCGTGCGCAGGATCTATGCGATTCTCAAACGCACCGAGCACTTCGTCTTCGAGCGTCACCCCGTCTTCCGCCCGCAATTGCCGGAGGAGATCACGTTCATCCACGCGGCGGACCTGCGGATGCGTTATCCGGGGTTAACGCCCCGGCTGCGTGAACAGCGGTTGCTGCGCGAGTGCGGCGCCGCCTTCATCATCGGCATCGGCGGCGACCTGGGCGACGGCTCGATCCACGACGGCCGGGCCCCCGACTACGATGACTGGTCGACGCCCACCGGACGCGGGCGCCAGGGGCTCAACGGCGATATCCTGATCTGGAACCCTGTTTTGCGAAAGGCCTTCGAACTGTCGTCCATGGGAATCCGCGTCGACAAAAAGGCGCTGGTGCGGCAGTTGAGGATTTGCGGGTGCGAGGAGCGCAGGCAATTGGTCTGG
Organism: uncultured Verrucomicrobiota bacterium; assembly: GCA_964413865.1. Lineage (GTDB taxonomy): Bacteria > Verrucomicrobiota > Verrucomicrobiia > Limisphaerales > J093 > MWFF01. The sequence goes on from CAYPUR010000078.1 coordinate 8,482, forward strand.
CATCGGCGTCTGCTCGACGACGGCATGCCTCTGTCGGTGGGCGGCGGCATCGGCCAATCCCGCCTCTGCATGTATTTTCTACGCAAGGCGCACGTTGGCGAAACCCAGGCCAGCCTCTGGCCGGAGGAGATGATCGCGGCCTGTCGCAAACACAACATCCGGCTGCTTTAGCCCATGAAACATGCGGGCTACTCGTCCTCCTCGACCATCTTGACGGCCCATTCGGGATAGGGTGTGTCGGGGCCTTTCATCGCGCGCCAGAGGATGCGGTTGAGAACGTCCTCCGGGCAGCGGTCCACTTCGTCCAGAGGCAACTGGCTCGAAACGATGGCGTCCTGTCGCAGGACCGGATGGGAGACACGGTTCGGGTCGGGGTTCATCTCATCGAGCGGGACCCGGTTGGGCACTGCGGTGTATGGGGTCAGGTCGGGCACGGCGGTGAAGCAGTCCGTCATGGGCGTGGCGGTGGCGTCCAATTGGTTCATGGGCGGCAAGCCGAGGATCAGCTCGATTGTGCGGATGAGGCTGGCCTGGTTGTACTGGGTGCTGACGGTCTGCCGGCGTTTCGTGTAGGGGCTGACGACATAGCAGGTGGTGCGGTAGCCGCTCACATGATCCCAACCGGCCTGGGGATCATCCTCGATCGCAAAAAGGCAGGTCTCCGGCCAAAACCGGCTTCTGCTGAGCGCCTCGACCAGTCGGCCCAGGGCGAGATCGTTGTCGGCGACCATCGATCCCGGTTTCGGATACCTGGCGCTCGTTCCGGCGGTATGGCCATTCGGCAGGAAGAGAATCATCAGCTCCGGAAACCCGCCATTGGTCTCGAAGCGGCGGAGTTCCCGGATGAAGAAGTCGGCGCGCATCTGGTCCGGCACCTTGGCATCATAGCCGACGGTGTTGGTGGGGCTGTGTGGACGCAGGGATTCGATCACGGGGCGGCAGCGGAGTTCCAGTTCGCCCGCGCCGGTCTGGTGGTCGCGCCAGAAGTCGCTCCACGCGACGCTTCCCTTGCGCTTTCGGTCTTTCCAGCCCGACTCGGAGTGCATCCATTCGCCGTAATTGCGCAGTGTCTTTCCATGCGCCAGCACGTTGTCCCACAGGAAGCCGGACGAAGCCCAGGACAGTGCGTCTCCGCTGTCATCGCTCTTGCCGCCCGAGTAGCTGCGGGGCGTGCCCGAGGTGGCCTGGCGTTCCGTGTATTCGTTGGCCATGGCGCTCCCGACCCATTGATGGCCATCGGAACTCTGAATGCCCGAGCAGTACGTGTTGTCGAGCAGGACAAACTCGCGGGCGATCGTGTGCTGGTTGGGCGTGTACTGCTCGCCAAAGGTGCAGAGCGTCGGATCGCCGTTGCCCTCGGGCATGTCGCCCAGGACCTGGTCGTAACTCCGGTTCTCCTTGATGACGTAAATCACATGTTTGAAGACGCTCGGCTCGCCCACCCTCTCAGGCACGGGACGGGCGGGCTGGCGCGGACGCGCCGGGCGCAACGCCTGGGCAAGCCTGGGGTAATGCATGTTCTCGAGCGCGTTGCGGGTGAGCGCGGCCAGCCTGTCCGGCGTCGGCACGGGCACGAGCGACACCATGCCAAAAAAACTCTTGCTGCTCAGCTTGATCGGTTCATCCGTCTTGAACACCTTCAGAGCCCCAAGCCCTTTCATGTTCGCGACGCAGAGCGTGTTGCGTGTGGCGTCGTACTGGATCGCCCCGGGAAACCAGCCGACGGGAATGAGCCCGATGACTTTGGACGCGTTCTTCCCGGGCTCGAACTCGATGACGGCCACGGCGTTCTGGGTGCCGTTGCAGACGTACAGACGCCGCCCGGTCGGATCGAAAGCCATCGCATTCGGCTGCGCGCCGAACAGGTCGGCCGGCGTCTGGCGCGCCCAAATTTTCTCGATGACCCGATCTGTCCGGGTATCAATCACGCTCAGTGTGTCACTGCCCGCGTTCGCCACCACCAAACAGGTGCCATCGGGAGAAACCGCCAGAGCCGACGCATGAAGCCCAACGACGATCTCCCTTGTCACCTTGCCTTCCGCAAGGTCGATGACCGTCACAGAACCCTCGTTGGCAATGTGCCGCACCGCGTCCACCCGCACCGCGGTGCCTTTGCCCGCAGGCGCAGTGAGATCATCGTCCAAAGGACGGCGTCCGCCCCGGTTGCTGACGTAGGCCTTGTCGCCGGCCAGCACCACGTCTTGCGGCGCCACGCCGGTGTCCCACGAACGCAGGACTTTTCCCGCCACGGAGTCCATTTCGTGGAGCCGATCCCCCAGATTGCCCACAACGTAGAGCCGCCGGCCATCAGCCGACACGGCCAGTCCGGTGGGGATCTCGTAGGCTTGCTTGGAAGCCTTGGCGTCCGGCACGTCCAAAACCACCGGCGCCCCGGCCTGGCCCTGCTCATCCATGGGGAACGCCCAAACACTCCCGCCGGTGTTCGAAAGGTAGATGCGGCGTCCGTCGGGCGCGAAAACAAGCCCCGCGAAACTCAACTGGCCGGAGAGGGTGTTCGTGCTGGTCCCGGTGACCCTGCGGGCCGAAAGCTGAACTGTTTGCAGCACCCGGCCTGTGGTCGGATCAATCAGGACCAGCGTGTGATTCCTGCCGGCTGTGGCAAGTCGTGTGCCGTCGGGACTCAACGCAAGCGCCTGGGGACGCATCCCCGGGAGCTCGACCTGCCTGCCCGCGGGGGTCAGCACCTGGCCGCTCGGGGTCTGGTAGCGGTTCTGCGCCACGCGCCCGACACTGGAGGGCGCTGACAGTGGGGGTCCCGACCACGGGGTCGTGTGTCGGGTGCATCCCGAGATCAGGACGGCAACTCCCACGCCCACGGCACAGGTCAGCCAAGAAAAAAGAAACGTCCGCATGTGGGCATTGTACAGAGACGGCGAGTGGGCGTCTACCTGAGTTGCTCCCGACCAGCGCCACGCGCGCCCGCACTGCCGACGAACGGTCAGGCCGGTCGAGCCATGCGCGCCACCGCCCTCGGCCCCGATTGTGATCGGGCCGATTGCGGCTGCGCAGAAAGCGCTCGTCGCCCGTGTGGACAACCGATACTTTGCGCCGAAGCGTGCGCGGCGCACGGAGGGTGTCCTGGTGCCGCCCGCTGGCAACAATGCGGTGTCATCAAGCAGCGCGAGGCATCGATCCCAAGAGCGTCGATCTCCCGGAGCGCGGTCTCCTTGAGCGGGACAGCGGATCAAGAGGTGCGGCGCCCCCCGTGGACCGGGCTCGCATCGCCTTGATTGTTGCCGCCTTGTCCGCCTTGGGCCCGTTTTCGGTGGACACGTATTTCCCGTCTTTTCCGGCGCTGGCAGCCCATTTCGGCGTGAGCGAGATCCAGGTGCAGTCCACGCTCAGCTTCTACCTGGCGGCCTTGGCCGGCATGAACCTATTTCATGGGTCGTTGTCGGATTCCTTCGGCCGTCGCCGCGTCATTCTCGTTTCACTCGGCGTCTATGCCGCGACCGCGGTGACGTGCGTGGTGGCGCCCGACTTTCGCTGGCTGTTGGGCTTGCGTGTGGTCCAGGGGTTGGCCGGAGGGGCGGGGATGATCGTGAGCCGGGCCGTGATCCGCGACTGTTTCGAAGGAGCGGAGGCGCAGAAGTTCATGGCCCAGGTTGCGATGGTGAGCGCGTTGGGTCCCGTGTTGGCGCCGATCATCGGCGGCTGGCTGCATGTCTGGCTCGGATGGCGCGGGCCGTTTCTGTTTTTGGGATTGCTGGGCGTGGCATTGTGGCTGGCCTGTTGGTTGGCATTGCCCGAGAGTCTGCCACTCCACTTGCGTCAGGTGTTTCATCCTGGCCGGTTGCTAAGGTCTTACACGGCCGCCCTCCGTCACCCCACGTTTGTTCTTCTCTGCCTGGCGTTGGGCTTCGGCGGCGGGGGATTCCTGCTCTACGTCGCAACCGCGCCGGATGTCGCCATCAATATCCTCGGGCTGACTGAGACGCAATTCGGGTGGCTTTTCGGGCCGATCGTGCTCGGATTGGTTGTCGGTTCGGCGTTGAGCGGGCGGCTCGCGGGGCACATCGCGCCGGCCCGGCTCGTCCGGTGGGGTTTCGCACTGATGGCCGCGGGCGCAGGCCTCAACGTCATCGGCAACCTCTGGCTGCCGCAGCGAGTCTGGTGGGCCATTCCGCCGCTGTACACCTACACCCTGGGGTTCGCCCTGATGGCGCCCGTGGTCACGATCCAGAGTCTTGACCTGTTCCCTCGCAACAGGGGGTTGGCCTCCTCGTTGCAGGGGTTTGTGCAGACGTTGATCTTCGCCCTGATCTCGGCTCTCGCCGCGCCGGTTGTCTATCGATCTGGAATCCGGCACGCAGTGGGGTTGCTTTTCATGATGGCGCTGAGCTGGCTGGCCTACAGGAGCACTCGCCGCCTGGCTGCGGCCCCGGCATCGAGGCCGACCCGGTCGGAATAGAACTCCAGGCACCCATCGCACCAGACCCATACGGATTCCATGTCGCGATCGCGACACGAAATCGGTCATTGAGGCATTCTCCGCCCGAGTGTGCGCAGGGGTGGAGCGGAGCCCAGCGTGTGAGGCAGCAGCTTATTGCCCGGCCGGCGCGGCGGCCGCGGCGCTGGCATCGGCTGATGGTTTGGCGGCGTCGGCAGGAGGCGCGGACTGGGTGGTTGTGGGTTTCTTCTCGATCCCGATCCGGCCTTGGGTCCATTGGTGCACGTAGCCGAGGTGGTTCAGCACGGTGTACGCCACGTACAGGATCAGGGCGAGGACGATCAGTTTGGGCCAGCAACTCTTCTTTTCGGCGAACGGATCGCGCAGATCCCGGGAGGAACCCGGAGGCAGCTTGGCTATGCCGGTCAGAGACTGGCCAAACGGGACGTTCATCTTGGCCTTTGCGTTGACCGCCCAGCCGTTGGCATCCAGAATGGGGCCCAGGTTGCGTTTGCGCAGTTTGAGGTAGGCCATGATCATCGAGGGAGCCGAGATCAACAGGATCACTCCGATGATGGCGCCGACAATCGCAATCGGGCCCAGTTGGATGATGCCCGCGGCGTAGCCCATCAGGGCGGCGCAGAAGGTGCCGATGGCGCCGAAGGCGACGCCCAAGGCCGCAACGGTACCGACATCGATCTTCTTCGGGGCAGCCGGTTTGGTCTTGTCCACCTCGGCGGCGGCGGTGGCAGCCTGGGCGAGCTTGGCATCGGCCGCGGTGTCGGCCGCCGCGGCGCGTTTGGCGACCATCTCCTCGATCATGCGAACAACCTTCTTATACGGCGCCCAGAAGGCCTGGCGAAGGCTGATGGGATTGTCGATGATTCTGGTGATCGTCGCATCCCAGTCGCGCCCTTGGCGGTCATAGAAAACGCCGTTCCGGCCTACCATGAGGTTGTCGGAGTCGCCGTCGGTAAAGGCGGCGACAATCTGGCGCTTCTCGCCGGTGCCTTTGCGGACGCAATCGCAATAGGCGAGGTAGGCGCCCGCCATGCCGGCCATCGCCGCGTGCTTTGCAGCGTCCTCGACCGGCAGAGTCAGTTCACAGCTTCTCTGATCCAGGTAGAGCGTGCCCGCCTGGAAAATGGCCGGTTCGTCCCGGTCGTAGAAATCGGCGAAGTTGACGAAATTCGTGCAGAGGAGGTGCAGGTCGCGCCGATAGCGAATGAGCTTCTCGACCGAGGCGATGGCGGCAACGTTGCTCTCCTCGGCTTTGTCCTTGGCCAGAAGCGCCGTCAGTTCGTCCTTGGCCCGAGTCCCCAGAATCTGGCGGATGCGTGCGATGCCGAGCTTCTCGACGCTCGTCACGGCTTTGGCTGCCTGCCAGCCCTCGAATGGCGCCAGCTTCGCAAGCAGGACCTTCCAGTCCGCCTCCGTCAGCGCGGTCTTGTCACCGAGCAGCAGGTTGACTGCGGCCGTCCGCAGGGAATCGATGGCCCCGGCCCAGGCGGGGTTGACACCCTCGGTGAGCGGCAGCGGCTTGGCGGTCTCGACGTGCGCCAGCGGGAAGGCGGCAAGATCGGCACAATCGGGTGTGAGATCCTTGCTTCCGAGAGCGACGTATTCTTTCTCCTCGCGGTTGAGGGCATTGACGGCGCGGGGATCGAAGCCGGCCAACTGGCAACGGGTGAAGTAATCGTCCACCTTGGCCCGCACCGCCTTCACCGCCAGGGCGGCCGCTCCGGTGGCCTCGCCCAGCGGCAGCAGGGCTTTGTCCGTCTCGCCCTGCTTCCACCAGTCAGAATAGGCGGTCGCCTCGGCAAAGAACTGGTCCACTCTGTGCTGGCTGATGCCCGGTTTGCCGCTGCGGTCGGTCTCGGCGCCGAGGCAGTCGATGATGTTCTGGATGACGGCCTTGAGGGCGCCGTTGGCGGCGGATTCCTCGACGATGATGCCGTCCCCGTTGAAGGCTGTCTGGGCGAAGATCTTGGCGGTGTCCGCCACGTCAGAGAGCGTGATCTCATGGGCGTCTTTTTTGCCCAGGTTGACCAGAATGGCCTTGGCGGAACTGGCGATCGCCTGGCCCTCTTCGGTCGCGTCGTTGATCGAGGTCAACGGCAACACATCGCCTCCTTTGATCAGGTCGTCCGGGTTCTTGAGCAGGCCCCCCGCCCACTTCACGGCGCTCACCAGTTCGCGCGCCCGCACCCGACCGTCCTTGTCCGTGTCGATCAGTTCGAGGGTCCGGACATCAAAGTGCAGGGAGGTGGTTGGACAGGCCAGGGCCACCCAGAGTTTCTGATCCAGTTTGTCCAATGCCAGGAGATCGGCGCCCGTTTCGAGTTTAACTTGGTCGAAACCACCGGCACGGAAGAAACGCCAAGCATACGCGGCTGAGGTTGGATTAGCCATAGTTCAATAGTCGGTTTTTTTCAAAAACTCATTGTAATGGGTGGCCCCGGTTTGGCAACAGCGTTCTCGGCAGAGCAATCACAGGCCTCACAGGCCGGTGCATCTGGTTTTTGTCGGTGTTCTGGTTGGTGTCGGTGTTATTGTTGTGATCACGAAAATTCCCGCAACATGCGCTTGCCAGTGATCGTCCTTCCCTTTAACAACGCGTCGTGTGCATCCCTCCGCTCAGGGCCTTCTGGGATCCAATCCACGGACACTGGGTCGGAGCGGGGGTCAGATTCAAGTGGGTTGACGAGCGGATGAGGCATTTCAAGAACCGAAGAGCCGAGCGAGCGAAAGGACCAAACCATGTCTAAGACACCCGGTATGGAGAACACTTTGACACGCCGTGAGTTTTTGAAGCTCTCGGCGCCGGCCGTCGGCGCGCTTGGTGGCGCGGGCGCCGCGGCGGCGACGGCGGCAACGCCCGAGACGACGCCACCTGGCAAGAGAAGGTCGAAGTACGATGGGGAGTACGCGCGCGAGCGGCTCAACCGCATCGCGTTCCCTCTCGGCGGCCTGGGCGCCGGCATGATCTGCCTCGAAGGCACGGGGGCTTTGTCGCACGTCTCGCTGCGGCATCGTCCGGAGGTCTTCCACGAGCCGATGACATTCGCTGCCATCTGTGTGAAAGGCTCGCCCCACGTGGCGCGCGTGCTCGAAGGCCCCGTCCCGGCCTGGAAGCTGTTCGGCGCCCCTGGCACCGGCAACGGGGCCGCGGGTTCCTCGTTCGGGCTTCCGCGTTTTCGCCAGGCCGCGTTTCGAGCCCGATTCCCGTTCGCGACCGTTCGTCTGTCGGATCCGGATGTCCCGCTGCGCGTCGAAGTCACGGGCTGGAGCCCGTTTGAACCCGGGGCGGCCGATGACTCGAGCCTGCCGGTCGCCGCGATCGAGTACCGGTTCCACAATCCCACCCGCGCGCCCATCGAGGCTGTCTTCTCGTTCAACGCCAGGAATTTCATGGCCGTGGGAAGCAATCCCAACGCCGTCAAGGCAACCCCGGGCGGGTTCATTCTCTGGAGCGCTGCGGCCCAGGACAAGGCCTGGGAGGAAGGCGCCTTTTCGGCCACGGTCACTGAGCCCGACGCGAAGGTCAATCATGCCTGGTTTCGGGGCGGATGGTGGGATGCGCTGACAATGGCCTGGAATGACGTCCGAAACGGCGTGTGCCAGGAACGTCCGCCTGTGACAGAAGGCGGCGCTTCGCCTGGTGGAACGGTGTTCGTGCCGATCCGGCTTGCCCCCCGCACCGCGCACACGGTGACACTGCGGCTGGCCTGGCATGTGGCCAGGACGAACCTGCGCTCCGGCAAGGATTCGGATGGCGCCGCCCCGCCAACCGATGCGCATCAGCCCTGGTATTCGAAACGTTTTGCCGACATCCACGAGATCACCCGCCATTGGCGGGATCATTACGACGATCTGCGCCTCCGGACCAGGCGGTTCAGCGACTGCTTCCACGATTCAACGCTGCCCCCTGAGGTGATCGAAGCCGTGGCCGCCAACCTGACCATTCTGAAATCCCCGACGGTGCTTCGGCAGGCGGACGGTCGGCTCTGGTGTTGGGAAGGGTGCAGCGACAACTCCGGATGTTGTGCCGGCTCCTGCACCCATGTCTGGAACTACGCTCAGGCGATTCCGCACCTCTTCCCCGCCCTCGAACGGACACTGCGCGAGACCGAGTTCGGACCTTCCCAGGATGACCGCGGTCACCAGCAGTTCCGTTCAGCCCTGCCGATCCGGCCCTTGACGCATGACTTCCACGCGGCGGCCGACGGTCAACTCGGCGGCATTATGAAGGCGCACCGCGATTGGCGCATCAGCGGCGATACCGAGTGGCTGCGCGGACTTTGGCCCAGGGTCAAACGGAGCCTCGACTACTGCATCGCCACCTGGGATCCGGACCACAAGGGCTGGCTCGAAGAACCCCACCACAACACCTACGACATCGAGTTCTGGGGGCCGGACGGCATGTGCACCAGTTTCTATCTTGGCGCCCTCCAGGCCGCCGTGCGGATGGGCCGTGCGCTGGGCGACGAGGTCCCCCTCTATGCCGAGTTGCTCGCGCGCGGGACTCAGCGCGCCGACACCGAGCTTTTCGACGGCGAATATTATATCCAGAGAATCGAATGGAAGAACCTCAAGGCCAAGAACCCACTCGAAGTCCAGAGCTTCCACAGCGGCTATTCGCCCGAAGCGCGGCTGCTCCTCGAACGTGAGGGGCCCAAGTACCAGTACGGACAAGGCTGCCTGTCCGACGGCGTCCTGGGTTCGTGGCTCGCGGCGGTCTGCGGCGTGGGCCAAGTCCTCGACCCGGACAAGGTGCGCAGCCATTTGCACGCTGTCCACCGCTACAACCTGAAGCATGACCTCAGCGCCCATGCGAATCCGCAGCGGCCCAGCTTTGCCTGCGGCGCCGAGGGTGGTCTGCTGCTGTGCACCTGGCCCAAGGGCGGGGAGTTGTCTCTGCCGTTCGTCTATTCGAACGAGGTTTGGACCGGCATCGAGTACCAGGTCGCATCCCACCTCATGCTCATGGGCCTGGTCGACGAAGGTCTCGAGATCGTGCGCGTCTGCCGCGACCGCTACGATGGGCGCATTCGCAACCCCTTCAACGAGTACGAGTGCGGCCATTGGTATGCGCGGGCGATGGCGTCCTACGGCCTCCTCCAGGGCCTCTGCGGAGCCCGGTATGACGCCGTCGACAAGACGCTCGACCTCGAGCCCTCGATCAAGGGAGATTTCCGCTGCTTCCTCGCCACCGCAACCGGCTACGGCACCGTCGGCGTCAAGAGAGGCAAACCCTTCGTCGAGGTCAAGGCCGGCGCCATCGATATCCAGGGAGGAATCCGGTTCAAAGCCCGCGCATGAGTCTTTCCCGGCCCTGAGCCCGATCATGGGGCCCGCGCTGCAACAGATCGACCGCGTGTTTGTCCGCTACCGGGGACGCATGCTCGTCTACTTTGGCGGATGCGATTATTTCCGCCTCGCCTCTCACCCCGCTGTTTTGGCCGCAGCCGGCGATGCCGCCGTTCGTTACGGTCTGAATGTGGCCGCCTCGCGGGCCACCACGGGCAACCATTCCCTCTACCTCAAACTTGAGAACGAGTTGGCCCGCTTTTTCAAGGTCGACCGCGCATTGCTGACACCCAGCGGCTATGCCACCAACCTCGTTGCCGCCCAGGGCATGGCCAGCCATGTCACCCATGCCCTCATCGACGAACAGGCCCATGCCGCCCTGGCCGACGCCGCGGAGCTGTTGGGCTGTCAAGTCCACCGCTTCCGCCATCGCAGCCCCCGCGACCTGGCCGAGCACGTGCGCCGGCTGCCCGACTCAGCCCGTCCGTTGGTGCTCACCGATGGACTCTTCGCTTGCGAAGGAACGATTGCCCCATTAACCGACTATCTGCGGCTCCTGCCGCGTCATGGCCTGTTGCTTGTGGACGACGCCCACGGCGCCGGAGTTCTGGGATCGAGCGGGCGCGGGACCCCTGAGATCTGCGGGGTGCGCCGGGAAAATCGCCTCATTCAAACCTGCACGCTCAGCAAGGCCTTCGGGACCTACGGTGGCGCGATTCTCGGGAGCGCCCCCCTCATTGGGCGCATCCTCCGGCATAGCCGCCAGTTTGCGGGCAGCACTCCTCTCCCGCCGCCGCTAGCCGCCGCGGCGCTCAAAGCCGTGCAGATCGTGCGATCCGATCCAGACCTCCGTTCGAGATTGGTGGATCGGGTCCGCCTGGTCAAAGACGCGCTGTTCAAGACGGCGCTGGCCCAGCCCCAGACACCCAGCCCCGTCATCGCTGTCCAGGCCCGCACCGCGCCCGCGGCGGTCCGTCTAAGAAAAGACCTGTTCCGCCGTGGGATTTACCCCAGCCTCATTCGGTATCCCGGTGGCCCGCCGGGCGGCTACTTCCGCTTCGCGCTGTCCAGCGAACACACCCCCAAACAACTGGACGCATTGATCGCCAGCCTGCTGTCGGTGTCCGGACTCGCGGCGCTGGGAGGAAACCACGCGACCCAGCGGGGGATCTGACAAGGCCGCGCGGTGATCAGGACTTGGTGAGCCAAGGGGGTTGGACGGCTGCGGACGATGAAGACTCGCCCTCCAGCCGACAGCCGTGCTTCCGGAAAACTGAGGCGGTGTTGCTGCCGATCGAGGGGGTCAAGGGTAGTCGGGCAGGACAACGCTGGGCGTGTTCGTGGCGGGGGCTTCGAAGTGGATGACCGTCTCCCCGGGTTTGGCCAGACCGAGTTGTTCACGCGCCAGCCGTTCGATCGCCTTGGGATCGGTGCGCAGCGACTCGATGGCGGCGCGCTTCTGCTGTGCTTTCGCCTCCTCCCGTTGCACCTCGGCTTCGAGGCGAAGCAACTGCTCGCGCATCGCCTTGTTCTCGTCGATCAACGGCAGATACCACAATCCCACCAGCATCGCTGAGGCCGCCAGCACGAGAAAAAAGACCATCCGTGTCAGGCGGCTCCAAATGGTCTCCACGGTCATGAGACAGTCTTCTACCTTGCAGGGCGCAAAAGCGAAAGCTCAAAACCGCGGCGCGGCAGGGCCGTAGTGCATCTGGATTCTGACGGCGGGAATCGAGTTTGCGCCGCGTGGGGGCGCGCGGCCCACGGCAGAGCAGACATCG
>CAYPUR010000079.1:0-19354 GCA_964413865.1 uncultured Verrucomicrobiota bacterium
GAGCGAGCGAAGCCCTTCGGGCCGGGCAGGCGGAGCGGAGCGGAGCCGGCCAGGCCCAGGGGGGCGGAGCGAGGGACGAGCGAGCGAAGCCCTTCGGGCCGGGCAGGCGGAGCGGAGCGGAGCCGGCCAGGCCCAGGGGGGCGGAGCGAGGGACGAGCGAGCCGTGCCTGCGGAGAGGCAGCGGAGCGGCGTTTGGCGGATGGTGTACGGATGAGGAAGAAAGAAGAGCCCGCGCAGCGGTCGCGATTTGTTGGCAGTCCTCGATGGCGTGGTCTCTCTGCCTTTCTGACGGCTGGCCACGGGCTATGAACTGACGTCCGCACCCGGCTCCTGTCCTCACCCTGTCCGGCGGTTGCGGCCGTTCTCAGGCCATTCTCGCGGCGACGGGATCGTCCGGGCCTCGCCGCCGACCTGAACCCGCCCTCGTCGGCCCCTCCCTGCGCCAACGTGTTTGGCAAATGTTTGGTTTTGGTGCTTTCTGGCGAATACTGGCGAAAACTGGTGCATGGGAGGGTCAGGATTCAGGAATCATGCCAGGTGGGTGGAAAGCCCGCCGATTTCGACCCGCCCTCATCCGGCCTCTCCGACCGCCAAAATATTTGGCGATTATTTGGCAATGGTGCAGAGCGGTGCACAGCAGTGCACAGTGTTGCACGGAAAGGCGGGGATTCAGGAATCGTGCCAAGAAAGCAAATAAGCCGCTGAAGGCCAGCGGCTTAAGTTGTTGCGGCGCAACATAAATTGGTTGCGGGGGCTGGATTTGAACCAGCGACCTTCAGGTTATGAGTCTGAAGACTCGGTGTTCAAGGCTATCACTGCAGTTCGCCGCATCGATCTTGCAGGACGTGGACCGGCAGATTGCACGCCGCCGTCTCACGGTAGCTTCCGTGTCGCAGTCCTGATTTGATACTCGAGCCGCCGAATTGGGTCCCTCGAAGTCCACTTCGGTTCTTGCCGACTCCCATCCAACATGCTGTTGGCGAGTCCTTTGTCCTCGTCGGTCCCCGTGAGCGTAAAACAGCCCATCCGCGCGTTTTCAATTATGAGGCACCTGGCCTCACACATTGGTCGAAGCGCCCGTCGGCAACGGACGCCGCGTCAACAGGTCCCCGAGGTCCCCGTCAAACCGAAATCAACGCATTCACGTTCCCTTGTCTGCGTTAACGCACGAATGGGGTCGGCTCGAAGGCACATCGGGCAGGCCGGCCAATAGAATCATGTCTGGCTGATGGTTCACGTACGCCTCAAACACGTAATCGTTCCAGTAATGCGGCGACAGCCCATACTTCATCAGGTGCGCGTACGCTTGATCCGCATCGGATACCCCGGTCTTCGGCGTCGTTCGCTCGAAGAACGCCACCCAATCCTGCGGGTCCGCAAACACGAATCTCCCCGCTTCCTGCCGACTGATGACGTAAGGCGTCGTGAACACCAGCGAATACCCGAAACCCATGCTCTCGAACGGTTCGGGCAGCACCCGGACATACCAAATCTCGCCTGGCCTCCCGCCGTAACCGGCCGGCACTGCGCACCGGTGCGTCGTCCCGGTTATGAACTCGCGGAGCATCACATGCGTACCGACCCCACCCTCGTGCACGTAGAGCCCCATCCGAGAGTCCTGCAGGTACTCGAAGAGTCGGACCACACTCGGTTCCATCCCCAGTCGGCGGCAGAGATCGATGGCAACGGTCGCGAGGGTTTCCCTATCCTTGCCAACGTGTGAATCGAAGACGGCCCAGCAGAAGAAGTACGACCTGGTGAGTGGACTCATCGGTGGACCGGATGGGAGGTATTCCTCCTCGGCTGCTGAGTAGGCCTCAGCGAGTTCGGCGCACATCGGAAGTTGCGCCACGTCTTCGACAATCGCTGAGAGCTTGTTCTGGGCGTAAGTGTAAACCGCGTGGAGGGGGTCCATCCCGCGCATCTTCTCCTCGGGAACGACCCCTCGTTCCAGGTTCGCGGCACGCTCCGCGCCCAGCCTGAACGCTTCGAAATTGATGACCTTCCGGCGAAGCTCCTTCTCCAAGGCCGCGAGGACCTTCCGCGACACTGGACCTCGAGAACTTCCCGCAACCTGCTTCATGGACTCGCGTTCGTAAGCCTCAGCCTTCCTCTGCACCCTCGGGGTACTGAGGCGGGCTGTTACCCACCCGGGCGGTCACCTTCGGATACTTGCCGGGCGGCACTTCATCCGCGATAGCCACCACGTTGATCTGGTGCCACCAATCGTCGCCGAAATCGAACCAGTAGCCGAACACGTCGCCGACCTTCAAACCGAGTGAACCGATGAGTGTTTTCGATATGTCTCCTGCCGGTGTCTCGTCGGCGAACGGATCTCCCGGGATCGACAGACAGTACTTTCTTGCCTTCGGATCCATCGGTCCCTCTCCGCCCACCTGAAACTCGTACATGTGCTCCTCCCCGCGATCGAACGCTGCGAAAATGGCCACGTGCAGGTCTTCGAGTGTATGCCCGGCCCGCATCTGGATGGTGCGCGAGATGGTCCTGTTCTTTCGAGCGAACTTCGCGCTGATCGGCCCGCTAATGAGAAAGACATCGAGCGTGAAGAGGCGGTCCTTGCCTTTCGGGGCACGAGTTGGTTGAACCCGTTTTCCGGCTGTTCCCTTTCCGGTACGTTGGCCCGCGTTCGTTCCCTGTCGGCTGACCTCTGCCAACTTCGTTGATTGAGGGCGCTTGCTGCTTCGCATGATCGGAGTGTAGTGGAGTGGAAACCGGCGACTCAAGCCGAACCGAGGGCCATGTAAAAGGCGTGTGAACGGCATTGACTTCACTGAAGCCGCCCGTGTATCTGCCGCAGCACATGCAACGCAAGCGACGGTACATTGTACGGTTGGACGAGGTGAACGTCACCCGCGACGGCGATACGGCCATCATCGAGTACAAGGAGGAGGGCGTGATGACGACGCACCTCCGCATCGGACCAGAAATTGTGGACATGAGCGATGAGGAGATCGTCGAATTGTTCAACGAAACCCTGCGCGCTCAAGCCAAGCTCGCGTCCGAGTACAAGCACGTGGCGGTCGAAATCCCCCTCGGCTCGCCGCAGATCGAGTATCACGCCCGGAGCAATCAGTGGACTCCGCAGGGGAATGTGCTGCGTTGCACCATCAGCGATGACGAGCACAGGCAGGCTGTCATTGAGATCGACGATCAGGAACTGCCAATCGAGGACTTTGGGCGCCTCCTGACCACGTATGCGGGCTGGGGTATGCGGATAGAATTCGTTCCCGAAGACAAAATCCACCGTCGCCCACCCCTTGAAGTGCGCGAACCCAAAGTGCAGTAGGCAGCGTGAGGCAGGGGCTTTGCAGGGACCGCACCCTCTGTCACGTCGCAACGCCCGCGCTCTCCCTGAACCAAGAAAGTGGTGGCTGTTCTCGATGGTCGGTCCGAAAGATGGGCATTCAATCTCCGCTGAATGTCATCGTTAAGCCTCCCTTATGGGAATTCTCTTTGTAACTGATAGGCATTTGCTTTTTCGACGTAGCTGGAGTGTGCCTGACCAGGTGTAGCCATTCAATGCGGAACGAGGCAGAATTGTCGCCCTGCCGAGTGCCTCCTCGGCCTTTCGGGGCTGGTGGGCGGCCGCCACCAGCCCCGAAAGGCGCTCGTAAGCTCCAGGAGGGCCGGTCCGAGGGCAACAGCGGCTGGAAACGGCCGTCGCGGCGGCCGGCCAGGGTGCAGTTCACCGCCGAGCGGTCGCGCCGCCTCAGGCGCGGCGGCACCGCTCCCCAGCTTTCCTTTGCCTTAAGCCTCAGCCCGTAACCGAGGTCTCCGCCGAAGGCGGGGCACGAGCTGAGGGCTCTTCCCACAGCCCGCAGTGACGGAGAATCTTCTCGATCACGTCGGTCTGGCGATCGCCCAGTCCGACTTCCTGCTTTCCGGGACTGACCCCTTTCCGGACCGTCAGGAATGCCACGACCGCCCCACTGGTGAGATTTCCGGGTTAGCATGCGTACCCTTCTGCTCAGGCACATAGAAGCGCGGGCGGTCCGACGAAGCTGTTGCCGGCGATCAGTGGAGATAAAGTGACAGGTTCAGCGTTGGCGAAGAATCCAACCTCGGCCCTTGACATACAACTACCATTATAGTACTACTTCGGTCGTTGAAGCGAAATCTCTTATGCGTCAGACCACATTTCATCGCCTCGGCGACCTCCAGTTGCGCCTCATGCAAACGCTTTGGGTGCGCGGCGAGGCCAGCGTCGCGGACGTCCACGCCAACCTCCCCGGGGGAGCCGAGCTGGCCTACACCACCGTCGCCACGATGCTGCGGAAAATGGAGGCGCGCGGACTTGTCCGGCACCGGGTCGAAGGCCGGACGTTCATTTACGCGGCGGCCGTCGCCGAGGAACAGGTCAGCGGCGGCATGGCCGAGCACGTGCTCGATCGCCTTTTCGGCGGCAGCGTCGAAGCCCTGGTCAGCCACCTGCTCACCCGTCGTGAAGTCAGCCGCGACGAACTCGCTCGTCTGCGGAAGCTGATCGCGGAAAGGAGCCACTCGTCATGAGCCCGCTGCCCACCACCGGACTTTGGCTGCAGACCCTGGGCCTGCTGGCCGCGCAGAGCACCCTGTTGCTGGTCGTCGCGGGCCTCAGTCAAGGCCTGGCCCACACGCCGCAAAGCCGCCGTCGCGTGTGGCTGGCCACGCTGGCCGCCGTGGCGTTGCTGCTGGCAAACTCCCTCGCTGGACTCGACCGTTACCTCGCCAGGCAATTCACGGCCAAGACGCCTTCGGCCCCGGAGGTCATCGTTCGTGCCAACTTGCCAGTGACGGCCACACCGACTGGTGTGGCCGCGAGTGAAACCAGCCTGCTGTCCGCCGCGGTCAACGAACCGGGCTTGTCCAGCGACGTGCCGCCAACCCCAGTCGGCACAAGCTGGCCGGCGTGGCTCTGGCTGACGGGCGCCGCCGCCATCGGGCTCTGGTCGCTGGCGCCGCGAATCTGGATGGCCTTTGCCGGTCGGCGGGCCGCCACCGCCGAATCGCCAGAGTCCCAGCGGCGCGTCCAAAGCCTTGCGGGGCGGTTGAACATCCGCCGCCGCGTGCGGGCGGTGTACCTGCCGCGGCTGGCTGGGCCGGTGGCTTTCGGCGTGGTCCGGCCCAGCATCGGATTGCCGGCGGACTTCTGGACCGCGAACTCCGCTGCCGAGCAGGACGCGATGCTCGCGCACGAACTCGCCCACCTCGCCGCGCGCGATCCGTTCTGGCTCGCGCTCGCGGATGCGCTGGTGGCGATGCTCTGGTGGCACCCGTTGGTCTGGTGGGCGCGCCGCCAGTTCCGCGCCGCCAGCGAAACGGCCGCCGACGAGGCCAGCCTTGTGGTCGAGGACGGTCCGGCGGTGCTGGCCGGCTGCCTGGTTGCGCTGGCCTCGCGCTGGCAGCAACGCGGCGTGGTCGGGTTGCTCGGCATGGCGGGTTTCCGTTCCGGCCTGGGGCGGCGCGTGGAGAGGTTGCTGCATCTTCGCGGACGCGAACAACCGGCGCTCCGCCGCCGCTGGCCGGGACTCGTGGCCTGGCTGGGAGCCGTGGCGACGCTTGCGATGGTTGTGGCGGTGCCTGCGCGGTTCTTCCCGGCGCAGGCCGCAAACCGGCCCGCGTTGCTCGCGGTCGTTGGTGACGCCCTTGCGCAGGCGACGGCTTCGTCGGCCGCTTCCACTCCGGCGGCCAGCGATTCACCGGGCGCAGCCGCGACCCATCGCGCCGCGTCCAGCGCCACGCCTGCCGAGGACGATGCGCGGGTGACCTTCACGGTGCGCGTCCCCGACGTGGCCGGCGTCGATCCGAAGTCGGTGCAGGTGATGTCGATGGACGCCGTCACGCGACGCCTCTTGGCGCTCGACCTGTTCAGTCAAGTCCGGTGCGAGCCGTTGGATGCGGATCGCTTCGAAGTCCTTTTGGTCTTGAGGCCGCGCGGTGCCCTGCCTGACCAACCCACCAACCGCGTGTTCTCCAGCGATGTGGTGCGCAACCTGATTGCGCAGTCGGGGCAGCTCCAGTTTCGTCGCGTCCACCCGGACAGCGCGAAGCTGATTGAAGCCGGCCAGTGCACCGAAGATTGCGAAGTGCTGACTCAGAGGGCAGACGGCGCGGCGCCCGCACCGCGTTTCGTCGTGATGCGCCAGGCGGCCGCGAATCTCACCAGCACCAACCTGGCGGAGGCCACGGTCAAGCGCGACGCGCAGTACAACGAACCGCGCATCGCGATCACCTTCGATGAGGCCGGGGCAAAGGCGTTGGCCGAACTGACGCGGGACAGCATCGGGCAACAGGTGGCCATCGTTCTGGACGGCGCCGTGCTGATGGCGCCGCGAGTCAGGGAGAGCATCACCGGCGGCAAGTGCGAAATCTCCGGCCGGTTCTCCGAGGACGAGGCCCGCGCGCTGGCGGCCGCGCTCGCACACCCGCTGCCTTGGAAGCTGACGCCGGAGGAGCTGACCTTGTCGAGCCCCACCGGCAAATTGAAAGTGGCCCCAAACGGGCGGTTTGAAATGGGATTTTCTTCCGTCCGTCTTCTTCCCCCGCCGCTGGGCAACCAGCCGGAGACGAAGTCACCAGCGCCTTCCGGTCCCAGCGCAACCCTGCCCGGAGAACCGGCCCATGTGATCTCGCTCCTCATTTCCCAGGATGGCCAGTTGATGCTCGACCGCCGTGTGCAGACCTTGGAGTCGCTGCAAGCGGAGCTCCGGAGCCTGCAGTCGGCCTCGGGATCACTCGTGGTTCGGGTGTCCGCTGTGGAGACGGTCCCGGCAGCGCGAGTCATCGAAGTGGTGGACGCCTGCCGCGCCGCAGGCGTTACCCGGATCAGCCTCGTCACCCCCGCCGAGGATGAAGCTTCCGTCCCGCATCTGTTTCAGGATGCCAAGCTGCTTTATGAGATGGGCCGCCTGCCTGAAGCCCAGGCGAAACTGGAAACCGTGTTGCGGGAGTCACCCGGTGATCCCTCCGCGGAGTATCTCTTGCGGCTGGTGCGCGAGGCGGCGGCGCGAACAGCTAAGACCAACGCCGGGCTTCCGCTCAATTCGGACAGGGCAATGACGGTCGAACCGGGACGCAAGAGAATTCATGAACGATTGGATCAGATCGTCATGGACCAGGTTGAGTTCCCAGCGCCGGGGGTTCCGCTGATCGAGGTAGTGGCGTTCTTGTCCGAGACGGCGAAATCCCGCAATGCGGGGATGAACTTCCTCATCGGACCGGGTCGCAATTCGGAGTCCACCGCGACCAAGCCCACCGAGGCGGCGCTCAAGAACCTGGCTGAGGTGCAAATCCAACTGACGCCACCGTTGCGGCAGGTGCGCTTGGCGGATGCCCTGGCTGCCATTGTTCAAGCCGCCGATCAGCCCATTCAGTACTCGATCGAACCATACGGCATTGTGTTCTCCTGGCGAGCAGCCGAGGAATTGTCCCTCCGCACCTACAAGATGGAACCGCAGACACTCGCCGCGGGACTGGAAGCCCTGGCGGGCAAGGGAGCGACCAACCTTACGGCACAAGAGCAATTGCGCGCGCTCTTCGCCTCTGCTGGGTTGGACTTCGCGCCAACGAACGCCGCGGCGGACAAGCCGCTGGTCAAGGCGCTGTACTACAACGACCGCAACGGCCTGTTGATGGTGCGCGCCACCATGCCTGAACTCGACACGGTCGAGCAGTTGCTGCAGGTGCTCAACACGGCCCAGCCGCAGGTGATGATCGAGGCGAAGTTCGTGGAAATCTCTGCGGACGCGAACGCGCCGCTCGGTTTCGACTCGTATCTTGGCAATGTCCAAGCGGGTACGAATCAGCCTCCGGGAACAGCGCCCGCCGGGACGTACGGCGTGTTCCCCGGTCCTGGAATGTCGTCCGCAGGCAACTCGACCGGCAACGTTGGGACGATTAGCGGCATCCTCACCGATCCCCAGTTCCGCGACGTAATCGCGGTGTTGGAGGGGGCGGGCACGAACGGCGTGCGCGAGTTGCGCGGCGATCAACTGGCCTGGCCAGGCCGCGACGCGACCAACGCCGCGAACATCCGCGTCACCGCCGCGCAAGGCGCCACCGTGACCGGCATTCTCAGCGAGCCGCAGTTCCGCGTGGTGCTGCGCGCGCTCGAACAGCGCGCCGGCGTGGACGTGCTCTCCGCCCCGAAAGTGACGACCCTGAGCGGCCGGCAGGCGCAGATTCAGGTCGCGGACATGCGCACGGTCGTGACCGGTTTGAACCCCGACACCGTGAAGGTCCCCGGCGCCACCCCGGCCACGAACGGGCTGCCGTTTTCCAGCGCGACCATTCCGACCGGCCCCAGCCTCGACGTGATCCCGCTGGTCGCAGCCGACGGCGTGACGATCAACCTGACGGTCATCCCCACCGTCACCGAGTTCTTGGGCTATGACGAGCCGCCCAAGTCCTCGAAGGTGGAGGTCATGGAGAACGGCAAGGCCCGCCTCGTGAACCTGCCGCTGCCGCGCTTCCGCGTGCGCCAGATGGTGACGCAGGCGGCGATTCGCGACGGCCAGACGCTGGTGTTGGGCGGTTTTCCGGTCGAGGAGACGCGCCTCTCGAAGGACAAGGTGCCGGTGCTGGGCGACATCCCGCTGGCTGGGGGACTGTTCCGAAGCGAATCGAGGTCCACGGTGCGCAAGCAGTTGCTCGTCTTCGTGACGGCGACGATCATCGACCCGGCGGGAAACCGCGTCAACGCGTCGGCCGGTACGCCGGCGCCCGCCCATACCGCGCCGCGGTTGCCAGTCGAAGCCGCGGCCCCGTAATCCGAAAAGGGGACTCCCTTGATGGCCCATTGACGGTCGGTCCGGGCCAACGCCGTCAGAACACCGCTGCGCGTCTCTCGATGGTCCACAAGGACGACGTTCGCCACGGACCTGGGCGCTCTCTCGAGACGATCGGCCTCTTTGACCGCTCCGTGATCGTCCGCAGCTCCTCTTGATTCATCATGCATCCTCCTCTCCAGACGCGGCCAATGTCCATCCAGTCTGGTTGGACGTCAACGGTCCCAGTCCCGATCGCAAACCCTCGTTTCAGATCACCACGAAGGGCACGAAGAACATGAAGTGGAGAGCAGACAATGGGGTCGCGTCTATCGAAATGACCGTGGCACCCCCACGGTCAGTGGGTCGCCAGGTCGCGTCGGGGCTCGCGCCAGGCGCGGCTGACGGCGGTTTCGACCAGGGTGCAGGCGGCCCGGTAGTCTGGATCGTCGGCATCCCGATAGGGGATCGGGTTGCACTTCGGCACACCGCCGGCTGCTAAAGCCAAGGGTGCCGTCAGGAAGAGGCTGCGGGTGGGGTCGTGCAGGTCGAGCCAGTCGAGGCGAGTCACCTCGCTGGCCTGGTGACACGGGGTACAACGGCGTTCGTGCAGGGTGCCGAGTTCCTTCAACAGGGCCTGATCACTGGCCAGGTCATAGGCCGGGTGGTCTGCCCGTTTGTTGACGAAGCGATCGTGGTAGGGGGCGTTGGCATCGATCCATATGGCCAGACGCAGGCGATCCTCATCCCCCAGGTTCACCGTCGTGCGATGCGCGGTGTTGGTCAGGCAGAGGAGTAACGAGCTCCGGAGCGATCCGTAGGCCAGTGGCGGCGTGATACTGGCATCCTGGGCGCGCGCCGCGGAGATCGAGACCAACCCTTGCTCGAGGATCGTCTCGTAGGCGCGGTTGTGGCCATAGCCGGCGACCTGGGGGTCGAAGGCGAGCAGACCGGGCGACAAGTCGACACGTCCGGCGGGTTTGAGGCCGGTGTGGCAATTGACGCAGTGCCGGTCGAGCACCGGCTGGATGTCGCGCAGGAAATCCACCGGTCGGTCACCCCAGGGCGGCGGCAACGGAATGGAGGCCGGACGCGTCAGGGCGGCGAGGCGGCGTTGTGGGGGCGGGACCGGGGCGACGGTTCGGCTTTCGTGGCAGCCGGTGCAGGCGCGGTGTTCGCCGGGCTGGAAGCTGATGAAGGAGCGCATGCGACGCAGCTCCTGGCGGTTTGCGTCGAGGATCTGGAAATAGACGGCGGTCTCGGTCGGCACGCGGAAGTGGGCGCTGCCGTCCGCTTCCACGGGCACGTCGCCGAGAATGCGGATCGGGGTCCAACTGGTGAGGTTCTTGCGCTCGGCCCCGGGACCGCTGAAGCGGTGATCTTCGCCGTAGCGCTGGCCGCCGCGTTCGTTGTCGTAGGGCCAGCCGATCGGTTCGGAGATGCGCAGCCAGCGGATGCGTTCTGGCGCGAGGCCTTCGCAGCCGTAGTTGACGCGGCTGAGGATGCAGGTGGCGTCGACGGCGCCCGGCACCGTCAGGTCCGGCAGCACCGGCGGTCGCGACCGCGCGCGCAGCGGGATTGGCATGGAGCAGGAGATGTTTGTATCGCGGCAGATCAGCTCCTTGGTGCCGAAGACGTCGATCAGGTAGATCGCGTAACCGGTGGGGTCGACTTCGCTGGCCAATCCCGTCTTGCCCGTTCCGTAGCTGTAGGCGGCGAGGAATGTGTTTTCTGACAGCGGCCACGGGTGCATGTAATATCCGCCCTGGTCGCGCACGCCGCCTTCGGGAACGGGCCTGCCGGACATGCCCCCCTCGGGCGGGAGCACGCCCGGAGTGACGATCGCCAGGCCGCGCTGGTCGTTGATCCCCGTGCTCGGGGTGACCACCACCACCGGCCCCGCAGCCAGCGTGTGATGTCCGGCGGCGACACAGACTAATTTCTGGTTCCGCGTGCCGGGGATCGAGCGGACATCCGCGAGCGCCCAGGGGTCGACGAAATGCTGCTTGAAGAGGGCGTCGGCCTGGGTGCCGTCCGGGCGAATGGTCCAAAGCGACTGGATATAGGCGAAGCCGCGTTCGTGATACTCCCAACGGGTGTAGCCGATGGTGCCGTCGTCCAGGGTGTGGGGCAGGTAATCGCCGTCCTTGTTCACGCTCAGCCGGCGGATGGCGGTGCCGTCGGGGCGCATGACATAGAGGTTGCAGCTCGTTTCATCCTTGTCGTATTCGTTGCACTGGAGCGAGGTGCCGCAGCGCTCGGAGACGAATACGATGTCGCCGTTGGCGGCGTAGGTGGGATCCAGGTCGCTCCACTCGCCGGAGGTGAGTTGGCGCAAGCCGGCGCCGTCCACGCCAATTTCGTAGAGGTGTATGGGCTCCTCGGTCCGGCGGAGACGGTAGCTCTCCGCGCGGTCGAGCCAGCCCGCGGGCGGTTGCTCGGTCCTCGCCTTGGCGTAGCCCAAGACGATGCGGCGGCCGTCCCAACTCAAGTCCATTCCGTGAACGTGTCCGGGGCCGAGCGTGCCCTTGAGGATGCCCTCGACGCGCGGTGCGGCCTCGGGCCCGGCCAGCGTGAGGACGCACACATCTCCGCCCGGACGCGACACCCACGGCATGTGGTTGAGGCATACGTCGGGGTAAGTCTCCTGGCCAAAACGCTTCGTGATCAATAAGCGGTCGAACTCGAGAAGCGGATTCTGAAAGGCCAGCCGGCGTATGGCCCAACGGAGCGTCAGGTAGTGGGAGGTGAGATCCGAGGCCTGTGGTTCATCGCCCGGCGAGGCGAGCGAGCCTGCAGCCTGGGGCGACGCACCCGGCCTGTCACATGGGTTTGCTGACTGCGAATGTCCCTCGGCGATCGGGTCGCGGGCCTCCAATCTGGCTGTCACGGCCGTTTCGACGCCCTCGATCTCCCGTTCGAACGCCGCTGTGTCGACGCCGGCGTGCCGGAGGTCAGCCGCCAGCAAGCGCCCTCGCTCCAGGGAGTACCGGATGACCGCTGGCGTCACCGC
Organism: uncultured Verrucomicrobiota bacterium; assembly: GCA_964413865.1. Taxonomy (GTDB): domain Bacteria; phylum Verrucomicrobiota; class Verrucomicrobiia; order Limisphaerales; family J093; genus MWFF01. Next base: position 11,779 of record CAYPUR010000079.1, read on the forward strand.
TGCGCCCGGTTTGGACGGTGGGAGCTTCGACGTGGACCAGACGCTCACGCTGCTCTGGTCAGCGGGCCGACGCAGGGCAAGGTTCCTGGCCGGCTCAGTTGGCCCGTAGATCTCCACCTCGTCCAGGTGGAAGAAGATGGGTTTGGCGCTGGGGATTTGCAGCCGCACGAAGCGAGCACGCACCTCGCCGTCTCCGAGCTTCACCTCGAGAGGAGGCGCTCCCGAGGTGCCGCCAAAGTGCCGGCCCTGCTGATCATGAATCAGGCGCCATTGCCGTCCGTCCTCCGAGGCGAAGACGACGAGAGTGTCGGCGTTGTGGAGACCGGGGGCGTAGTCGAGGCGGTTGAAGACGACGATGCGCCAGAGGAGTTGAGACTCGCCCAGGTCCACCTGCCACCACGGATTGGTTTCCTCCCCCGTGTGGAAGGCGTAGGCGCCGTTCTTCACGCCGTCCACGGCACCGGCGGCGTCCGCCTGGGTCGGAGGGACCCGCGGTTGCCAGGCTTCCGCCTGTCGCAGCCAGTCCGACTCGATCTCCGGGCGCATGGAACCGGCCCGGGCGGGCAGACCCCGCGACAGGAGAAAGCAGACCATCAGCCCGACATTCCCGGTGCGGAGCATGCGGCCATTCATCACGGAGTGTTAGCCGAGGAGGACCGCCGTTGTCACCCTGTTTTGTAACCCGGCAGTGGATTGAGGGGCCTCTGGAGTCCGGACGGGTCCCAAGCCCGGAGGGCTTCAACCCGCCGTCGAACAACGTTGCGTCCTGTGCAGTCCTTGGTGGCCGGGGTGAGGTGTCCCTGGAGCGTATCCTCGTAACTGGTTCTCGCTGAAATCGCCGCGCCGTGCCGTTAGCCCGCATTTCTCACCAACTTTTGATGTCATCTGACCGGTCACCGTCCCATTTCACCTGAAATGCGGGCTCTCAGAAACCCGCGCCCCAAACAGATGGACCCAATCTCGATCCCACTGTGTCCGCGTGCCCGGGTCGCCCACGCGGCAGGGGCGCGTCCCGGCTCATGGCGACGATCAGAACCGGATCGGACGAATGCCAGGCCAGCAATTGCCGCACGGCAACACCACCACGCCGGACCCGCCCCGCTCGGCGCCGCCCGCATGGAAAAGGTCCGCCGCCTCGCGCTGGTAATCCCGCGGCGCGAATGTCCGTCCCGCCGTTGTGACGCAACGTAACGCGACGTCGAGCGACTCGCCCGGCTGGTAGCCCGCCAGGTCTTCTGTGGGGAAACCGAGCTTAATCAGCGCCTGCTTGAGCCGGCCACGATCGGCGGGCGCGACCACGAACTCGAGGGGCGCGCGCCGTTCGCGCAGCAGGGACTCGAGCGCCGGCTGATGGGCCAGTTCCTCGGCCAGGGGCAGGTCCCGCGCGCCCAGCACCAGTTGGGGCGCCTCGCGACGCAACTGGAGGGCGCCATAGCGCGCGGCGAAGTCCCGGACACTGGCCCCGACGTGGCGGGGCACGGCGTACTTCGAGAGCCCGCGCAAGGCGGCGACGATGCTCTCCGCATTCTCGCCTACGGCGCACGCGTTCCAGATCGACAGCGGCGTGAGCCGGTAGGTGTGCACGTGCTCCGGCGACTTCACCAACTCCGCAAACCGCGCCAACGCATCCCGCGCCTCCGCGTAGCGCGGGCTGTCCACCTCGACCAGCACTGTGTGGTCGCCCTGGACGATCAGCGGGTTCTGCGGCTGGAAGTCATGGCCATCCGTCATGGGGGGACCATACGCGCCGGCTCGCCGAGGGCCAAGCCAAGCTTGCAGGGCCAGCGACCGGGCTTTGCCGTTGACGACCCCGTTCGACCCACCTCTGCCCTTGCCAGAAGGCGCAGGACCTGTCTGCATCCGGGGGATGAACAGCTTGAACGCCGCGTTGCAGGAACTGAGCGGAGACGTCTTGCGCAAGCTCCTCCGCACCCTGGAGCTGCCCGCGTCCGGTCTGACACGCAAGGAGCAGCTTGTGCAAGCCATCGAGCGCTATTCGGTGGCGCACCTGCCCGAGGTCGTGGCCAAGCTCTCGTCGGCGGAGCGGCTGTACATGGCGGAGGCGGTGCATCAGGGACGTCTGCTGGGCAACCGCGAATTTGCGGCCAAGCACAACATGGCCGCTCCTTCTTGGAACCGGGACTACGGCTACCGGGAAGAGACCGCGTCGTTGCTTCCGTTGTTCCTGTATCATCCGCCTCGGGGGTCGTTCGAGGAACCCGGCGTCCTCGATTGTTGGCGCGATCCATTGCGCGGGTTGCTCGCGGAACCCGAGCCGGCTCGCCCCTGCCCAATGGCCGCGCTGCCGCCCACGTACCGCTTCAAGCACCGCGATTGCGACGAGGAAGAAGAGCGGCCTCTTCGCGTCTACGAGAGCGAACGCATCGCGCCGCTGGAATTGCCGCGCGTGCTCCGGCTGGTCCGGAGCGCCAAGGTCAAAGTCACAGGAAGCGGCAAGCGCCCTACGGATGCCGCGGCTCGTCTCATCGGCGAGGCCCTGCTTGCGCCGGACCTGGACCTCGAGCCGCCGGCGTCCCGCCGCAAGGAAGGTGCCGAGGCCGCGGGGGCTGTCCGGGCCCACGCATGGGGCGTGCGGCCGAAGCTCGGAGCCGCATCGTCGGGGTCAGAATGGCGGCGACGGATGGCGAAGACGATCCTCCGTGGACTGTGCCGCCTTCGCATCGGCGGAAGGAACTCCCGATCGAGGGTCCGCTCCCGACTGAAGTGGAGGTGGTATGACATTCAGGAGCTCTGAGACTCGGTCCGTATCGGCTAAGGACGGGGACCGAGCGCCAGACGGCATGGCGGAATGGGGTGCCGGAATCTGCGTGCGCCGGGCCTTCTGCGAATCAGTGATTGCGGTGCTGACGTAATGGGTCGAGAAAAGGGCCTCGACGTGCGGATCGCCGTATTTCGTGAAACGCAGCGGTTGGCGGCCGTCCTTGCCCCAGGACATGTAAGCCGTGCGGCTCGGCTTCAGCTTCAATTCGCGGGCGTGGACGCGCAATTCGCGACAGAAGAACGCGTGCTCGTTCAGGCTGCCGGGCAGAACCTTTTCGAGATGCGGCACTTGGCGGAAGCGCCATCGCTCATAGTCCTCTTTGGACAACCGGCCCATGGCCAGCAGCACGTCAACGGCACTGACATAGCCCTTGGCTTCGAGAAGCTGCTTCGCAATGACAATCGTCTTGGCTTTGAGTCGCTGTCGGTTCACAGGGCCGTCAAATCCCGCGTTTCATTCGTTCGATTGTGGCGAGTATGGCCTCGGTTGGACAGCCCTGAATCACTCGCGCGTGCGTTGCCGTGGCGTCGCTGTCGATGTACGCAAACAGTCCTCCCTCGATGTGGTAGCGACCGCGCCATTGGATGGCGAAGGCGCGATCGGTCTCGCCAAGCTCGTACGGCTGCGGTATCCCATCCTTCATCAGACAGATCGCCAGTTCGTCCTCCCAATCGAGCAACCAAGCATCGCGTGTTGTCATGGAGAAGAACACCAAGGTGCCCAGGCCAATCACGCGGCGCTCGCAGCGTGAGGCAAGGCGACAGATGTTGTCGACCTCCTCACGCAGGTTGACCAGGCCCGGGGGTAGGACGCTCGCGGTGGTCGACGACGTTGACCGCTGCCTTGCCGGCAGTGACTTGCGATGGTCTTTCTTCTTGCTCACGGGTTGACTGGTGGTTTTGGCGCGTTACCCGTCCGAGGTATTCGGCGACAGCGATTCATCTGACCGCTCAAAGAGGTCCGCTTGGCTGCCAAGTCCTCCTGTGCCACCCCTGCTGGTTAGTAGCTTCCTGGCCCGCTGACTTACCCCTCGGTCCGGGTCGTCCCGATCGAGTGCTTCAAGCACCTCCCAGCGCCCCAACCGCAACATCAACGCCTGCTCGGCCTGGGAGAGCGGCGCCATCGCTGCCCGCAACGATCCGATGGCCGCTTGGGCGTTCGCTGCGCCGCTGAGTCGGTTGTCTCCCCGACAGCGGCAGCCAAGCTTCGTCTCCAGCATCCGCACGACCAGCATCACGGCCCAATATCGGCGCTCCCCAATCGGGTCTTCCGTCAGGAAATCGATCAGGTCGGCGTGCTCCAGTCTGTCGTCGTTCGTCGCCACAATGCGGCTTCTTACGCGTGGTTGCCCGCGATCTGTCGCGACACCAGGCGCCATTACCATTCGAGAGCCGCAGTCTAGCCGTCGTTTCTCCCGCGAAAGGTCCGGTCCCCCGCGGCTTTGGGGCAGCGCCACTCATCGACACTTATGTCGCGATGGCTGAAGCTTGCTCCGGCCGACCTTGTCTTTCAAGCTGGAGTCGGACAGCACCGTCGAGGTCGGCATGTGCAGGTGGTTCTCGCCGCTCGTGCCCCACACCGGGCGTATGGCCAGGGGGTAGCCGAACAAAAGAGCGATTCGAGGACGGAGATTTGACACCTGCTGGCGGTTCCGGGACAGTTGACCCATGCCGATTGCCCTGGCGAAAGACGTGGAGGAGTTCCTCGAAGAACAGGTGCGCGCAGGAGTCTGCGCCAACGCGAGCGAACTGGCCAATGACGTGTTGCGTTCGGTACGCGAGCAACGACGCAAGCCTTTCGAAGTGACGCCGGAGCTCGAACGCTGGTTGCTGGAAGCCGCGGACAAACCCGCCACGCCGCTGACTGGGGCGGATTTCAACCGAATCCGGGAACGGGTCCGAGCGCGCACTCCCTCTTCGCACGCATGAACGTCCGCAAAACGGACGACTTCCTGGCCGACGTCGAGCGACAGTTCGAGTGGTATGCAGCCAAGGCCGGCTGGGACATAGCGGACCGCTACCTTGATGCGGTCGAAGCCACTTGCCACCTCCTCGGCCAACATCCGCACCTCGGCCCTCGTGGGGGATTTGCTCACCCGCGTCTGCGTGACTGGCGTTTCTTCATCGTATTTCGGCCGTTCAACAAACACATCCTGTTTTACGAAGTGCTGACTGACGAGTTGGTGTTGCGCCGTGCCATGCATGGGCACCGCGACTTGCCCAGCCGACTGCTCGAAGCCCCGACCCTGGAGTGAGCGAATCCAGCCCGGATGCCCAAACCACTTGCGCAGTGTGAGGCATCGGGGCCGGGGGCCGAGGAACCGCGGAATCGCAGTGAATCGTGGCTTGGGTCGACCCTTGGGCCGCTTCGCGGAACTTCAGATCGCCTGCTCTCCCCCACTCCCATTCAGCCGTTGACTGTGCCCCCGACTGCCAGCACCACAGAGCTTCATTTGAGCACCCAGCGGATGGACGCCGCGGTCTTCGGACCAATGCCTTCCACAGTCTGCAGCGACTCAGCGTCGGCGGTCATCACGGCTTCCACACGCTCGAACCGCTCCAGTAACCCGGCCGCTCGCGAGGGTCCGATCCCGGGCAAGCCCTGCAGCAGACGCAACTGGATCCTTCGCCTAGTTCGGGGTCGTTTCCCGTGTCGAGGCAGCGCGCCCTCGGCATGCCGCTGCAGTTGGTCGGCGGCATAGATGAGCAGGCGGGCGGTCTCCGCGGGGTCACGAGAACGCAACACCGGCAGATCATAGACCAACGTCAGCGAGATGAGGGCTCCCAGCAGGGCTTCCCGACGCATCCCGCTGGCGTTCAGGTCGCGGCCTGTGCCCTCGACGATAAGGGCCACCCGGTCAGGCCACGCGGCAAGACGGTTGGCTTGTGTGAACAACCGTCCATCTATGATTGACTCCGCGAAGTCCAACAGAGTCTTTCGCTCGAAGAGGCAGCCGTTGTTGATGAGGTAATCGCCCAGCTTCAGCGGCTCGACCCGGACCTCGATCCCCGGGATTTGTTCCAGAGCATCGAGCACGCCGCTGCGCGTCTCCCGGTGATCCACGACGACGATGCGGGTTGCAGCCTTGGGCGCAGCCTCCGCGTGCACGTACCCGTTGGCCGCTCCGAGTTCGCCCCCAACTCCTTGCGTGTGGTTCATACTCGCCTCCTCTCCAGACGGCATCAAGGTCCGCCCGGCGGGCTGGGCCGTCAACCACCGATGAAGTGAATCCCCACTCGCGCCTCGCACAGCGAGGCCGGATCTTCTCGCGACGCAGGAGCGAGAAGATCTGGAGCCAGTTGTCGGATTCGAACCGACGACCGACGGTTTACAAAACCTTTTCATGGGGTTTGCCCGCTCATGGCCCCAATTGGGCATTCTTGGACTCTACGTTGTATACGAATGCGTTGCCTCTGCGATCAAGAGGCGATCCTCGGACGTGAATGTCCTCAATGGGGCCGAAATCCGGCCACATAGTAGTCGAAACCGAGTAGTCAAAGCGCACACATTTCGAAAAAACCGTCAGGCGGTCCTGGTCGCCCCGATGGCGTCACGGCTCTGAACCTGGTTTTGGCTGTCGGCACGGGCGGTACTCGCAGGAAAACCTTGTGCAGGTCCTGGCACGCCTCGAAAAGCAGTGTGTGGCGCGTCCTCGATCGGGATCAGGGTGTTGTCTTCTGCGTGGAGCATCAGGGTCCGCCGCTAGACTTGCCGCCCCTTCCCTTGGTTTCGCAGGCCGTGCGCAGGGCCGACGCCGACCCGGGACCGCCCCATGAACAGAATCGGGACTGGCCGTCCCTGCTGAACACTTCCGCTGCGCGGCTGTGGCGCATCAACTCCTGCGGCGAACCGCTAAACGTCCTCAACGCCCACGTCCTCAACAAGGAAAGGCGCGCCGCGTGGAAGCCCTGAGCCCGGCGGCGGGGGGCATGAAACGCAAGCAGGGTCTGATCGGTGTGATCGGACAAGTCAGCAGCGCATGTCGCCTGGGTTCGGCTTGTTTGCGCAAGCCGAAAACCACATTGAAACGATTGGTCCTCCCGAAGGTGGTTCCGCCGGAACAGGCGCGGCCGGTGCAGTCGGAGGACCAGGGCATGACGCATTCTCACTGAGATCGTCCCGACACTGGGGCGGTGCCCGCGTTCGCCATCGCGCACGTGCTCCACGTTTGCGACCAGGGCATGTCGCCAGGATTGGCGGGGAGCTTGGCGGCACCGGTGAGCGCAGGACCGGCATCGGAGGCGAGACTACGGGCCGTAATCGTTAAACAGCAGGGGCACCTCAATGGCCATCGGCGCGGCGCAGTCTTGGGCCGACCCGCCAAGGACCCCGGCGCACCGTTTACGGGAGGGCACGTCGGGGGTCGGCCTAAGTCTGCGCCGGGCTGCCCTGCACCGCGCGGGCGGGCGGCTGGGGCCTAGTCTCGCGCGGCGCGAGTCTTGGTCCCAGCCGTCCGCCCGGAGCAGTGCGGTCGGCGCTTTGAAAGTGGCGTGAAGATGGCGATGTAATTCTCCCCCTCGTCTTCTTCGGCTTCCGTCTTGTTCGAAGAGCTTCACGCAGAAGTCTTCTTCTCTTCTTCCATTCCGTTTTCTTCGCCGTTGGGTGTAGTGGTGCTCCTGGGATTGCCTCGCCACCCGAGCTAAGCGCAGCCTTTGCGGTGTCCAAGAGCGATCCGCGGGAGTGCTTGCACTGCAAAGAGTTGTTCCAACCAGACTACCGGAACATTCTCCACCAGAAGATCTGTCCCCAGCCTCCATGCCGCAAGGCCAGCAAGGCTGACAGCCAGCGGCGGTG